>JBDRML010000022.1:0-9649 GCA_043812195.1 Candidatus Woesearchaeota archaeon | reverse complement strand
ATGTCATGTTGTCTTCTGTGTAATAATAATTGTTGTTTACATTCAAAAGTAATGTTGTTGAATCTATCCCAGAATCATCATCAAGAACATCAAAACTTAAAAATGGTGTGTTATCATTACTTGGACTTGCTGGATCAAATAAAATGTTTTCAAAGTATGGATCTTTTTTATCTATGTTTATTACACAACTATCTTTTATTGGGTCTTCAACATTTCCAACATTGTCTGTTGAAAAATATCTAATGTATTGTTCACAAATTTCTCCATCAGCACAAGTTACATCAACTTCTGTTCCTTCCAAACTTGGAGTACAAGTATCTCCTTCTTCAGCTACACAATAATAAGTTGTGTTTACTCCTGAACCAGAATCTGTTGCTATTAAATTAACTTCTTGGTCTTCACCATACCATTCAGGGCATTCTTCTTCATCATCTGTAGTTTCTGGAGCAACTAAATCTCCGTATAAAGTAATTGTACTACTTTGTGCTGAGTTTCCTACATTATCCTGAACTCTCATTGTATATGGGTTAGGAAAATTATGATTAACTACTTCAACACCTTCTTTGTAACAGTATTCTGAAGAAACATTTTCATAGTTGGCAGGTTGCCAAGGATCTCCGTCAAATACATATTCACAGCTATCTTCATTTATTCCAGAATGTTCATCTGAAACTTCAGCTCTTAAATCAAATGGGCTTCCTACCCAATGATTTACACCATCATAATAATAATTATCTGAGTAAACTTCTGGATCTCCAATAATTGGGTCTGTTTCATCTACTCCACTGTTGGTTTCTTTTCCAGAAGGTTGATCTCCACCACCAGTATATATGGCTTGGACATTCCATTCATAAATTCCTGTCTCGTCTGCTGTGTGTGCTACAGGAATAAAAGATATAGATTCACCTGGGTAAACCATGTATTGTTCAAGAACTGTTTGATAAGTACATATGCCATTTGCATATTCAAAGACATCCCATCCATCTGGTAGAATATTTGCATAACAACTCTCATCATGACCTAACCACCAATCATCTGGAAATATTATATCTACTTTATTTATTCTTCCTTCTGAATTTCCATCATTATCTATTTCAAAAGTATAATTTATGTCTTCATCTCCTTGTGCCCATTCTGGATTTAATGGGTCATTAATATAAAAATCATTTGTTGCTGTTGCGCTTGCTATTGATGTTAAGGTTATTATTAAACTTACAAAAATAGCAAAAAATCTATTTAACATTATTTTATTTTTCATTTAAATTAGCCTCCTTTTAAGGATATCCCCCAAAATATTTTATAAATATTCAATGAAATAAACTCATAAATATATATAAACACTATTATCCTATAACATATAAATTAAATAGTGATAGTTTCTTGTTAGTTATTAGTAGTGATCACTTTTTTAATCTTCTTCGTCATCAAATTCTATTATAAAATCTTCTTCTTCGTCATCATCTGGTTTTTTCTCTTCTTTCTTCTCTGGCTCTGGCTCTTCTTTCTTTTTTTCTTTTTTATCTTCTTGTTTTTTCTCTGGTTTCTTTTCTTCTTTTTTCTTTTCTTCTTTTTTCTTTTCTGGTTCTACTGTTTTAATCTCTTTTATTACTGGTTCTTCTTCTATTTCTTCTTCAAAGAATTTTACTATTTTTCTGTGGAATTGTGTTTTTGCTGCTATTAATATTATTAGTAAGATGATTATTATTGCTATTATTTGGTTTCTGTATAAAATTATAGATTGTGATAGATTTCCTATTATTGGTGTGAATGTTTTCTTTATTGAATCCCATGCGTTTGTTGCTGTTGTTGAAGCTCCTGTGATAATACTATTATTATTATCTTCTTCTGTTGTGTCGTCTTCTGTTTCATCTGTTGTGTCGTCTACTACTTCGTCATCTAGTGCATCGTCTATCTCATCTGTAGTGTCTTCTATGTCTTCTAATTCTTCTATTATCTCTTCAATTCTTTCATAAGTTATATCTGCTTCTCCATCTGTATAACTATTGAATGTGACTAATAAATCATATACTCCATCATTGTCTAAATCTACTTTTTTAGATTCTCCTGGATTTAAATCTAATTCTTGAGGGTCAGATTGAACTATTATCTTAATTGAATCTCCATCTGTTTGTGTGTATTCTATTTGATGTTCTTCACCATCTATTAAGAATTGTTCTGAACCACCTTCTGTTAATTTAATGTTTCTTAGTGTTAATTCTTCTAATGTTGGTTCTTCTGTCTCATCTTCAACAACTTCTTCCTCTTCTTCTGTGTCTTCAGTTTCTTCTTCTGTTGTATCTTCTTCAGTTGGTTCATCTGGTGTGAAAAGACCTACTATGAAGTTGATTGCTCTTTGGAAGAAAGATTCTGTTTGTTCTTCTACTACTTCTCTTTCAATATCTTCTTCTGTTGGTGCTTTGCTTTCTGTTACTTTAATATTAATTGTCTCTGTTGCTAGTATGGCACTTTCACCTAATCTAGCTGATACTGTAATTGAATAATCTCCATTTGCTATTTGTCCTGTTGGAGCAATGTACAGGTAAACAATTTCAGATTTTGTTGGATCTATTGTAATAATGGAGGGGTTAAGATATGTGAAATCTGAAGCTGTCCCTGTAATTGATAAGTCATAGGTTCCAGTATATGTTCCTCTGTTCTCTATTATTATTGGAACTGTGGCTGTTGTGTCATAAGGTAATTTGACATCTTTTTCTTCTGCATTAATAATTGCTTGGAAACATTCATCTCTTGTAACAGCACTTAATGCTATTTCATCTGTGTCTGCTACTATATTTGAATCTGTAGCTGTTGCTTTTACTTTAATTGAATATGTTGCAGGTATTACATTAAATGGAGGGTTTATGTTTAGTGTTAGCTCGTCTTCTTGTCCTGGTGTTAATGATAATGATCTTTTGTCTAAAGTTGCCCAATCAGGGCCTTCTACTTCAATGTTATAGTTTTTTTCAAATTCTCCATCATTTCTTACTAAAACTGAGTATGTGTTTTCTAAAGAGTTACATATTCTGTCTGCATCTCTTTCTATATCTATATTAACTGAATGGCATTTCTTTATATTTACGTTGAAAGTGTTCATTGCTTTTACATTGCCTCTTTCTGGCTCTGCTGTAAATTCTACTTGGAATGCACCTTGAACACCATAAGCTGGAGCTAAAATTAAATCTACTGTGCCTGTTCCACCTTCTGCTATATCTAATTTATTCTTATTTATATTAGCCCATTCAGGACCATTTAAATTTAAATTGAATGTGTTTGATGTTGAACCTTGATTTTGAACTGTGATAGGTACTGTTTTTTGGGAGTTTTCACAGAATTCTAAAAAATCTTGATCTGTTTGTAATTTAAAATCATAACAAGGATCTACCATTAGAGTTGATGTTGCAGCTTGTATAGATGTACCTAGTTGAGGTCTCACTCTTGTTGTGATTGTGTGTTCTCCTTCATCATTCTCTCCTGTTTCTACAGAAGCTGAGAAGTCTTTTGATTGGCCTGGAGATAAACTAAATTGTGTATTGCTAAGTGAAGTTCTACTAGCAAATTCTCCACCTAAATCTAATGTGTATGTGTCTAGGAATTGACCATTATTTGTTAATCTAAAATTGAAATTTTGGGAATCTCCCGGGCATGTATGTTTTACATCTTCTAATGCCTGTAATTGATAATCATAGCAATCAATTACATTAACAGGGTGTGTTATAGAATCTGATCCTTGATTTGAATTTGCTATTAATTTAATATCATAGTTTCCAACTGGTGTTGTTGTTCTTGGAGTTAAATATGTATATATGGCTTTTATTTTACCTGGTTGTAATAAGAAACCTTGGGGCACAGAAGTAGTAAAGCTTGATGCACTACCTGATGTTGACATAGTAAACTCTAAATCTGAATTTCCTGTGTTTTCCACATAATCTATATATAATTCAGTAGAACCAGGGCATATTGCGTCTGGTGATTCTCCATTGTATAGTGTGAAAGAATCTGCTGCTAAAACTAAAGGCAGAAGTATTAAAACTGATAGTAAGAATAGATATTTTTTATCACTCATAGTTTAAACCCCCGTTTATTACAAAAAAGTGAATATGAGGTCAGTATAAATACATTGTTGTTATTTAGTATATATTCTTTAAAAGGAGTTTATAAAGGTTTAAATAAGAAATTTAACAGAACAATTCTGGTCTATTCTTATTTAATTCTTTAATTAGTTCTATTAATTTGTTATTATTAACTGTGTCATTGTAACCTTCGTCTATGCTTTGTCTAATATTCTTGCTAGAATTATTTAATCTTAATAGTTCTTTTTTTGGGCGTATTATGACATTTTGTTGTTTTTCTAATCTCTCAATCTGCTTCTCTTGTTTTAGGTGTAATTTGTCACTTTCCTTAATTTTTTTACATAATGATTCTCCAAAAAGAGGAATACATATTCTCTTAATTGTTCCTAATAAAGAACATGCAATCATAAAAAGGGCTCTTTCTTTTTTTGGGTGTGTGAGTATTATTATTTTTCTTGTGTTTTTTAGCTCTGGTATATTTAAAGGGAGTGGGTCTGAAACGCCCCCATCATAATATTCTTTTTTACCTACTCGTACTTTTTTTCCATAGAAGAATGGTACTGCTAATGCTGCTTTTAAAACTTTAAAGAAATCAAAGTTTGTTTTATTTGTAAAATATTCTGTTTTTCCAGTATTGGCATTTGTTAATGGGATAATGAATTTAGTTTTTAATTTTTTTAACTTTCTTGTATTTAGTATTACTTTCTTCTTAAAAACAATATCCACTAGATAATCTATGTCTACTATTGGGAAATGATTTATAGCATGTTTTACGCTTAAAAAGATAGGTTTAGTGAGATATTTGGTCCATACTTTGTATGCATCGTGAATTTGACCAGTTAAATAATAAGCTAGATCCGCAATACCTGCTGAAGACCCTGTTGCAACATCTACTGATTTAAGTCCATGATATTCATATAATGCTTTTAATGCACCTGCTACGTATGCTCCACGCATAGCACCACCTTCAGCTATAATGCTTACTTTCATTAATTGTAGAATTCTATTTTATTGTTTTTAAAGTTAACTAAAAAGAAAAAATTTAGTAATAATTTGAATAATACACAAGAAATAAATATATAGTCCTTTGTTCTGCCTATGCGTCACGAACTATGCTTTTTGTTACTCTTTTTTAATTATATATTTTGAAGTTGTCTTTTAGATTAAATATTCCCCCTACATTTTGATATTCAATTGTAAGGGGAAAGACTTATATTTTAATAAAATTATCAAAAAAAAGAAAAAAAATAAGGAAATTTATTTCCCCTTAATTTTAGTAATATTAAATAAAAAAAAGAAAAAGAAAAAGTTTTTGTGATTTATAATCAGGAAGCTGTAATTTCAATTTTCTTTGAATGCTTCTTTAATTCTTTTATTATTAGGGCGTCATCTATTTCTATTAATTTTTTAATTACAAAATTGTCTTTATTTAATTTGTATAATTTGGCTTTTCCTATTGTTCTTGTTGAGGTTATTATTTTATTTTTGATTAAATCCGCCCATATTCTATATAGAGTAGTCCTACCTATTCCTGAGTTTTTTGCTATATCTGTTATTGAAAAATCTAGATCTCTTTCAGTAAGTAAGTAATCTAATATTTTTATAGTTGGAGAATCTCCCATGAACTCTATAAATAAAGATTTTTGTTCCATTGTATTGTATAGTAAGTAGTAGGTAATATATAAAAGTTCCTATTTTGGTACATTGTTGTTCCTTTATTTAGACAATAGCTTATATATTTAATTTAATAAATAATATTATGGGAATTTCAAAACAGAATATAAAAAGTAGAATAATACGGAAATTAGTTAAATGGAAAAAATGGGGTGGTGCTCATACTGAAAATATATTAAAAGGCTTACCTTCTCATTTGGTGGGAAGTAAACTTACTAAACAAGCTTTAAAAGAACTTGAAAAATATCAATGGATAATTCCTGCAAAGAAAACTGGAGAAATTCATTATTCTCTTAATCCTAAAAAAATAGATGAAATATTAGAGTTTTATGAGAAATATTGTAAAGAATAAAAAAAGAAAAAAATAAGGAAATATTTGTTTTTCCCTTATTATTTTAGTAATAAGTTTGGTCTTCTTCAATAAATGGTTCTTCTTCTTTACCGTTTTTACCTAGTTTCTTAGCAACTAAAATTATTCCTAAGATTACTAGAATAACTAACAATATTAAGAAGCCTATTTGAAGTCCATCCTTAACATCAACGATGTCGCTTGCTGTTGCTCCTACTATGTTTGCAGTTAGGTCGAATTCTTTAACAACTGAATTACCAGTCTTAACTTTAACATTAAAGTCTTCTGAACCTAAATTTGCATTTTCATCAGCTGAAACAAAGATAAATACTTCTCTAGTTTCATCTGCACCAACAGTTACTGTCTGAGGATCAACTCTTGCTGTTCCCCATCCACTTACACCTGAAACTTCAATAGTGTAAGTTCCTGCTTGGTTTCCTAGGTTAGCAAACATTAACTTATATACAGCGCCTTTTCCTCTTGTCATCTGCTCACTTGTATCTGCAACACTGATAACAGCATCGCTTGGTGCAACACCACTTGATACAGTTAGTGAGTAAACTTCTCTGTCTGATTTGTCTCCATCATCGTACTCTACTTCAACTTCTACATCATAAACACCTGAAATTGTGTTTAGAGGTATTGGTATGAATAATGTTCTGTAAAGCTTGTAATGAAAATCATCATCATCAAATCTATCTTCAAGGTATTCTTCTTCTGTGTATAAGTCAAATCTATCGCTTCTTGTTGAAAGACCTAATTCAGGAATAGATACTGTAATTTTAACATCTTCTTCATTTTTGTGTCCTAAGTTCTTAACACCTATGTTAGCTTGGAATATTTCACCAGCTTTAACTTCTCTACTATTAGGGAAGTTTACATCGTATATTTGAACTAGGTTTCTTTGGTTAACTACTCTAACCCGGATGTTGTCTATTTCAACAGTGTTTCCATTTTCGTCTTCCATTTCAACATGAAGTCTATAAACTTTTTCTAAGTCATCAATATTGAACTCGTTATTATTTACGTCATCATTGTCTAGGTCGAAAGCATCTAAATCTAAATCTAGAGTTAATCTTTCTTTACCAGTCCAACCATCTCTGATTGTAAACCAGTCTGTTTCTGCTTTTTCGTCTGCTAATTTTACTGTTATTTTGGCATCTCTTTCATCGTCATCATCTCCTGTTAAATTTGCTTCCCAAGAAACTTCAATCTCTAGTTCCTCTCCAGCGTAAACAGGGCCGTATAAATCACCGTTTAGAATGTCTACATCATCATCATTCAATTCGATTTCTGTGATTTCGAAGTCATCTGTAGTATTGCTTGCCATAACTGGAACCATAGATAAAACTAATACCAGTAAAATTGCAATTGCATTAAATTGTTTTTTCATTCTTTAACCCCTCCCGGTCGAATATTATTTGTTGTTATGTTAGAATAGTGAATACTAGAAAAACTTATAAATGTTGTGGTTAGATGAACCCTTTTTAAAGGTTTCCTTTATTTAAATCTAATGTTTAGGGAATTCTGAGTGAAAATTTTGAATTCTTGTGTGTTACCGTTTAGATCAGCCAAATCTGGCATTTAAGATTTCATTGATTTCTTGCTCTGAGATGGATGCGCCTCTAAGTTTTAATCCCCATAATGCTCCTTCTAAAAGAGGTTTTCTTAAATGTTTATGCATCACTTTCTTAGCTGAAATGTATTTGTCTAATAGACCCAGGTCATATGTAATGGTTAAAAGTTCTGTTGATCTTAAGATTTTTATGTTGCCTGCAAGTGCTTTGAATTCATTTAAATTTTCTTTGTTGATTATTATTTTTGTGTGCATTTTTCTTTCTAAAATGTTGTGTAATTTATCTGGATCTTCTACTAATAATCTTAGAGTTCTTTCATCTATTGCTAGTGCATCTGATTTTAAGTGGACTGCTAGTGCTAATGCTTCTGCTTCACCTATGCTTATTATTTTAATGGTGTTATTATTTTTGATGAAAATTGTGTTTGCTAATGTTAGAATTTTTTGTGCTGTTTGTCTAATTGCTGGAGAACTGTATAATTTGAATACTCCTTCATCTATATAATCTTTTATTATTATAGCTGCTAGCTTAAATTTCTTTGTTTTTAAAGGATTATCTACTAGTTCTGCTTCTACTGATTTTGGTATTATGAATTCTCCTTTGAATTGGTTCTTTAATCTCTCTGTAATCCATAATAGATTGTTTGTTGCTATACTTATTATTGTACTTGTGTCAAATATTATTGATTTCATCTTAAATTGAATATTTTTTTAGCATATGCGACTCTTTCTAGTACTGATTTTGATATATTATATGGTGTTTCTGTGAATTCTTTATTTTGGCCTATGTATGACATTAATTCCCATTGAGATATACCTAACATCTCTGCTACTCTTCCTCCTGATAATCCGTGAATAGATATTTGGCTTGCTTTCTTTATTTTTGATGAGTTTATTATGTGCTCTATGAATAACCCCATATCTTTTTCTATTGCGTTTAAATCTTCCATTACAGCCTTAATACGTTCGTAATAGGATTCTAAGTCTCCTTTTTCTAAAAATTCTTGTGAAGCTCTTAGACTTTTGATTATGTTTACTTTGAATATATTCCAGTCTTTGTATTTTGTATAGGATTTTTTTTCTAGAATTTTGAATATTGAGTATATGATAACAGCTAAAGATATTGAGCTTTTGTCTTGATAAATTAGTGTGTTATTTAATATTTCATTGCTTTGCTCTCTTAATAAAGCTAGATCGTTTTTTTTAATGGCTGTTATGCTTTCTTTTAAAGCAGAAATAATATCTTTTCTTATAGTATCTTTCATAGAATTAATTACTTTGCTTTCTTTTTATATTCTTTTTGCTTTTTTTAGGGTGAATTGATGTTCTTACTATGAAAAATGCTATTATTACAACAAATATAGCTGCTACTATATATATTATTGTGCTTGTTTTAAAGTCCTGTGCTTCTGATTGATATGAAGGAGTTTGTTGAAGTTCTTCATGTGTTGTAAAATCTATTTTTACATTTGCCTTGTTATTATCTATTAAAGACATATATTGGAAGATTATATCTGTTTCAGAATCTTCATTTAAGTCTATTTCTTTTTCTTCGCCTGGTTTTATTACAATGGTTTGTATTTCATTAGATGTAACTTCTTTTATTTTTATTATAACTGAATATGAAGTTACCTGTTCTATAATTAAACGGTAAGCTTTTGATTTAAATGTGAATGAAAACTGATCATTTGGTATTACTGAGGTATATATAACTTCTTGAGTTGTAAGGGTTCTTACTTCTGCTTGTTCTTGTGGAGTACTAGTTACTGAATCATCATCTGATGAGCTACTTGATGAACCTCCCCCTGTTTGGGTATTGCTTTCACATTGTCCACAATCTGCTCTACAATTTGTACAGGTTTCTGTTCCAGAACATGAGTCATCTCCACAAGTTCCAGGACATGCTCCACAATCATCAGGGCATATTGAACAACTTTCAGTAGCACTACAGATATCATCTCCGCAACCTATAGGACATTC
>JBDRML010000021.1:0-37989 GCA_043812195.1 Candidatus Woesearchaeota archaeon | reverse complement strand
TAAATAATGTAGAGAAAAGCTTTTTTAATTGCTTCTTAATCCATCTAATTGGTTTAAGGACCATAGCAAATATGGGTTCTGCTCATATTTGCTATTTTCTATTAATTCTTGAGTAGAGAATTCTTATTCGGAGATGCTGTTAAAACTTTCAAATCAACACAAAAACAATACCAATTATAAAAACAAAGAACAAAGCCCAATCAAAAATCCCACCAGATTTAATAAACCCATGAACTCTGAAAGTAGATATAGGAACTAATGGCATAATTCCTTGTTTAGTCAAAGCATCTAACAATAAATGAGAACTATATCCCAATAAAGAAGCAGCTGCTAAAGTACTATTTCCAAATAAATTAAAAATTATAAACAAAAATACAGCAAAAATAAAACTATGAAATAATCCCCTATGTCCAAAAAACAAGTTTATCAAAAAAGATAAAGGTTTGATTCTTTTACCATAAGTACTTTTATGAGCATCAATATCAGGAATTCCAGCTATAAACACAGTTACAAGCAAAAATAACCACCAATATTGCATCTCAAACATCTGAATAAAAACTATTCCAACTAGAATTGCAAAAGCCACATGGGTTTTAAACATCATAGTAAACTTAAAATTGTAAAAGAAGTTATAAACGTTTCTAAATTGTTTACCGTGTAGTTTAAATAATATTATATAGAAATTTTTACCAGAGAAAATATGGGAATATTTTTATACTTATAATCACAGGAAACCATATGAAAAAAATAATAGTAATAACTATACTAATCATAAGCTTAATATTTCTGAATAGTTGTAAAATAAATGAAGAACAAAATGAATCAAAAACTTGTCAGGAACAAAATGAAGAAATATGCTATAATCATCAAGTTTGTGACGGTTCTATTCTAACTAGCACCAATACAAATAGATGTTGTTTAGGTGACTGCAAACTTCCAAAGTCATTTAATTGGAGAGATAGGCATAATGAGAATTGGATGACTCCCGTGAAGAATCAAGGAAACAACGATGCATGTTACAGCTTTGCAATAATTGGTGCAATTGAAGCACATATAAATCTTTATTACAACCAGCACCTTGATGTTGATCTTGCAGAACAATTCTTAGAAGATTGTATTAACTGTTGTTCTCCAGGAGATACTAAAAGCATTCAAGAATTTTTTCTTCCTAATGCCTGCGAAAATAATGATTGTGGATCAATGGCACGGAATTTTTGTCGCTTTAAAGAACATGGAATAATCTTAGAAGAATGTGACCCATATTCTATGTTATATCGTGGAAAATGTACCTATAAAAACATTTGTTCTGACTGGCAAAACAAAAACTGGAAAATTAATGATTATGAAATTTATGTAATTAATAATTTAGGAGAGATAGGGGAAAGTGGGTCAAATTGTCAATATAATGATTTAACAAACGAAAACGAATTTAAAAAAATTTTAATTGAGAATGGGCCAATAGCAACTGGGCTTAATTATATGAACCACGCGATGGTATTGTCCGGGTATGAAACAAATAAAAATGGACAAACAATGTGGATATTCAAAAACAGTCGCGGACTAGATGATGAAGAAAACGGTTATAAAACTGTGACTGATAGAATCGATCCTAAAGAAAATAGATATGTAATTGATGAAATAAATCCTGGGATTATTCCATTAGGCCCCTATGTTTCTCCAACTGGAGAATCATATGATATCCTATGTGTAGACAAAGATAATGATAATTTTTGCAATTGGGGGATAACTGAAGTTAAACCATCCACTTGTCCCCAAGAATGTGAATTTGAGAGAGATTGGGATGACTCGGATTCCAATACTGGAGCTTTAGGATTATATTGAAGAAATGATAAACTTTTCTAAATCATTTTTCTAATTCCTTAATCAATTGAGAGGGGTCAGCTTCTTTTATAGCTCTAACAACAAATTCTAATCTTCCAAACATCTGATTTTTAACAGCCCTACCAATTAAAATAATCTGTTTACCCAATAATTCACTTTTAATAGCCTCTAAATTACTATCCTCACTAAATTCAGAACCAATCAAATCTTTAGTCTGTTGGGCAAACACTACAGACCTAATACTTTCAGTCCCATCATCAAAAAACAAATTAAAAACAGGCATTTTTTTAGCTTCAACTTCTCCATGCTCATTACAATTATATTTAGCACCTATAGGAATTACCTTCCTCATACAATTAGGACACACAAAATAAAAATTAGGATCAAACATTCGAACAATAGTACCAAATAACTCAGATTCGTCCCCTTCTTTTAATTCATTAATATTTTTCTTAGTAGCTTTAGGAGAATTCAATTTAATATTAACTTCACCAATTTCCACACCTTTAGGATTTATATCAATTTCAGATCTGCTACCTAAATGCAATTCCATATAACCTCTATTTTCCCTAGAATAAGAATTCTTAACTCTAACAATATCACCTTCTTTCAAATTAGCAACTTTATTAATTATAGGTTCATCCCAAACTACAATCCTAACAGCACCAGTTTCATCTCCAATCAAAAAATTAGCAACTCTACCACTTCTTCCATTTTTATTAAATTCTCTAATACCCCAAAAATCAACAACTCTTCCTGCAATAGTAATTGCATTAGCAGCTTTAGGAACATCATTTATTTTCAATTCTTTATTCTCAAAATTTTCAAATAATTTAACACCTAATTGATTAGCAACTATGTGGGCAGCACCTTCCATGCTAACCAAATCAGAAAGTTGAGCCATTTTCTCTTTTATTTTTTTATCTATCTCTTCTTTACTCAAACTTTTTTCTTTCTGTATTTTTTCAACAATCTCAGAATAACTAAATTTTAACATTCTAAATTACCTTCGTTAAAGTCGATAGCCCCCTTTATAATCACCTCTTCTCCCCCAACAGAATCAGAAACGAGCTTGAACTTAAATACTTTCCCATTCACATCAAGACTTTTGAACCAATTTCTAGAATTCTTTTTCTCTTCCCAACATGCAAAATCATCAGAACACTCTACTAAAATATCATCTCTAATATTCTTAACCTTTGTTTCAAAATCATCAAAATTATATTCTAGAGTATAAGTTAAACCTTCATCAGAAAATGTACTCACATTATAATCATCTTTAAGAATTTCATTATATATTTCAAGCTCGCTAATAATTTTAATAAAACCTGAATCTTCTTTTTCTATTTTTAAATTATAATCAGATTCTTCATAGAAATCCATTTTATCTTCAAGAACCAAAATATAATTCTCAGTTAAACTATCTTCATTAGGCCAACATTCTTTTCCACCCCTATACCAAACATTGTAATCATCAACAAACTCACCATCAAAAACCCCACCAACATTTCCAAGTTCAAAAACAGAATCTCCTGCAGTTGATTTCAGGATTTCATTTTTAAAATATAATTCTTCATATATTAAATTAGAATTGTTCATTACACCAAGCTGTATATCTCCTAAATTCTCAGAAAAGGCCACATTACTAATAGTAGAGGAAACATAAAGAGCAATACCAACTGCTATAATTGTAAAAATAAACAAAGAGAGCATCAAAAATCCTCTTTTATTCATACACTCACCACCTCGCTACAACCTTTATCATCATCCTCAATAAAAGCACCAAATCTAACAAAAAATATACCATCATCATAAGGAATTCTCTGATCTGTTGTTGAAGAAAGACTATCTTGATCTCTTTTCAAATAAAGATCTTCAGCAAAATTAGATGAGAATATTCTAAGTTCATTATCCTCATTCTCTAAAAGTATATAATTATAATAAGAATTTTCATTAGCACAGAAATTAAGCTTTCTTAAGATTATTATACTTTCATCCTTAATCTTATTTTCTAAATTAATATCACTAAAATCACTCTCAACATATTCTCTTAGCAAATCAACCATTCTAGAATCATCTACAGGACTCTCTAAATAAGAATATAAATTCACACTAGTAAAAGAAAAATCATTTGTGTATATGTAAGTATATCCTCCAACACCAAAACCAATCATTATAGCCATATAAGCACCTAATAAAATAAGAATACCAATAATAGCAAAAGGATCAGAAATCAACATAAGAGCTTTTTTATTAATCATTTTTCACTTATTATCAAAAAATCCAATACACCTCTTTTAATTTGATCATTTTCTTTATACAAAATATATTTTCTATCATTAAAACATTCATAATCGTCACTATGTTCACAAGCAAACATTTGGCTAACTAGTTTATCATTCAATTCTATATTCTCTAAATCATTACCTTCTATATCTTTTAATTTCAATTTAATTCCTTGTATTTTTCCATCTGGATAAGCTAAACAATTACCAAGAACATCTTCATTAAATTTCTCCCTATCTATAACACCTTTAACAAAAAAACCATCATCTAAATAGCCAAAACAATCAGGAGAATTAAACAATCTATACTCACTAATAGTTCTTTCCAATGAAACTGTATCAACATCTTTTTTAACGCCAATTCCAAAACCAAATAATAATACTAAAGAAACTAAAAGAACCATGAAAGCATAAAAAAGCATCTGTGGCATCTCATATTCATTAGATATTCCTCTTTTATTCATTAATAACCACCAACCCACTCAATTCATTATCTTTCAACTTAAAAAATAAAGAATCATAATCAAAACTAGCATTATAAACCCTATTAACAACTAAATTATCAGCACAGAAATATTTTGCAGCAGATTCTAAATTTGTTCCTTTCTTATTTACAAGAACACTACATCCATTAAAAGAATACTCAAAATCAGAATCAATATTGACACTAACATTATGATCATAATTATTAGTTAATAAAATACTTTCAATTAATGAAGCATCTCTTGCATATAATTCTTGTTTAATACCAGAATTATCTACCATCTTATTCATAATCCCAAATAATCCCAAAAAAACTAGAACGACTAGAACTATATATCCAACCCATATTAAAGACTGTGATTCTTCCATATCAACAAGAATATAAAATTACATATATATAATGTTTTTGAACTCACTAATATTTTAAGAATCCTCTTAATTAGCAACATTAAGTTCAATAGTATTATCAGATTTAACAAATTCTAATAATTTCAACTCATCCTTAGACTTTCCAATTTCAGCTGGATAAACTATTCCTTTGTCAGAAGAAGTACCAAAACTATCAATATTATTATAAATTATATATTTAGATTCTAAACAAGAATCCTGATTAGATTTATCT
Source organism: Candidatus Woesearchaeota archaeon (assembly GCA_043812195.1). GTDB lineage: Archaea > Nanobdellota > Nanobdellia > SCGC-AAA011-G17 > PNOQ01 > JBDRML01. Next base: position 32,757 of record JBDRML010000021.1, on the reverse strand, counting down.
TTACATAAAACTATACATGCTGTATTAAAACAAGAAGATGGCCTAGTATAATATCCAATATCGCCGGAAGCAGAGTTACTTTTATCAAAAATAATCATGCTATAACTTTTACTAAACTTAAAAAGAATATCACCACTTCCTTCTAATTTCTCTAATGCAATAGAAAGTCCTTCAAAAGTCTCTTTAGTTTCATCATCAACTCCACCACCTCCAAAAATCAAACCATAAACAGTATTCAAAAGAAAAAGAACAAAAAGTAATGCAACAATACCAAGAGATATACTGGCAATTATCCAAATAGTTTTTGACAATTCCCCTATTTTATTCATTTTACACCTTCTAAACTAGGTTCCATTCCTAAAACATTTTGAATTGTTTCTTTAACACTATCAAAAATAGAACTAGCTTGCCCAGTAAAAATTAAAATAAGTAAAATTAAAACCAATAAACCAAGAATCAAATATACAATAGTGCTTATAGATAATCCTTCACCTTTTTTATTAAACATTTTATAAATAATAAATTAATTTACTTTTATGAACAATCTACAGCAGGACATGCAAGACCTAAATCTTCACACGAATAAAGTTCATCTTTTCCATCTCCATCACTATCTATCTTAAATTTATCTGTTCTACTTCCACAAAACTTCTTACGAATATCAGAATTAGGAGAATTACACCAAGATTGACAATCTAATTTAGCATCATCTAAAGAAATTGAAGTCTTTTTTATAAATCCTATCTTCTCAGCAAATTCAGCAAATCCACCAGTAACTATAACAGCTAAAATAACTAAAACTAATAGAGCAAGAATAATAATTATAACAGTAGAAACCTGTAATCCTTGACCTTTTTTATTTAACAACTATATTCACCTCAATAATTTAAAATCAACTAATTAATATTTAAAGCTTTCTGTTTAAACTTTTTTAAGTTCTAAGTACCTATTCCAAACTTCATCAGCAAATTTATCTTGATTTTTTAGTGTAGTATCACATCCCCATCCATTATAAGCCCTTATAGCCGCATTCCAGCCAGAATAAAACAAATGCCCATTATCATTCTGTCTCTTATTTGATCCACAGCCAACAAATTCATAATAACAATATCCATCAGAGCAATCAGATCTACAATTTTCTGTACCACAAAAATTAACAAATTTAGGTTTGCAATCTTTATCTAATGAACAAACATTATGATTAAAATAACCATATTTCTCTCTCAAAATTTGATGTCCTTTTGGCACATTAATTTCAGGATCTTTCCAATTAGAAGTTTCACAAGGAATTTGATATAATCCACATGAGGTACCTGATTTAGCTTCACTATTACAACTACTTTCCTGCATCATTAAAGATAAACTCAATAAAGGATCAATATTATTTTTTTCTGAATTTTCTAAAATCAATTTTGCATAATCTTCACATTCATCTCCACAGTCGCAAGTTCTTTCTACTATACTATTTTTCTTTGCATAATAAATAGCATTCTCCAACTTAGCTTTTCTTTCATCTTTATTTATCTTAAGCCAATCTTCAAAAAACCCAAAAAACTTCTGAATACTATTTTCATCTAAATCAGTTACTTCAAGTATTCCATTCAAAATAGTTTTTCCCAAATCAAATTTATAATCTTCTGTCAAATAGCTATTACCATTAATAGCCTCATACAATTTCTTAGTATATTCAGCCTTACTATCTGCCCCTATAACACTAATAAATTTGTCATCTTTATAATAAACAATCAAAAAAGAATTAGCATTTGGACTACCTATCTTTTCATAATATAAGTAAGCTGCAAACATGTTACCATAAAAAGAACCACTACCTGGAAAAGTAACTACATAGAAACTATGTCTTAAATCTCTATTTCTATCTTCATAAAATTCATTCAATTTTTTATTTAAAGATACAACATCTTCGATAGCATTCGCATAATCAAATACTCGATAAAGAGCAGGCAAATCATCACCATACTCTAAAGTATAATAATCAATTTTCTTTGAATTCATAATCAATTCTCCATCTTCATCTCTTTGCTTTTTATTAAATTTCTTAGATATCACAAATTGTTCTCCAATATCTATCAAATTAATATCACTAATTTCATTCACAGAAACAAATTCATCCCAAGAAGTAAGTCCAAATGGTTTAGCATATTTTTGCCATATTTCTAATAATGTATCTCTGGCTTTCACTGTATACTTAATCTTTTTATATTCATTAGATAAACAAAGAACATCTCCAATATCAATGATATTTAATTCATCTATATGTGGGTTTAAAGTCTGAAATTGAGCCCAATCAATATCTAATTGATCTTCATACTCATTCCATAAATCCCAAGCACTATCGCCTTTTTGAACAACATATTGACTATCACATGTTAAATCAGCACCATTAACTAAAGAAACCATTCCAATAAAAAGCACAAAAAAAAGCACATATTTCTTCATCTTATTCAGTCACCTCACTAGCCCAACCACCATATCCAAATAAACCAAAATCATCATATTCTATAGCCATATTAGAAGAAGGATAATTAATCAAATATGATTCCATTCTATTAGTATACTGAATTAAATCTTCTTCACCACAAAATTTAGCACCATCCCTTATTTGCCTATATGCATAAGATTTAGAAACCAAATACATCGTAGCTTTTTTATCATTAGGCTTAAAAGAATAAAAGAAAACATAATTCTCATCAAATTCTGAATTTACTTCTTTCCCATTTTTAGGTTCAATTTGAATTAAAGAAGGATTAGAATAAATCAAATTAATTCCATCTTCAACAATTTTATCAGAGCCCAAAAAACAATTTCCAATATCTAAACATCCTAAAACAACACTATTACTAATCCATCCATGTTCTCTAAGTTTAGCACCTTTATTTGTTTTAAGTTCGAACTTGAAACTACTATCATTCTTATTATTATAAAATTTCAAGAGATAATTAGTTGGCAACTCTATATTTTTATTAAAACAAAAACATTCTTCAACACTTTCAGTTCTATCGTTAACACACTTATTTAAATAATCAAATAAATTATCACCTACTTCATTAGCTTTTCTATGAGTCTCTATCTCTTCAGGATTAGAAAATATATTAATATTCAAACCAAGAGATCGTAAAAGATTGCCAGGTCCAAAAATTACAATAAGTATTAGTAAAATAATAAGTATTGCATATATAATTTGTTTTACGCTAAGTTCAATCCCCATTAACTCCCTCCATATCTAAAAATATCTCCTATGCTTTTTAAAAAATTAGTCAAAGAACCTTTATGCTCAAAAACTATCAATAAAAGTATAATTAATAATATCAAAGCTAATATCCACAATCCAAGCTTATTCCAAATAATTTCTCCTCTTTTATTTCTTAGGGACATGGTGTTTTATCGCACCTCCATATTCCAGAAATACAATCTGGCTCTGAGTCACCATTACAACATGGTTCCCAAAAATCCCAATCACAATCCTCGCTAACACCAGAAGGATTAGAAACCAAATGAAATAGTTGACCCTTGCAAACATTTACATAATTTTTTTGAGGCGAACTATAAATTTTACAAGTGTACCCTTCAGTTGATTTTCTGCCACAACAAGTATAAGATGCTCCGCCTTCTAATGCAATTATATATTCTTGCCCGCATGTATAAAACTCATCATCTCTACAGAGAGTTAAATCTTGAAATATAACTTTTTCATCAATAACTTCTATTTCTTCATCAGGATCCTCGCCAGCCCTATCCACAATTAATTCTGCAATAGCTTTTATCTCATCATTTAATAATCCACTATCTATAAGTATTCCACCAATATTTTCAACTTCTCTTGGTCCTCTAACTCCAGTAAAGGATCCATCTATCATCCAACCTTTTTCCTCATCAAAATAAAATTTAGCAGAATCATACTTAAAAGCTCCAGTATCTTTTGCTTTAAAATAAAATTCTCTATGATTATCAACAAATTCTTCAATTTTAGTTTCATCTCCTGTTGTAAATGGATTATCTTTAGTTCCATCTCTTATTTCAACAGAATAACCTAATAGATCCATAATTGTATCTGCATTACCAACTAACAAATTACTAGAATACTTAGTACCAAGTATATTTACACCACCCAATATAGCAACACCAGGAGCAATCAAAACTGGTACGCCTGCAAGCAAAGGAATTCCTACCACTACAGCACCAAGAAACAAAGAACCACCAATTGGATGTTTTTCTGCCCAAGTTAACAAATTACTTTTAGTAGCTAAATAAATTACATATACAGGTTCCTCAGTACTAAGTGTTATATCCACATCAGGATCTGTAACGCCTGAACCATAAAAATACTCATAAAAAGTCATATCATTCTTAAAGGGCAATGATTTAGTAGCCCAAAAATCTGAAAATCCTGTTATCTTTTTATCAACACCTTCTTTAAAATCAATTCTAGAACAAACAAAAATCTTTTCACCATTGTTACTAAATTCAAAATGCTTCATGAAATTAACTTTACCTTCACCATACTGATACCAGCAATCATACATCTCCTGTGTAATCTCCATCTTTATTTCATCAACATCATCAGTTTTTATAGTTTTAAAATCTGTTTTGCATTTCAATTCAGTTCCAGGAATTATTTGAGTTTTCCCAGCTAACAAAACACTAGTTCTACAAACTTCTCTATCAGCACTCTCTCTACCAATAACTACAAATTCAACAAAGAAATAAAATAATATTGCAACTAATGCTATCACTACAATAGCTTTTACAATAACCATCATAGTTTCACCTTTCTTATCCAAAAACACCACCTCTTTTCAAAAAATACCAAAATGCAAACAATAGCAAAAGAGCAAAAAGAATAGCAAAAATAACAGTTAAATAATCTGAAATCGCACCTCTTTTTTTCATATTCATACTTTCTCCTTTACTATTTATAAATATTAGCCTAATCAAGTAAATCCAGTTAAAACTAAATTAGCCAATCTATTAAATAATAAAATAAATATTAATGATAAAATAATATACAATAATCCGCTCTTCAACATATTCTTACCAATACTATTCTTCTCATTTAATTCATCAACACCATACTCAATTCCATTATTCAAAACACTCAAAACATAAATAATTTGAACAATATAAACACCAACTATTATCTGAAAGAAATATCCTGGGATAGCTTCAGTCTTTTGAAATAAATTAGCAAATCCGCCAATATCAAACCCAACTGCATCAGCACTTAATTCACCAGAATTAATACTATCAAGCATAGCTTGCAAACGAGCAATTATAGTCACAATCATACTAGCCAATCCAACAACAATAGCCCCAATAACAGGAGCCATAAATTTAATCTGGCTCTGCATACTAGCAATAATATCAGCCAATAAATCTCTTAACCTTTCATTAACTCTATGAACATTATTTACATAATTAGAAATACTAATCAAAGAATGTGAAACAATTTTAGGACCCTTTTTTGCACTTTCCAAAAGAACTTGCATAGAACTTCTAACCAAAGAGCTAGGTGTAGAAACAATAGCCCCCCTTTCTCTATCAAAAATAGCCTCTTTTAAAGTCATACCTAATTTACTTAAATTATGATAAACATCTTTAAAGAAATTTCCAGTAGGAGTTCCCTGCATAACACCAGCTACATCCTTAAAAGCAACTTCAGAAGGAATTCCATCTCCAATTCTCGTTCCTAATTGAAATAAAGCACTTGAAAATTCTGTCTCTAATTTCTTAATCCTAGCTCTTAATTTCATAAACCTATTAGTTTTAACACCATAATAAATTCCAATAGACAAAATTAATCCTAATGGAATAAATAAACTCAATAATAATGCACCAAATCCAAAAGGTCCAAAACATGTTCCGCTACCACATTCAAAATCTAACAATAATTCTCCTCCAAAAAATTGAACATCAAAACTAGGGTCTAAAACATGAATTAAAAAGGGAGATATTCCAATTAAAACAAATACAATAAGTAAAAATACAGAAAACGTTAAGGCAGCTTTAGGAGAATCAGGCTTAATCTCAACTTCTCCACTACTGCTAGGTCTTTTAGCTAAAATATTATTTCCAACACTATAAACTATAAATGGTAACATTAAATTATACAAAATAGCCAGCATCCACCACTTAACACTTCCTCCCATGAAAACACCAACTAATGGAAATATAACTAATCCAAGCAAAGGTAAAATAACACCCAACATATGAATCATAGTTATTGGATTTTTAAGATCTTGGGCATATCTCATCATCTTATCATGAATTCCTTCTAAAATAACATTCAATGATTTATCCAACAATTCCAATCTTCTATCTTCACTAGGTTCATACAAACTACTAATTACTAAATGAAAAGAATTAACAAATTCTAAATGAGTAGCTCTCCAAGTTATCAAATAATGATCAAGAGATTCTTTTATCGTTGTATATTTTCCAACCTCCACATCCCAAAAAATCTTTCTCAAATCTAAAGCTAAAGGATTTCCAATAAAATCAGCAGTAAATTTAATTGCATTCTCTAAGTTAGAAGTATGTCTCATGTAAATAACTAAATATAAAATACAAAGAACCATTTGATTTCCAATTTTTAATCTAATTTTAGTAGCAATCCCTTTAGGGATATTAGTTAATGGTCCAATCATTAAAAAAGCAATTAAAATTATTAAAGAACTAACAAATGGAATTCCAAGACCTCCATTAGCTAAATAAGATGCTACTCCAACAAATAAAGATAATAATATCACAATACCAGAAATTAAAATACCAAAAGATCTTGCATCTCCTGGAGTTATATCCAAATGTGCTCTTTCAATATTTCCCTCTAATTCTTCTCTGCCTTTAGTTGGAGCACCAGCCTTAATAATACTACTAGAAAACTTACACCATTTTTCATAACTAGTTACTCCTTTAGACATAGCTTCTTCTCTAAACTTCAAATATTCTCTAGAAAATTCAGGATCAGGAGTATAACGTTCAATATCACTGCTATTTATTCTCTTATCTAACTTCTTTCTATACTTAGAAAGTATATCATCTATCTCTTTATCATCTATTGGCATATACTTATTTTAAGAATAATTGTTTTTAAAGTTTAGCTTTTAAGTGTTGAGTACCTTTTGGGTAAATTAACTTTATTTGTTCTTTATACGCCTCTTTTTCATAAGAAATATTAAGATAAGCCTTCCTAAAACTAAAATATTTAAAAAAATTAATAATAAACTCAAAACAGTATTTTGTATAAAATTTAAAACATCCTACTTCTTCTATTTGTTTAACATGGGCCATTTCATGTTCTATAACCTTATACTTTGATGCCATTTTTTTAGACCCGCTAACAAAAATGTAAGGATAAATAATAATTGCAACAAGTTTGCTTCTCCAAATAAATTTCAAGAATTTTGCATACCAATGATTATACTTAATTTTAATTTTAATAGGTAATCTCTTTCTAAGCATAATTGTTTTTAAATGTTTCTAAATAAAATCAAAATCCAGATAGAAGAATAAATTTGTTCAATAGAAATTTTTATCTGCGCTCTTCGCTGTAGTCTTGGCTTCTTTTTAATCTCCTCAAAAAAGAGTCGTAATCATCCAAACCATTCTGAAAATTTGGGTGACTTTTATTTAGCATAAAGGAGAGTTCAAAACCTTTCCCAGGTAAATTAAGAGTAAATATAGCACAATGGAAAAATCCAATCTCCTGGTTGTTATTATGTATTGGAAACTCATCATGGCTAAAATCATGGTAGCTTAAATGGTTTATACGTTCATCTCCTTTTTCATATGCAGGGAATGTTTCTACAAAATCATCAATAAAATCGTAATATCCAATATATGGTGTTTCTTCTTTTCGTTCAAAATCAACCATAATAAGATAATGATCTCTTTCGAGAACTCTTGCATTTGCAATGCTTCCATTCATACACATGATGTCTATCCTTTTTGTCAATATAAGATCATTAGTTTTCATAAACTTGGGAAAAATGCCTAATTTAAAAAATTATTGTTTTTTGCTTCCTTCTTCAACCATTCATTCCATCTAAAATATATTTTCTTACTATCTAATTCTATTTTGTATATTTTATTTGATTTCATTTTTTCTTTTTAGTTCTAAAATAATTAGAGCTATAGTTAATCCTATAATTAGACCAATGATTGATCCTATAGTCGGCGATAATGAAACAAAAAGAGGCTTACCAAAAATATTACGAGATAGATAAACAGGCAAAACAAACAAAATTTTAATGAAAGTAACATCCCTCTCAAGAAGTAAAGCCCCCGCATATATACTTATTAATCCCCATATCCACCCAATTATCCCTCCAAGTATTATTGTTCCTCTCGTTACTGTGTTTCCAAAAAAAGATTTACATAAAAATATATGTAAGGTAATCAAAAGTAATAATGGAGCAAAAATTAATAGAACCTGTGGTGCACCCCATTTTATAGTTAGAAACAAGCTAATAACAGCAATAAGTAGCAAAAGAAAATATAAAATCCATATATTTTTCCTTTTGATACTTGCTATTAATCCCAACAAGCCCCCTAATAAAGTAAAACCTATTATAAAAATAACAGGTTGCACTTTTAACCCAATAATTAGTCCTAGCAAGAAGAAAATTAATCCAATAATTGCTCCGATGACAGCTCCAATCCAAACGGCTTTATTTTTCATTTCTTCCTACTCTCCTTCTTCAACCATTCATTCCATCTAAAATATATTTTTTTACTATCTAACTTTCCTTGCTTTTGCAATATTTCATCTGATATCATATGAAACATATCATTAGCCTTAATCACAAAATCAGCTTCTAACAAATCATTATTTCCAGTCTCCTTAACCAAATCAACTAATCTTCTTTTCATTTTAGCTCTCAATTCAATATTATCCCAAACTGCATCCCAGTCTCCAACCCATTCCTTAACACTTCCAGCTATACTTTTGATAACTTCAGAATCTCCATTTATCAAACTATCTGTAGGCTCTAATTCATCAGTCTTAGGATTATATTTCATTAAATCAACAAAACCACCTTCTCTCAAAGGATCTTCTTCCCATTCTTTTCTAACTTCAGTTATACTAACAACTCTTCTAACACTATGTAAAGAATCAGGAGTCTTAATCGGATTAGAAACAATAATAATATCAGTTGCCTTAAAACTAGTTCTAGGAACTCCCAAATCATTCACAACTCTATCAAAAATAGCATAAGGACTTCCACCGTGAATTGTTCCAGCCACCACGTTGGCCAAACTTCCCACTCTCATAGCTTCATAAAGGGCCTTTGCTTCTGTGTTATGCAACAAAATACCGCCAAAACCACCTACAAAATTCTGGCAAGGTTCAACTGAAAGATCATAAACATATTCTCCATCTTCCAAATCAATTCCTCTAATTTCCTTTACTTCATCTAAATAAAAATCACCATTAGCAAATTTTTTTACCTTTTCACTGCATTCAATATCTTTATCCTCAATAATCTTCTTAAGATAAAACTTACTACATCTCAAATCTCTCCTAAGATGATTAAATCTTTTAGACAATTTATTAAAGTTAAAAAAGATATCTTCCTTACTAAAAGAAATGACATTTTGTGTAGAAATTTCTAAACCCTCTTTTTTCTCTAATAGTTCCTTATTTCGTGAAAATCCAGTAAGATTCATGAAATTCCTAACATCTTCTTTCCTAGCAAACTCCACATTATAAAGCAGTCTTTTCCCTTGGGATTTTTTAGTTTGTTTTTTAGCTCTAACCCTAGCAACTATTCCTAAACCCAATAATAAATAAAGAAGGTCATTAGCTAATTCTTTTGAAGTGGTTGTGTATTCCATTCTCACGCCAGAAAAAGCACCGTCTCCAAGGTAAAGTCCTCTCAAGAAGGCACATATTTTCTCCTTACTTAAACCATAAATAAAACCAGGTATTCTCTTTTCATAACTCCTTCTATTCAAATCAAATTTGGTTAATAATGCAATTAAAGGTGAATTAGCTAGTACCATCTTTATCGATTTTCCTTTTGAGAATTTATTAAATCTAAGTGTTGGTTCTTTATCAAATAAAGAAAAGCATATAGATTTAACATCCGAAATAATATCAGGATCAGTATTAGCTATAGAAACATTAGTCCCTTCTACACATCCTTCAGATATAAAATAGCCCAAAAATCTACAAAATTCTTTATTAACAGGAAATTTAGCCGGAAGAGTATTAGATGTTATCTTTTTTATCTTTAAATTTTCTAAACCATAATCTATGTCAGATTCTTTCATAAGATCCAAGAAAGGTTTCACCTTTATCCTTCTGACTGGACCTCTGCTATTCACATAATTCCTATCAGTAAAGAATGAGTAAACATCTGGAACTTCACAAATCTGGGAACACGTTTTAGCTCCAATTTCATTTATTGCCAACCTAATATAATCTCTAGCACCTTCCAAATGATATTCTGGAAGCATTTGTGTTAAGTCAATAAAATCTAAATCATTATACCCTATAGGCAACTTAGCAGGTAAAACAACTTTGCTTCCGACATTCAAATCTTTGCATTTAATGGGAAATATTTCAAAGCCATTAGAGGTAAATAAGCTATGATCCTCTGTCACCGTAACTTTTCTTCCAGTTTTTGTAGTTACTTCAAGAAGCCTCTCTCTTTTTGGATGTTTTACAAAACCTGTCAATTTCAAAAGTTTAACCTTTAAATCAAAATCCATACTTGGCACATAAATGTTATCTATAACTTTTCCTTCTAATTCTTTTATAGGAATTCTTTTAGAAACATCATCTTCAACAACAATAACTTCTTCATTTCCCCTAATAGAACTTCTAACCTCTCCAACTATCAAACTACTATCTCCCATTCTTAAAGCAGTTCTAATTCCCTCTTCAGCAGCCAACTCAGTACCACCAGAAGCCAATGCAGATCTAACTTTCATAGGCTGAATGTTATAACCTAATTTTCTCAAACTTCTAACAGGTAATTCGAGAGTGTCCTCTATCGTCAATATTCTATGAGTTCTCATTATCTCAACCATACTAGCACCAAGAAGACTCGTCTTACCAGAACTCCTAGTTCCAGCAAATAACAAAGTTCTTCCACCATCAATAATAAAACTCAAAAGACCAGCAGCCAATGGTGTAATCATTTTATGTTTAATAAACAAGGGTAATGTCCATGGATGCTCTCTATGTCTTCTAAAAGCATAACCTAAACCAACAGGATTTAATGGACTAGAAATAATTGCAACTCTAGCTCTTGCATTAGGAATAATTAATTCAGTATCTAACACAGGATTAGCTTCATCTAAAGGTCTACCAGAAATCATTCTAAATTTAGTAGCCCAACTATCACCATCATCTTTACTAGGAATTATATTTGTAGTACATTCATCATAATCTTGATGCACAACAAAAATAGGACTCTGCCCAATAGGTCCATTAATAACCACATCTTGAATTTTTTCATCTTTCAATAATACTTCAATCAATCCAAATCCAACCGTGTACCTAACTAAAATATTAGCTAAATGTTTGCTATCTTCAAAACTAATCATAATCCCTTTTCTATCAGCTAATTCAGCAATCAAATCTCTTCCAATATTAAAAAAAGTCTGTCTCATTCTTTCAGGATCAACAAACTCTTCAGCAGCAGGCTTATGCTCAGACAAAACCAACCTAGCCAACTCTAATAATTCAACCTTATCATCAGTTAAATTAAATTCAGGTGGACTCAAATGATATTTTAATTTAACATTATTAGGCATCTTAATAATACTAACATGTGTATATTCATCTAAAATATAACTATCAATAATCTCCCCATCTAAAGGTATTTCAGACATCAATCTAGTTAACATAAAATTAGGTGAAATAGTCGCTCTAAACACCTGATTATACAAAGACCTATCTCCAATACTGTGCCCATCTAAAAATGGTTTTACTTTATTAATTAAATTAGTCTTATCTAATAATTCATATATATCTAAAAGAACTCTAAAATATGAGTTCTCATCTCTCAACATCTGAACATCTTTAATTTTTTGTATCCTAATTTTCTGTTCTCTCATCAATCTTTTCACTTCAACATAAGCACCAATAGGATCTCCTTTCAATAAATTAGTAACAACATACTGAATTTCAGAAAATCTAGATGGAAATTGAGTTACATATCCAACACTAAAACCTAAAGTATCTAAACTCAATATTTTTTTCTGTTTAGTCAAAAATAAATATATATTAGCAATTTCTCTAATCATCTGTATCTGATCAACATCATACTGATAATTTCTATCAGCAGACAATATTATTCTACTAATACTTGGAACAGCTAATAATTTATCAATAACATCCATCATACACAATTTACTCTGCTCAATAGATGGAGGAAAAGACAAACCAAAAGAATTAACTTTCATAATTTCTTCTTGTCCTTCTCTTATAATCTCATATTCTCCAGGTTTTAGCTTTTGCTGAGTTATAACCATATTACCTCTTTTAATAAATAAGATTTATATTGTTTTAGTTATATAATTTTCTATAAATAATTTATATCCTATAAGCCGATACTTTTATATATTCTCTAAGATATAATAATGTTTAATAAAGAGGTATTTAAATGCAAGTAGCTGCTCAAGATCCATTCTCAACATTAGGAAATATAAATACAAGAATCAGAATTTTAGAAGGAAGATATAACTTAACTAGAGAAAGAATGTTTGTAATAAATCAAAACATGGTTGATCATTACAAAGCACTTCAAGGAGATATGAAAGGGATAAATGAAGATATAAGAGATATAAAAGAAGGATTAGAGACAATTAAGACTACAATGAATAGTATTGTAAGAGAAATGCAGTTTTTCGCAAGAAAAGAACAACTCAAAGTTTTAGAAAAGTATATTAATATCTGGAATCCAATAAATTTTGTAACTGAAGAAGAAGTATTAGAACTAATAAAAAAACACAGAGGTAAAAATGCTACCAGAACTAAAAAAAAGAGAGTATCCAAATCTAAGGCCAGAAAACGATTTAAGAAATGAAATGGGATTTCCCCAATCAAGAATAATGTCGACACAAGAGATGCCTAATGATTTAGCTAAAATCAAAAATGAAGTTGGTAGAAACGAGATGTTAATGCGACCACAAGGAACAAACCCTATGGCACAACAGAATATTCCTGATGAATTACTAAATGCTCCTTCTCCAACAGGAACTATGCCTGGAGATCAATTTTCAAATATACCACAGCAAATGCCGATGTCAACTCAACAAATGCAACAAACTCCAATGAGTTCAATAGATTCATTCTCACCAGAACCTCCAACAAGAGCTAGTTTCGAAATGGTAGAAGAAATTGTAGAATCTGTAGTTAAAGAAAAATGGGAAGATATGATTAAAAGTGTAGGAGATATTAGATCCTGGAAAGAAAGAATGCAAGTAGATACAAATGCAACAAAACAAGAAATATTAAGAATAGAAGAAAGATTTGATAGTCTACAAAAATCAATAGCAAGCAAATTAACAGATTACGACCATGGTGTAAGAGAAGTAGGAACAGAAATGAAAGCTCTGGAGCAAGTACTTCAAAAAATACTAGGCCCATTAACAAGAAACATAAAAGAACTAGAAAAAGTAGTTGAAGAAATTAAGAAAAAGAAAAGATAATTTCTATTTATTTTTTAACAGCTGCAAGATATTTAATTGCAAATCCAGCAACTAATAAAATAAACACTGCACCTAAAACTCTCGGATGAAATATAGTTCTTAATGCCCACCAATCAGGATCTGCCCCTTCAACAAATGGTGTAAACACAGGACCAAAAACTTGTGTAATCCCAACAATTAAAACTATACCAGCAAAAATCATTGCCAATATATGAACCAAACTAAACTTCAACTCAGCACCTTCTTTAAGATGTGCAGACAAAACAAGTATAGCTAACAAAGAAATTACAATTATAACCGCAAACCAAGGCGTAACAAAATTAATCAATTCAACAGCACTTCCACTAAATAAAACAGTCAAAGCAACTATCAAACTTACAGTAACATTCAAAGATTTATTTTTCCCAATTAATCCTGTCTTATCTAAAGTAGCATATAACAAAACAAAAACTAAAATAAAAATAAAAGCAGGAAAGAAATACTCCAAAACATTCATTGCCCCTAAATCTAAAAAAGTTGCCATGATTAATCTCCAACCAATCTAAAACCTTTCTTCTTACTCTTGCCACCACCAACAATAGCAAAGATTACTATCACAACTAATACACCTGCAACTAACAGGCCAAAATAAGGCTCAATAGCATAATATAAATAACCAAATTTAGTACTTCCAGCACCATAAGTAGGATCAGACAAAGACCATATAACTGCAACTAATGCAATAATACCCCCTCCCCAAAACGGAAGCCCTTTAAAACCATCCTTAGAGAACATTGCCGCAACTAACATAAACATAATACCAATAACAATTATTAAAGTAACACCAGGCAAATATTGATTTATAACTTCTATAACCTCTTTATTGACAATAGTAACTGCACTCACAAGCAAAGCAAAGATAACATTAATATTTGTTTTGGGAGAAGGATTTTCCTTAGTTCCAGAATTCCCAAATATCAATGTTTTTTCTAAAATAGCGAAAATAATTGTAAAAATCAATAAGAAAGGCAAAAGAACATCATAAACACCCATACTTTTTAATTCCTCAACAAAATAGCGAAAGTCTGAATACACCATTAGGGTTCTCCCTCGCTCTGAGCTCCAGATGAACCTTTAACAATATAATACATAATCGCAACAATAACTAAAACAGCAATTATACCAGTAACTAAACTATCACTCAAATCAACTTTATCAAAAATATACATCAATGCAGATGAATCTCCAACTGGATACGCACCTAAAACAACAAATATTAAAGCAATTAACATAATCCACATCATTGCCTTTTGTTTTTTTCCGCCTAATTCCAATTCACCTTGCTTCAAAAATACACCAATCAACATTAAGAAACTTATACCAACAACCATCAGCAAAACAATGTTTGGCAAAAGATTTGATAAAAAATTAACAGCTTTATTAACAGCAATAACTAAAAATGCCATTACAAATGCAACCATAGAATTCAAATTCTTTCTTGGAGTGCCATCTTTCTCTTTACCCAAAATATAAGTCTTTTCCAAGACTGCAAAAACTATTGTAAAAACAAAAAGAAATGGTAATACAACATCAAACATTCCAAAGTCTTTTAAAAACTCTATCGTATTTGCTAAAGTAGATGCCATATTCAAAAATTTGGGAATATACTATTTAAATGTTACGTTTCTATTCTACCTGAATATCTTGTGTAACAGGTTCTTCAGGAGTCTGAATTCCAGCTTTACTAATTATTATTATGTCTCCAATAGATCTTACTAATTGATGTGGCACAATTACACCCTTAGCACCACCAAACATCTTGTTCAAATAAGAACCTTTAGTGGCTCTAATTTTCCAGCCAAATACTTTACTCTGTGATAAAATAGACTCTTCAACCTCTCCAAAATAATCACCAGAATCTGTATAAACATCCTTTCCGTTAATATCAGTTAATTTCTTTGTCCTTAGCATCTTTAAACCTCCTTTTAACAGGTGATAATCAGAAGTCTTTTAAAGTTTATATAGTTTTCTAAGCTATAATAAAAGAAAAGACTTTATAAATAAGCTTTAAAAATATACTTAAAAGATGAGGGAATCTAAATTTCTAGCTGGAAAAGAAATACTAAGTCTATTATTATCAGCATTAATTTTAGGATTTATTTTCTCATTTAGAGAATGGGGTTATGGCCAAAATTTTAGTTTTCAAATAGGAATAATAAACTTAATAAGAACCGCAATAATATCAATGATAGTTCTCTTAATTTATCAATTAGCACATAAATTAGTAGCTTTAAGAAACGGAGCATACACAAAATATTCAATATGGGGTCTCCAAAGATATTGGTTCAGAGCAAAATCAAAATTCAAAAAGCCAATAAAAATAGGATTATTCCTTCCAATATTACTAGCATTAATATCAAACGGTTTTATTAAATTCGCAGCAGTGGGCTGTTCAGAATTAAAAGAAATAACACATAGAAGATTAGGAAAAGAATACAAACATCTAACAGAATATCAAACAGCAGTTATCCATTTAGCAGGACCAATCACTTTAATCCTATTAGCAACATTATTAAGTCCAATAGAAACATTCTCAAAACTAGTTATGATAAGTTATAGTGTAGCAATCTTTTCAATGATTCCGCTATCAAAATTAGATGGAGCAAAAGTATTCTTCGGATCAGTTCCATTATATGTATTCAGTATAGTTTTAATGTTAGCAGCAATGATATTAATTAACGTAGCAAACCCGATAGTAACTTTAATTCTATCTTTAATTTTAGCAATAACATTATTCATAATCTTCTTACATAAGCACAGATAACATAAACCATTATAAATCTAAAATGGTTCACAAAATTTAATGATAATTGTAGATGTAGAAACAACAGGACTTGATCCAGATAAACATTCAATCGTAAGTATCGGAGCCATAGACCTTTTTATACCTCAAAAACAATTCTATGATGAATGTAGAATCTGGGATGATGCAGAAATAACTCAACAAGCTTTAGATATAAACGGATTTAGTAAAGAAGAAATCACAAGTCCAATAAAAAAACCATTAGAAGATATAGTAACATCTTTCTTAAACTGGTCTATTGGAATAGGAAATAGAACTCTTGCAGGAGAAAACCCTTCATTCGATAGAGATTTCTTAATTTCGTCTTTAAAGAGATACAATCATAAATGGCCATTAGGACATAGAACTATAGATTTACATACAGCATGTTATATACATCATTTAAGAAAAGGCAAACCAATTCCCATAAAAAATAACAAGACAAATATCAACACAAATAGTATACTCAATTATGTGGGACTTCCAGACGAACCAGACCCACATAATGCATTAACAGGTGCAAAAATGGAGGCAGAAGCATTTTCAAGATTAATATATGGAAAAGGACTTTTAGAAGAATTCGATAAATATAAACTACCAGACCATCTCAAAACGTAAGCTCGACAACCACCACGAAATCATTTATAAACACCAAACTATTTCTATAAAACTATGTATGAAATAAAAAACTTCACAGCAAGGAAGTATCAGGATGAAATAACAGAAACATCTAAGAATAACAACACTCTAACAGTCTTACCAACAGGAACAGGAAAAACTTCAATAGCAATTCTAACAGCAATAGAAAGATTAAAACAACATCCCCATTCAAATATTCTAATCCTAACTCCGACAAAACCATTATCAGCTCAAATCTTAAAAGAATTCAAAGAAAAAACAAACATACCAGAAGATCAAATAGTTCTTTTAACAGGAGAAACAACGCCAAAAAAAAGACAAGAATTATGGGAATCAGCAATTATAGCTGTAGCAACCCCCCAAACTATTCAAAAAGATTTAGAGAATGAAAGAATCTCAACTTCAGTTACATCATTATTAGTAGTCGATGAATGTCACAGATCAAGAATGAACTTTGCAAATACAATAGTAGCTCAAAAATATATGAAACAATCTAAGTTCCCAAGAATCATGGCCTTAACAGCATCGCCAGGTGGAACAAAAGAAAAAATAGATGAAATAAAAAATAACTTATCAATAGAAGCAGTAGAAATCAGAACTGAAGAAGACATAAAAGAATTCATACAAGAAAAAAAGATAACCTGGTTAGAAGTAGAACTTCCAGAAGAACTAAAAAAACTTTTAAAATTCATTAAAATCGCATATGAATACAAATTACACGATCTCAGAAAACTAGGTTTCACAAAACCAATAAATCTAATAAGCAAAGGGGATTTAATTTCTCTACAAAAAAAATTTGCAATCTTAGCAAGAAAAAGAGACCCGTCAGCATTTTATGGTTTATACATAACAGCAGTTCTAATAAAATTAGATTATGCAGCAGAACTTTTAGAAACACAAGGAATATCTTCATTAAATGAATATTGGAAAAAATTAGATAAAGAAACTACAAAAGCCGCAAACACAATAAAAAAAATGCCAGAAATAACAGCAGCAATTTCATTAACAAACGAATTAATTCAAAAAAACACAAAACATCCAAAAATATACATGCTCAAAGGAGTAATAAGAAAAGAGATAGAAAGAAATCCTGAAGCAAAAATAATTGTATTTGCAAATTACAGAAATACTATAGAAGAAATCTTAAAAGAACTATCAAAACTAAAAAACATAAGAGCATCAAAATTAATAGGTCAAAAGTTAGGTCTAAAACAAAAAGACCAAATAGAAACTATAAGAAAATTTGAAAGAGGAGAAAATAATGTCTTAGTTTGTACTCAAGTGGGAGAAGAAGGAATCGATATACAGTCAGGAGCAGAACTAGCTATCTTTTATGATATTGTAGCGAGTGAAATTAGGACCATACAAAGAAAGGGGAGAGTTGGAAGAACAAGAACAGGAAGAATAGTATTTTTAGTAACAAATAAAACAAGAGAACAAGGATATAAATGGAGTGCATATAATAAAGAAAAGAAAATGAAACAAACTTTATTAAATATGAAAAATAAACTTAAACAAGACTAACACTCTGAGAAGGCCCATAAGCCCTACTTTCACTACCAGAATAACTAAAACTACTAATTCTTGTTCCTACATTATTAATTAAATCTACCCTATCACTTTCAGGATCTTTCTCAACAATAACCGAAAAAGTATAATCTTCAGGCACAACAGCACCACCAGCAGGACCATAATCACTAAATAAAATATTATTAGAAATAGATGCAACTTTATCACCAGTTTTTATATCTAAAAAACTATCATCAACATAATTATCAGCATACCCTACATTTTCTATAACTTGATTTATAACACATCCAGACCAATCACACATGCCATTCACAATCAATATTTCTACAGGAGGACTTTTCAGTGCATCATTTGAAGAACCAGCAGCAGTCTTAGTTTCCATTAGATTTTTCAAAAAATATTCATTATAAACACCATAATTATCAGAATTCCAATAATCTCTCATAATTCCATTCTTAACAGATCTTGAATATTGTTGATTAACACATCCTCTCCAACATTCAGAACCAGAAACAACAGAAAATTTAGGGCAAGTTTTCCATACAGAATCACAATTAGGAGAATCCCAAGTTATTTTTCCACCCTCCCATTCATATTCATCAGCAAAATCTCCAAATGAATGTGCAAACTCATGTGCGAATACTAATTTATTATCAGCACTATTCAACGCATTGACCCCCATCCAAGAACTAGATCTTAAAAAACTAAATAAATTCTTAACTCCATTAACATCAGACAATACCACGTAGTAATCATGCGGACAAATTCTTCCAGCTAATTTAACAGTAGCAGGAGTGCATAAGATTACACCATCATCATAACTACATCCCAATGGCTGAAAACTTTCAATTCTAAAAAAATTAAATCTGTCTTTATATAAACTATAAGGATAAACATTTAGTAAAGAATTAGAAAAATCTTCTGTATCTTTTACAAATTCTTCAACATCATCATAATTATCTCCCATAAAAACAATATCAATACTATTATCATAATCTCCCCTATCATTCATTATAACACAACCACCAGAAGGATCTGTAGGATACTCAGGACCACTCTGAAAAATATCACCAATAAATATCACTCCAATAGCAACTATAACTACCGCCACTAAAATAACAAACGGCACCCAAGATCTATTCTCCCATAACATACAATTAAAGCTATAACAATTATATTTAAAGATTGTCTTTCATTTCAAAGTCCTCAAGAACTTCATAAACAGGTCCATCTTTATTTAAAGTAGATTTAATTAAACTAAAACTACTAATCTCAAAGCTCTTATTATCAACAGAAATACTAGAAAACTTAGACATAAATTCCTTTTTCTTTTTAATCATTTTAATTCTTCCTAAAGTCAAATGGGATTTAAAGCTCTGATCAAACTTAAAAATATTCAATAATTCACCATCAACTTTCTGTTGTAATTCAATTACCTTTTTCCCAGGTAACAAGCTAACCCAAATAATTTTAGGATTACTCAAATTTGGAAACACACCAAGCTCAGACAATTTAACCTTGAAAGGTTTAAATTTAATAGTTGATAATTTATCTTTAAGCTTATTAATGTCTTCCTGCTTAATTTTTCCCAAAAACTTAAGTGTAAGATGTAATTGACTTTTTGAAATCCATTTAATTTTAGCTAATTTACTAGGAAATTGATTTTGAACACTGTATAATTCATCTTTAATTTCCTTAGGCAAAAGAATGCCGACAAAACAACGCATAATAAAAAATATAACTTATAACTTATAAACCTTACTAAACAATAGCAACAGAGCTTGACAAGATGGACAAATACCGACGACAAGTTTATAAACTAATTTTACCATATAGATACAAAAAATAATTTAAAGGTTAAAAATCAAAAAAATATTAAACTTAAAGGATCTAGAACATAAAAAAACATATGTTTTACTAAATTCAAAATTCAAAAAAAGTTATTTAAAAATTTAAGTAAATATCTAACAAACAAAAAGGCAAGTGAATTGCTAAAAATAAAAATAAGCACATTTAAATATTGGAAAGGAATGGGTGAAAAATATATTTACAAATCAAAAATATCATTTACTAGAAGCTACATTCCACTTGAATATCTTTATTCTATAATAAAATTCCTAAAAAATAAAGAACATAAAGAATATACCATAAAATCTATAGAAAAAAATACAATTTCATTTAAATCAAAAGGTGGAAAACCTATCCACAATCCAAGATTCCCAATAAACTTTGAGACTAAAGAAGGTGCTATTTTAGTTTCTGCATTATTATGTGATGGAGGAATAGATAAAATGGGAAATCCATTGTATAACAATTCTGAAATTTGTATGAGAAAAAGAGTAGTAAAAGCCATAAATAAACTAATAGGGAAAATACATACAAACCCCATATACCCACAAAAAAATAATTGTTTAATATTCCCTAAAACCATTAAAGATATTCTAATAAATGCTTTAAATATGCAAATAGGAGACAAAGTAATAAATAATCCGAAAATTCCAGACATATTTCTAGATACAAATAAAAAGGAAGTTATCGGTGCTTTTCTAAATCAGGCATTTAGTGATGACGGTAGCGCATATACTACAAAAAAATACAACCAAGGAACCATCGCATACGGTTCATCCATAGATGTCAGCATGTTTAGAGCAAAATTTATTGAGAAAATTAAAAAAGAGAAATTAACAGATTACGCATCAAACTTGGTGAAAGGTTGCACAAGTATGTTAAAAAAATTAAATATAAAAGTTAATGGTCCGTATGCTAAACCATGCTACTTAAGACATAAAGGAGGTAAAAAAAGGATCATCATGCCATGGACAATTCAAATACAAGGTAGAGATAATGTTAAAAAATTTAAAGAACTAATTGGGTTTTCTATCCTAAGAAAAAATAAAAAGATAGACGAAATTTTAAATAATTATAAAGAAGTTGATTATGGTAAATCATTTGAGATCTCTTGGAAAATAGTTACAAAATTAAACAGTAATAAAATACCTATCCAGTTAGATAATTTTGCAAAAAAATACAAATCTACAAGAGAATACTCCAGACAATTATTAAAAAATCTTAGAAAAAAAGGTATAATAAAAAGAAATGGTGGGGGATACGAAAGAGATGTTCATAGTTGCATACCATATAAGTACAAATTGATAAAACCCCACATTACCTCTTAATTTCCTTAGATAATTGTATTCCAATAAATAATCTCATTTTCTCTTATATGGTTTATTCAATTCGTTTAATGCTTTTGAAATAACATCTGTAGGATATGAACCCAATATAGCTAATGTAAGTTTTTGTTTTTCTTTCTTAGGATAAGGTGGATGATTAATCTTGATATGTTGAAGTTTTAATTTTTTTACACATAAATCATGAAATTTATTATCAGGCAATAAAAGTATATCACCAACTAATTTCATTTGTTCTCTGCTAAATCTTGCTTTCATACCAGATCTTCTAAACTTTCTCTCCCCAAATAAAACCCAGTATATAACTAGAAGACTTGTTATTGATAATATAAATATTAACCAATTATTCATTTTAATTATATAATAAGTTCAAAGTATAAATAGGTTTCTATAGAATATAAAAACAAAACAAAATTACCCAAACATATCTCTATGAGTTAAATCTTTTTCCTCTTGTTGCTTAACTTTATCAATAGCCCTTAAAAAATCCTTCAATTCAGTCTCTGTTCTTTTTTCCCTCATAACAAAATATCCAGCTTCTGTACAAACAGATTTTAAATCTGCACCAGAAAAACCCTCAGTCAATTCAGCTATTTTACTTAAATCAACTTCTATTAAATTCATATCTCTAGAATGTATTTTTAAAATTTCAGTTCTACCCTCCCAATTAGGCAAAGGAATATGAATAAGTCTATCTAACCGGCCAGGTCTTAAAATTGCATTATCTAAAATATCAATTCTATTTGTAGCACCAATTATTTTTACATTACCCAAATGATCAAAACCATCAATCTCACTCAACAACTGCATAAAAGTTCTTTGAACTTCTCTCTCGCCACTAGTTCCAATATCTAATCTCTCTGCAGCAATAGAATCAAGCTCATCAATAAAAATTATGGATGGACCCCTTTCTCTAGCTAATTTAAAAATATCCTTAACTAATTTAGAACCTTCCCCAATAAACTTCTGAACTAACTCACCCCCAACTATCTCAATAAAAGTTGAATTAGTACTTGCTGCAACTGCTTTAGCTAAAATAGTTTTACCAGTCCCACTAGGACCATACAACAATATTCCTTTAGGAGGATGAATTCCTATTTTTTTAAACAACTCAGGTTTCTTCAAGGGTAATTCAATAACTTCATATATCTCTCTAGCCTGTTCAGCAAGACCACCAATATTAGACCAACTCATGTCAGGTTTATCAATTATAACAAAATTCTCAACATTAAATTCTTTCATAGATTCAAACCTATCTACAATAGCTAAAGATTTTTGCTCAACCAAAACACGATCAGCTTGTTTAACTTTATTAGAAACACTAGGAGCAATATTAACTAAAAAATTATTTCCATTAGGCAATTTAATTACAGCTTTATTACCAAGATGTTTAACCAATTCACACAACAAAAGTGGTGGCTCTTTAAACGCATCCATCTCTTTCTTTAAACTATAAACAGTTTCTCTAAGTTTTTTATTTTCTTCATAGAGAGAACTAGTGCTCACCTCCTCTTTTCTTACAGCCACATCCATTAAATTTTAGTAAGATAGAATTTATATATAAGCCTTACTCTCCCTTAAATTAAATTTGAAAGAAAAAAATTTATTAATAACTGCCTTAATTTGTTCAATAATAGGTATTTTCATAATTCTAAGTGTTCAACACATTCCAATACTAAACCAAGATTCAGAAATAACAAATATAACCAGCATCACTAAAGAAAGCATAGGAGAAAATGTTAAAATAGCAGGGACATTAACAAGATTAACACAAACAGAGGAATTAGCAATAATGAATATAGAAGATAATACTGGAAAAATAACAGCTATCTTTTTCACAAAAGACGAATTAGATTTAATTGAAGGTCAAACTATTGAAATAGAAGGAGAAATAATAGAATATCAAGGTGAATTAGAAATAGAAATTTCAAATATAATAGGAAGATAAAGTTTTAAACTCTAATCAATTCCTAAATCAATGCTTTTAGAAATATTTTTAGCTATTTTGATTGGTTGTACATTCGGTATATTCACAGGATTAATACCTGGAATCCATATTAACCTCGTATCAATTCTTGTCATAAGTTTTTCAGCTACACTCCTTCAAATAACAACTCCATTAATAATAGCAATATTCATAATTTCAATGGCAATAACACACACGTTCTTAGATACTATTCCTTCAGTATTTTTAGGTGCACCAGAATCAGAAACTGCACTATCAGTCCTACCTGGACATAAAATGTTATTAAAAGGTAACGGACACAAAGCAATAATACTTACATTAATAGGAAGTTTATTCTCTTTAATTCTTGCAATAATATTTTCCCCATTGATTATGATAATAGTAGGAAAAGTTTATCCAATCTTATCTAAAGTAATGGGTTATATATTAATATTAGCATCTAGTTTTTTAATTTTCAAAGAGAGAAAATCAAGAATATGGGCTCTAATAATTTTTATCTATGCAGGAACTCTTGGATTAGCTGTCTTAAACATGCCAAATTTAAATTCCCCCCTTTTCCCTTTATTATCTGGTTTATTTGGAGTAAGCATGTTATCAATAAGTTTATTACAAAAAGTAAATATTCCAAAACAAAAAATAAAAGATTTTACTATAGATAAAAAAACTACATTCAAAGCACTTTCATCATCTCTAGCAGCAGGAGGACTTTGTTCATTTCTACCAGGCCTAGGTCCAGCCCAAGCAGCAATATTAGGATCTCAATTAACTAGAAACTTAAAATCTGAAGGATTCTTAATTCTAGTAGGTGGATTGAACACTGTAAACATGGTTTTAAGTTTTATAGGATTATATATTATAGACAAAGCAAGAAATGGTGCTATAGTTGCGGTATCAGAATTATTAGATAAATTTACATTAAATAACTTAGTTTTATTTTTCGGAGTAGCATTAGTAGTAGCAGGAATAGCAACTTTCCTTACAATAAATCTTTCTAAACTCTTTGCAAAATTAATGTCCAAAGTAAATTACGCAGTAATTTGTATATCAGTTATAGTTTTAATCACAATTCTAGTTGCAATAATTTCAGGTCCTTGGGGCCTATTAGTTTTATTAGGATCAACAGCTTTAGGAATAGTACCAGCAGAATTAGGAATAGGAAGAAATCATTTAATGGGATGTTTATTATTGCCAGTTATTTTATATTTCATCTAAGATTTATTTATTAGGTGTTAAAGACAAAGTAATCAAAACCGAACTTATAACTAAAACTAATAACCAAACTAAATTATAATTTATAGAACCATAACGACCTGCTGCATTTATTATTGTAATTCCATAACCAAGCAAGCCAATAAAAAGCCAAAACTGTTTCCATTTTGCTTTCATATTTTTATCACCTCAATATGCAATACAATATCATTGATATTTAAAACTATCTAATCAGACCATGCAACCTCATCGCCCTAGCCATTCTTGTTATTCCAATTCCTCCACCATACCTTTTAAACATTGGTAAAGATAAATAATTTTCAAGTTCTTCCATAACTCTCTTTTGACCAAACTGATTAAATAATAATTTGCTATATTGACCATCAGATATTGATAAAAAATTTTTATACATTTCTTCAATGTTTGTAGACCTCTCAGCACTACCTATTGTCTCCATTCCATACAATAAAACATCAACTTTATTAAAAACTCCATTTTTACCATGTTTCATATTCCAAAATGGGTGTGTTCTTTGCGGAAACATCTCTAAGCTAATTGATGATCCAAACTGTCTATACATCATTTCTTCATGCTCTGATTCCAAAGTATCTGTATTAAAACAGGTACACATATTTTCATATAATAAACTTATAGGTTCAGGAAATCCAAAAAAATTAAGTAATTCTTTTTCTAATTCTTTAAGTTTTTTAATATCTCCTTTAGATTCAAATTCAAACATAGGAAATATCTTATCATGTCTCCCAGGAATAGGATTTGGTTCATTCCTATAACTAGTTGTCTGACAAAATACACCATTTAATTCTTTATTCTTTAATAATTCATATTCTAACCACATCTGGCCTGTCTGTGGCAATGGGTAATTCATTCCACTAAAAACAAATTGTGAAATTGTTTTAGGATCTTCACATGCTGCAAGAATAGATAACCTTGATTGTGCTGGGATTTCAGCAAAGCCTTTTTCATCCTGAAAAAAAGAGCGCATCTGTTTTATAATTGTATTGTAATCATGAATGTTTTCCATTAAAAACAAGAATCCAACTTACTTCTTTTTATAATTTTAGCAAATAAGATATAATTTTTAAGTAATATATATATTAATAAACTCAGAAATTAATCCAATAATTTCTTTTTTATAAGAAATTTAGATATTATGCAAACCATTTAGTCAAACCTTCTTGTCTATCAGGATCTTTTCCAAATACACTATAAATCCTTTGCTGTAATAATTGCAAAGTCTGTTGCATATAAGGACCCAATTCATAATTTCTAGCCAAATCTAAAGTAGGTTCCAAATATTTCAACACAGATCCAGCAGAGATTGTAAATATTAATTTACCTTTACATTTTAAACAAGTGCCAGCTAAAGGAGGTCTTCTATATTTTTCATTACAACTAACACATCTAAATTGCTGCATACTAAATTTTCTCAAATTACCTTTAATGTCTCTAATAAAATGTCTATCAATAACAAGTCTAGCAACATCATGTTCATTTACAGCTCGAATTCTTTCAGCAAGTTTCATTTGTCCCACTACTTTTTCCTTCATAGTTGGTAACTTTTTATATGCACTATACACACTACCTAAATTGATATTACTAACATTATGTGTAAATCCTTGTTTTTCATATTGATTAACAGTTCCTAACCTATCTCCAAATTTCTCTATCTTGACATCCCAAGGCATCTTATATTCCTCACATGCCTTATAAAATTCTAATGGATAATCCCACACAACATCCATATCAAATACCATATCATCAACTTCAGAAGGTGTAACAATAGGAGTTATAACTAAAGGAGCATCCTGTCTAGCCCCCCTATGTGAAGGCAAGTATTTCCTAGAAAAATTAATCAGTGCATCCATTAAAAAAATAACAGCAACCTCATCACCATCACAATCTCTCCGAACAGCACAATGCATCATTGGATGCGCATAAAAACATTGAGTATTTGAAAATCCAATAATTCTAGACAAAAATCCAGCAGAAATGTGTGGAGCTATTGCAACAACTAAATGTCCTATCAAATCTTCCTTACTATTTAATTTGTAAAACCTATCTAAACTATAAAAATGTTCCAATAAATCATCAATAAAATTAGCAGTTCTAAATAAGATATCATCACTACCTTCTTCACTAGCCTCATTACATGCTGGCAAGACAACATCTTGAGGTTTCAATTCTAATATTTGATTATCATCACTTAATTCATCACCATAAATATCACAAAGATATCCGAGCTCTTTTAACTTCTTCACATCAGTACCAATTTCTTTAGGTTTAAAATGTGTCAAAGGCATTTCTGTTGAATCATATCTTATAGTTCCATCTTTATTTACATTCAACCCATGAATAGCTCTAAGCACTCCCTTTGCAAGATGTTCAGGAATATGATTTAT
This sequence comes from Candidatus Woesearchaeota archaeon, assembly GCA_043812195.1. Classification (GTDB taxonomy): domain Archaea; phylum Nanobdellota; class Nanobdellia; order SCGC-AAA011-G17; family PNOQ01; genus JBDRML01. Next base: position 5,301 of record JBDRML010000021.1, on the reverse strand, counting down.
ATTAGAAGTTCCCCTAATACCCTTAACAAGAGCAGGCATCTCACTAAGCTTAAACTTTTTTTGAATATCTCTCCAATATTTATTTATATCAATTTCTCTAGTTGAATAAGATTTAGTTTCCCCATGCATAGAGCAAATATCAGAATCTAAAAATTTATTGCATTGATAACAATGATATTTCAAATTAGTTTCGCCACCACAATTCTCGCAAACAGAATATATACTCTCTTGATTACAATTAGAACAAAAATGATTAGGAAATTCTGCACTAATTTTTCCAGCCTCCAAGGCAGATTGAAAACATCTTAACCTTCCGCCTTCTTCGCCAACAGGAAATAAAACATGTGGACTTCCAGTCATTTTTCTTATTTTAGCTTTTTCAGGACGCCCCATCCTAGCACCAATATAAACTCCACTTTTATCTTTAATAACAACACCAGAAAGTTTATTTACACTCTTCAGAACTTCCTCACCTTCAGAAATTTGTTTAATCACTTCTTTAAAATTAACCTCTTTCTCATAAAAACCTAAATTAGCCATAAAAGCAACTGCCCAATCTTTTTCAATTATAACATATTCATTAGAAAATACGCTATGAGGAACACCAAGCAATTCCAAAACTCTTTTAGGTTCAATATCTTCACCTTCAGCACGATAAGTCAACGGTAAAACTATTTTGACAGGACTATCTTTATCTATGACTGCTCTAAGTAACCAACCTAATAAAACTAAAAACTTTTTTTGATTTATATCTTTCCAATGAAAGATATATTTAGGATGTAACGGGACATTCATTTTATTGGAAATAATAAGAGCATCTTTAGCAGAAATCTTAGTCTTAATAGGATTATTAACAAGTTTCTTAATAAATAATAAATCCAATCCTGTTATTTTAGAAATCTCTTCAGGCGAACCACATTTTTCTTTAACTTCTTTTATCCACCACTCTTCACAATATCCAGGAGGAACCAAAACATGCGCTCTATTCAAAAAATCACCATAAGGAACCAATGCATCACCCAAAAAAAGTATTTCAGAAATATCTTCTAAATGTTTTTTAGCATTATTTTCATCTAAAAATAAAACTTCACCAGATTTCAATTTAACTATTGGACCTTCTAAATAATCACAAACACTCAACGCAGTTCCCTTACTAGGTCTCTCCCACTTTAGCTGAGTTCCTATTGCAATATAATTATCTAAAACAACCATAGTAGCAGGATGAATTGCACAACTACTTAGACCAGTATTTCGTGCCCTACCATATCTTAACCTTAGACACCCGTCTGCAAGAGGATGTCCTATAATAGGTCTACCTGCAACAAGATCTTTGATAAATGTATAGTCTGGTTTAACTTTTAAATCAGACTCTTTTGAACCTGTTTTTTGCTTAGCTTTTACTTTTTTCTGTAAATCTACAAACTTATCTAAAAAATTCCAATCTTCCATTCCAAAATCTTTGCCCCATTTAGATATTTGTTTCCATAACTTAGGAGCTTTTTGAGTTAATCCCTCTCCTAACATAAGACAAAAACCACTCCTAACACGATTAGTTTCAATCCTATCTAAATCTTTATAATTAGAAACTTCCATTTTTTCAGAAGGATCTCCATCAATTTGTATTGGCATATTATCTACAAAAAAAGTTGTTTCTTCTTCAGATGGAAAATACTGAAGATTAGTTACACGTTCATGATAATCACTTAGTTCAGTATAAGCTCTCTTTATCTCTTTCTCACTAGGATCATATAACTCATATCCTAAATTTTTTCTAACATAATCTACAATTAAAGCACTAACAGCTGCACCAGTACCACCAGCACTTCTTATAGGACCAGAATACTTAGCTGCAAAATATTCACCACCATCTCTTCTTTTTCTAATATCAACACCAATAAATCCTTCCAAAGGACTTGCCACAACACCATTAGTAACATATGCAATTCCAATTCTAATACCTGTATTTATAGCATCTAAATTATTTTCAAATTTACAAAATTTTCCATTAGCAACTTCTAATGAAACACTTAAAGCAACTCTCCAATCTAATTTTCCATATTCGGATTCAAGTTCAACTATCCTTTCAGGAATACCTTTTCCAACAATCTGAGGAGCAACAACACCAATTAACTTCTCTACTCTTTCAGCCATATCTTTCGCAATAGGTATTTCAACTTCTTTAGAAGGATCAAAACCTTTTGCCCTAGCATTGTTAGCAACACTATATGCCTTAGTAACTTTAGCGTTTATCTCATCAAAATAACTTTCAATCTCCTTGCTCATCGTAACATTAGACAAATTTCATCACCTTCGCTTCCCTTGTTTTTAGATTAACAACTGGAACCCTTCCGGGCTGACAAACATGACCAAATTTATCTTGGTATGGTGTCTGAGATATCCAACTACCTGAAATTATATTTGTAGTTTTACCATACTGAAGTACTGAAACATTATGGACATGTCCAGATATAAAAAAATCAGGAACTTTTTCTATAATTAAAAAATCTTGTTTTGGATCTGGTATGGTTAAAGTAGATTCATGAGATGGTGCAAGATGTCTCTTTTTTAACAATAGTTTCATAACCTGTTCATAACGTTTACTTACCTCCGGACATTGTAAGCGAATCGCTTCAACTTTATCTGCATAATAATCATAACTGAACCCATGATAAATCAAGACATCAAACCCAGAAAAATCTTTACTAGAATGTATATTCACCCAAGAAGGATTAGTAACAACAGTTACATTAGGTATTTCCCACAAAGATTTAGTCATTTCTTTATCCAACAATGGTTGAGGTTCTGCAAGACGTGATGCATCATGATTACCTGGACAAACAATTATTTGGATATCTTTTCTAATCAATTTTATATATTCTGCAAACTTATTGTATTGATCATAAATATCTGAAATAATTAAATCATCCATCTGACCAGGATAAATACCTATACCTTCAACCAAATCCCCCGCAATAATTAAATATTTAATTTTTTTAGCAACTTCTTTTTGCTCATGCGTTCCAGTTTCCATATTAATCCATCTTATAAATCTAAATAAAGGTTCCTCTAAAAAATATTTAGAGCCAACATGAAAATCTGAAATAAATACTGCATGAACATCATCATCACATTTTTTAATACTTTCACCAATTGGAACATCAGGATAAAATAGTTCATTAACAAAAACTATATTATTTCCAATATTTCCAGTTATTCCAATAACTTCATCATGAACTAAATATTGTGCAAGATCATAAAGCTCTTTTTTATTATTATTAATAAGAACCTTAATAATTCCCGTAAAATCTTCTAAAGTCACCATTACATTATTATTCTTAGTCTTCTCTATTTTAGACACTAAACCAATTAAAGAAACCTTATCTTTTTCAAATTTATTTTTAAGCCTATTTATTGAAATGACATCTTTTAATTCTATTCTCTGTTTTAATATTTTGCTCAAAAACCCATACCTTATTTTATAATATTGCACAAAATCTTGAACTTCTCTTTCTTTAATTTCATCTTTATATTGTTTAAGAACAATGACAGAACTTTCAACACATTCAGATTTTTCTTCTTCAAGTTCTATAGCTTTAACAGGTTTTGAAACTTCTTCCAGCAATCTGTCAAACTTTTCCTTCTTTTCACCGTAATTCAAAATATCTAAAAATGTTTTGTAAACTTTTACATCCTTCTTTTTTTCATACAAAACTCTTGCTTTCTCAAAATCCAACCAATTAATAGAAACAGAATTTCCATTCTCAGAAAATTCTATCAAATCTTTAGTTACGACTAATGGACTATGTTCTTTGCCAAGAAACAATTCAATAGAATCCAAAATAGTTGGATCTTTTTTTAGAACTTTATAGACATCTGGATTGACCAGAAAGCCTTTGTCTAAAAATTCCTTTAATTTGATATTTATAAGTTCAGCCATTGTGTAAGTAATTTTGTTAAACTAGATATACTACTATTGGGCATAGGTAAACCTATTTCTTTAGTCCTACCATATCTTCCCTTACTAATCACTTTAGCATTTATTATTCCCATCATATCTAACTCAGCTATTAAATCAGAAAGTCTTCGTTGTGTTAATGGTTTTAATCCTCTATTCAAACATAATTCTTTGTAAACTCCATATACGTCTCCAGTAAAAAATTTCTTATCGTTATTTTTTTCATATAATTTGAATATAGCCAATAAAGTAACTTGAGATTGTGGTGGTAAGGTATTTACAACTTCAACAATTAAATCTCTCTCTATTTTTTCTTCAGCATTATCTATATGTTTTATATTAACACTTGTTGAATTATCTCTCTCAGCTAACTCTCCTGCAACCCTCAAAAGGTCTAAAGCTCTTCTTGCATCTCCATGTTCACGAGCAGCATATGCAGCACATTTTTCTATAACTCCTGAAGAAATTGAATTGTCTTTAAAAGCAACATCTGCTCTTTGTTTTAAAATATCTTGTAACTGAAGAGCATTATAAGATGGAAAATTCAAATCTTCTTCAGCAAGAGAAGATTTGACTCTTGGATCTAAATCACTAGCAAACCTCAAATCATTAGATATCCCAATAAAAGCTATTTGTGTATTCTTCAATTCAGCATTTAACCTAGTAAGATTGTATAATATTTCATCACCAGCTTTTTTCACTATCTGATCTATTTCATCCAATATCAATACGACAATAAGATTTTTTTTGTCTATCTCTTTTACAAACATCCTATAAATTTCATCAGTAGGTAACCCAGTAATTGGAACATTTAAACCAAATTCTCTAGCCAAAGCTGCTATTAACCTATATTCCGTATCTGCAACTCTTTTAAGTTTACAATTAATATATACAAACTTTAAAGGAAGATTTTTTTCTTTAGAAATATTTTTCAGTGTTTCTCCTACATGAAGTATTGATAAAGTTTTTCCTGTGCCAGTTTTCCCATAACAAAACAAATTAGATGGTTTCTCACCTCTAAGAACAGGCGCAAGTATAGCTGCAACTTCATTTATTTGAGTATCTCTATGAGGTATAGTATCTGGAGTATAACTTGCTTGTAATACTTTTTTATCTTTGAAGATAGGATCTTTAGAAATATATTCTTGAAAAAATTTATTAATATTTGTCTTAACCATATTGAAACTCAAAGAATTCATTCATTATAAACATTTTTATGTTTCAAAATACACTCAGAGACCTATATTTCCTATGGAATACATCTTATTCAAATTTTAATCATTTTACCCCTTCTCTTCCTATAGAAACTTTAAAATAGTAACAATATATATTATCTATTTAATAAT
>JBDRML010000020.1:0-4188 GCA_043812195.1 Candidatus Woesearchaeota archaeon | reverse complement strand
TAACGCAGACCTGGGCGGGAGTTGCTTAGGACCATTGTAGAATCTCACTGCTTACAGCAGTTTTCCCCCAAGGGGATGACTCTGGTGAGCCTCCCAAGGAGGGATTACCTCACTTTGCTCGGTCTCGATTCTGCTTAGGACATTCTTTGAATAGATTTTTATATATCAATATATTGAATGTTTTATGAAGATAGTTTTATCTTATCATGCAAAGAAAAGGTTGATTGAAAGAAGCATAAACATAAAAGATATTGAAGAAACTATCGAAATGCCAGATTATACTGTGTCAAAATGGAATAAAAAAGAAGCTTATAGAAAAATAAAAGATAGAACATTGAAAGTTGTTTATTTTCAAGAAGAAAAATATATAAAGGTGATAACTTTAATATGGAAATGAAAATAGAATATGATAAAGAGGTAGATGCAGCGTATATTTATTTTAAAGAAATAGAAGAAGGGGAAGTAATTCAAACCATTTCACTGAACGAATCTGTGAGCATAGATTTAGATTCAGAAGGTAAAACATTAGGTATAGAAATTTTAGATGCTAGCAAAAATTTACCTGCAAATGCAATAAAATCTTCTGTGGTTATTGAATAGAATAGATAGTATTTTTCCCAAACAGGTGGCCTTTTCGTGGCTTCGATTCCAAGCAAATCAACCAAGTAGGTCTAGGGAAGATTTCCATTCGTCCGAAATTTTAGTTTCGAACGAGAGAGTTTAGGTCTGTATTTTTCTCTTAATTTTTGCACATTGTTTTAATGTTGAATAAACAAGAAAATTCAAAAAGAGAAGTCTTTTATACCGAAAAGAAGTAATAAAAAAATGATAATGGAAGCAATTCCGAATATTATAGAGACTCTGATTATAAGCAGAGCTTGAGGAAATTTCTACTAATTTATACAATGATTAATCAAATAAGTTTTTATCTTCGAAGTTTAGTAAAGAAGCCTTTCAAAGTAGGGATGGTAGCAAATCTTTATCCAGAAAAACAAACTTTTAATAGTGGGGGAGCAGCCCATCCATATTATCTTTCTAGAGAATTAGCTAAACTTGGGTGTGATATTCATGTTTTTTGCGTAGGAGATAAAAACTATAAAAAAATAGAATACCTTGAAGGAGGAAGATTAGTGATACATCGGATAAAATCTGGATCAACACTCGGTATAAGAGATGTTGTAATAAAAAAATACATGTCTGATTTTATTTTTGATAATAAAATAATAGAGTTAATAACAAATGAAAACTCTAAAGAAAAATTTGATATAATTCATAGTCATGGGGGAATCACCGGAGGAGTATTTATTGCCAAGTATTTTAATAATGTAAAGTGGATAAATACATTACATAGTTTGGAAAAAAATAGAATTAAATTCATGTCTAAAGAACAAAAAAAATATCATCAAATTTCTCGTTGGGTTGAGAGCACAGTAAGATATGCAGATGCATTAATTACTGTTTCAAATAGAATAAAATTAGAGCTGATACAAAGTTATCCTGTGAAATTAGAAAAAATACATTATATTCCTAATGGTGTTGATTTAGAAGTATTTAACGAAGGCCAAGAATTTTCCGATGATAAAAGGATTCTTTATGTTGGGAGATTTAGTGCAGAAAAAGGAATTGATTTTATTCCAAAAATAGCTAGAGAAATTTTAAGGAAGAATCATGAAATAAAATTTGAAGCGGTGGCACCAGACAAAAATCAGGTAATTCCTCCCTCTCTTGAGAAAATAAAAAGAGAGTTTGAAGAAATGGAAAAACAATATCCGGATAGATTTATCTGGCATAGAGAGCCTTTATCTCGACCAGAAATAGTCAAGGTATTCAAAAAATGTCTTCTTTATATTCAGCCTTCGAGATATGAAGCGTTTGGTCTTACTGTATTGGAGGCAATGGCTTGTGGGAAAGCAGTGATAGTTTCAAATAATGGAGGTCTTCCAGAAGTTGTTGAAAATGCAGGAGTAGTTATTCCATTAAAGACAAATTTATTTGTAAAAGAAATTTTGAAATTAGTAGAAGATTTTAAGTTAAGAGAAAGATATGCTCGGAGAGCTATTGAAAGGGTAAAAGAATTTTCATGGGAAGATATTGCTAAACGAACACTCGCGCTTTACAAAAAAGTTTCAGGACAAGAAGATAAAAGAAAAGGAATTAAAGAGGAAAATAAAATTGAAATAGAACCTAAAGCTAAACTTAAAAACACTAATATACTTAATTCAATATGGTAAATTTAAACCAAATAATTACAAACTATTTTTCAATATCTGGGATAACAATTCAGCAAATATTGGGAAGGGGGGCCATTGCAATATTTTTAATAATTGCTGGTTTATTTTTGGGAAGTTTAATCGGTACAGGACTTAAAAAATTAGTTTCTAAATTAGACTTAGACAAAAAAATAAAAAATAGTTTTGTTAATTTATTTATTGGAGTGATAAAGATTTCAGTTTATATATTTTTTATAACATTAGCATTAAATCAACTTCAAATCCCTTCTTTGACCAATGCATTGATTAGTTTTTTAATTGTAATTCCTGCTTTCACAGCAGCCTTGATAATAATTACAATTGGTTTTGAAATTGCAATATTTATAAAAAAAGTTATAGAAGGAAGTGAGATAAGGGAACATCAAATTTTATCTGAGATTTTATTTTATTTTATAATTTTCATTTCTTTAATTTATTCATTAAAAATAGCTTTAATTTCAATTAATGATGAAACTGCTCATTACTTAATAATAGTCTTATCAACTATAATAAGTATCATCATTGGTTGGTTATTCATTAAAGGTTATACAACTAAAAAGGAAGAAAATTAATTATTTTTCTATTAAAACCAAATCCTACGAAAAATGAAAATTTCTAAACCAACATATATGAGAGTTATTGCAAAACCAGAAGATTTTAGCCCGTCACATGGGGATTCAGAAGTTATTGGGGCATTTAATTCAGGTGCAACTACAATAGAAACCCCTCAGGGTCTTGAGATTTTATTACTTGTGAGAGTTGCAGAAACACATAAACAAATTGAGAGTGAAGATGTTATGGTGCCAAGATGGGATTATAAAACAAATGGCTCTCTTCTTGTGTTTGATAAGATTTCTAAAAACTCAATCATAAAACAAAGTGAGAAAGAAATAAAATATCTTGACCTAAAAGATGGAAAAATAAAAACAAGATTGAGACATATTTCGCGTCTAGAGAGAAGAATTTTAGGTGATGATGGAACACTAAAAAAATGGGGCAGAGAAAGTATTCTTCTAGAATATGATTTTGCAGAGTATGGAATGGAAGATCCAAGAATAACTCGGTTTGGAGAGGAGACAGCAGAGAAGCTTAAGCATAAATATGGTGTGACATATGTTTGTCCGCATGATTTGCATAGGGTTTCAACTGGGATTATGTTAACAAATGATTTTAAAAAATTTACTCATTTACCTTTAGGGAATACACCAAGACCTGTTAAAAATGGTAAAGATATGGCTTTACTTCCAGATCGTTATTTAAGCACAGCGGAAAATATACTAACAAGGAAAAAAGAATTAGAGTTTGGAGTATTGGTCAGACCAAGTGAACATGAAGGGATTAGTACTGCAGGAATAGCTCTGGAATATTCCCCTAATTTAGTAGCAATGGGACTCCCCCATAGATTAATTGAAAATCAAAATGGAATAATAACTGGAACAGGAGCACCTCCAGTAAAAATCGGAGATAAACTTATTTCTCCATATCATGATGCAATCCCTTATAAAACTGGAGAAGATGGAAAACAATGGCATACACATTACTATGAAACAAAATGCCTAGAAATGGATGCAAAAGAACCATGGAAAGCATCAATTATTCCAGATTTTTGTTTACGAAGAGAAGATTTTCTGGATATTTTGCCTGAACAAGGTTTTGTTCCAAATGTGGTATATACAATAGCGATGATTATTAATGAGCAAAAAACTGAAGCAAGGATGTTTCATGGAGTTTGTGATACCTGGGAAGCTGAAACTGGGCATGATATAAATTATTAGGTCCTCATTCCCCATAATTCTGTTTTTACAACTGGCCTAATTGTTGATGATGGGAGGACAGACTTCCATAAGGGGATTTGTGATGAGTGGTCAGTACTTGCATCATATTATACAGAAGATGTTGATAGATTTGTAAACGGAAAATAACCCTCAGAAAATACTTG
>JBDRML010000019.1:0-4351 GCA_043812195.1 Candidatus Woesearchaeota archaeon | reverse complement strand
AATATATCTGAATTTTTCACAGAATCTTCATCATGAACATAAAAATACAATAATGGTTCTTTATTGTCATTATCTCTTAAAAGACATTCATATGCAGTTTTTAATCCATTAAAACCCACAAATATTTCTGCTTCTTCTTTTTTAAAGGGTAACTTTGAATATTCTTTTAAGTTTGGTAAAATCTGGTTAAATAATTTTATTTTTTCCTCAGTTTGTTTTTGTTTTTCTTGTAAATAGTCTAATATTCTATTCGGTTCTACTGCTTGAAAATATTTAGTTTTTTCTTTTATGATATAATTTATTAGCCCTTTATCTAAAAGTCTGTTTGTTACTTCATAAATCTTTGAATAAGATACTTTAGATAACTTAACTAAAGGCCCTACTTTTGTGGAGCCTAACTTAAGCAAAGCTAAATATACTTTAGATTCTCCTTCAGTTAACCCCAATTGAATTAGCTTCTCTTTCATGTTTCTATTGTTATAAAGTTATTTAAAAATCTTTCCATTTTCTATACCCCTGTGGGGGAGAGTATATTTTAAATAAACCGCCCTACCGCTAAAAAATAAGGTATAAAAATGAAATGCAAGTATATCCCAAGAAAATACGCAAGAAAAGAAGTTGGCTTAGAAGGTAGAGCTACTGCTGTTATTATTGGAAGTACTTTAATTGCAATGATTCCATTATATTTGGCTAATGAATCTGTTCAGAAAGTAAAGGAATATATATCTGGAGAAAGACAATATGGAATTTGTCCAAGACTTGATGAGATTCTGGACACTTTAAAATTGTGTTGGGGTTGTGTTAAAGAAGGGAGATTTCCAGAAAAATTAGAACAATGAAATTTTTAAGAAGAACATCAGGATTAGTAAAATTAGCATTGGCAGGAACCATGGCACTCTCTGGGTGTGCTGAAGATTCTATTAAATTAGAAGATATCCCTCCAATAAAACAAGTAGAAAATAGAGAATTAAAGGTTTCAATAGCTATTATGAGCGGCTATCATGCTTTATTTACAGATGAAACAGAACTTATGTTTAGGCGTTATGAAAACTTAAGAGAACAAGGTTACAATTCTTTGCCTTCTGCAATCATGGCTTCTGCAGGTCGAACTGGTTTGTCTGGTTTAAAACCTATTATAAGAAATTATGAACTCTTAATGCAGATGGGATTCGACGAAATCTCTGCAGCTCATATGGCAGCCTCTGAACAAATATCTTTTGCTGGTCTTGACGTTACAATTGAAAATTATAATATCTTGGTAGATAAATTTCAGAATAAATAATAATTTATTCATCAATTATTAAGCTATTTTCTCTTATTATATTTTCTATGTTTTGTATGGCTCCACTTTGACTAGTATCTTCTGGCATTGTATCATATAATTTTTTTAGATCTTCATAAAGACTAGAAAATTGTGTTGTAATAGGGAATCTTTCACCTTTTAAATATAGTGTTTTGTATACTCAGCATCTTTCATTTTTTAACCATTATTTCAATTATATCCAAATGTTTTAATTTATAATCTTAGTTGAGGAATTTTTTAAATAATTATCTATTTATTAACTGATGTTTACTTAACAGCCAAGGGTTTAGTGTATTGTAACATTAAAGGGACTTAATTTTTGGGTACCGATAAATTTAAAAACTTCGGGTTCCTAATTTACAACATGAAGATTATGAAGGTTCTTGATAAAAAAGTTGGAAATATAACTTATCACAAGTATAGAATTAATTTGCCTAAGGAAGTTGTAGAGAAAAGTGGTCTTGCTGATAAAGAAATAAAAGTCAAATTTAATAAGGGAAAGATAATTATTAGAGAAGCATAAATAAAATTCTAATTACAATATCTTCCAAGATTTTGGTTTTACTCTTATATTTCCTTCAACATTTATTTCATAACAATGGTGTTTTCCTTCATCTTGTACTCTTTTAGGTTTCTTGTCCATACCAACAGCTCTAACCTTGGCTTTAGGAGTAATGTTCATTAAAGATAGCCATTTATCCCCATTAATAATTTTAATAGGAACAGGAATACTATCATTCATTTTGTAAAACCAATTTTTCTTTTTCTAATTGAATCATAATTTTTTCGACTTGCTCTATAGGAAGGTTTAATTCATTAGTTATTTCAATGATATCTATATTGTTTCTATTTTGTACTTTAAATTTCTTAATAAGTTCTTTAATTCTTAGTTTGGCTTCTCCTTCTTTTACAATGCAGACTTTTTGAATAGTGTTTTGTTTAAGTTTTTCAATCTCTTCTTTCAAATTATTTATTTCTTCTATCAGCGGCTTAGCAGAACCACAGTACCTATATCTAGATACAATTTGTCTGTCAAATACTACTTCTTGACCTAATCCGTCATCCCGCTCAAAAATTCGAACTTCTTGTTGCATTTTATAATTTTCCCATGAATTTTTTTAGTAGCTCTTCATCCAAACACGAAATATGTGCTAAACTCTCTTTAACTTCTTGATCGTTCTCATGACTAACTATAAGTATTTGTGGCGTAATATTTTTAGACCTCATTTCATCCGTGTGTTTTACAAAAGTAATATTTATAGGCTGTAAATTCAGTGATTTAATGTCCTCTAAAAATTTTTTGCTGAATAGAGACCCTAAGCTCATTCCTGATTTCTTGACCTTTTCTAAAGAAAATTTATCCATTTTAACGCTCACTATTTCTTTGATGTTGGTAGCTATATAAATATTTCTATTAATGTTCGGGTACCGATACATTTATATACTTCGGGTGCCTAATATATGTATGGGAAAACAACAAATATCTTGCCCGAAATGTAGAAGTAAAGAATTAATTAAAAGAGGCAGGAGAAAAACAGGCAGAGGATTAGTTCAGAGATATTTTTGTAAAGATTGTAATAAAAGATTTATCCAAGATTATGGCTTTTATAGAATGAGAAATAACGAGTATAAGGTGACTGCCTGCCTTGATATGTATTTTAGAGGAATGTCTTTAAGAAAGATACAAGAGCATTTACGGGCTTTCTATCCACATAATTGTAGTCATATGACTATTTTAAGATGGATAAGAAAATATTGCTCTCAAATTGGAGAATTTACAGATAATTTAAATTTGAAAGCTGGGTATGAATTAATGAGTGATGAGATGGAATATTCTACAAAAGGAAAACAAACTTGGTTTGTTGATGTTATGGATACAAAAACAAGATATATTGTAAGTTCTAATTTCATGAGAAGCAGAACAATAGAAAATTTAACTAATGTTTTAAGACTGGCTAAAAAGAAAACAGGAAATCAAATTAGGGTTGTTACAACAGATGGATTAAAAGGTTATCCAAGAGTTTTAAGAAAGTCATTTGGGTTAAACAAAAATAGAAAGAATAGTATAATCCACAACGTTGTAATAGCAGACGAAAGAGGATTCAACCATAAAATTGAAAGATTGCATGGAAACATTAGAGAAAGAACAAAAGTATTTCGTGGTTTTGGTTCGTTAGAAAGTGCAAGAGCAATAATGAAGGGCTATGAGATTTTTCATAACTTTTGTAGAAAACATCAAGGAATAAATAAATATCCCTATGAATTAGCTACTGATTTACAGTTAGGGAAGAATAGATGGATAGACTTGATTAAACTATCTATCAAAAAATAAGAAAAGTATATTATTTAATTCAATTTTTTTGGTGATTTTGAATTAAAAGAAGGATTAAAAACTATTTATCTTCTTGGGCAGAAAAAGCTTAAAGCCTAATCTAACCTTAAATTACATATTCCTAATCCAGTCTCAAGAGGATCTCTTTTCACAAATGATTCATCTGGAAATGGATGAACATAAATCCCCCTTTTATAAACTTCAGTTGCGTCTTTCTCAATTGTTTCATTTCCGTTAAAAGATAATAATTCTTCATCGGTTAATGTAAGAACCCTTTTGGTTACTCTTCTTGCTTCTCCGACTTTTTCTTCAAAAAGTAAACTACCAAATTCTAAATAAGTATTTTCATCATATAATCTACTATGTTGTCTAAAATCAATTTGGATGGTTGGCTGTAAATTTGGAACCAATCCCACCATAAATTCTTGAAGTTCGTCTAATGTATATAAACCATTTTTTGGAGCAACCCGATAATCTACAAAATGGCAATAAGCCCCGCATATATTCGGTAAAGAAGTATGATCTTTAACATCAACTATAACTACCCCTGGATTTGTTTTCAATACTTGTCTAATGATTGATAATTTACTCATTTTGATTACCCTAAAAATGGAATAAACCCCTTTTTATAAATATTATGGTAGGAAAGTCAGCTAACCAAAATCTATCGGAGGACTAAAAATAAGTCCCGTTTATGTTACAATACAAGGGTTTAG
>JBDRML010000018.1:0-2641 GCA_043812195.1 Candidatus Woesearchaeota archaeon | reverse complement strand
TGATAAACGCTTCAATTGATGAAGCGCAAAATTTAAATTGTTCACTTCCGTTATCCATCTGTTTTTCATGGGGTTTCACCTCCTATTTAATTGATCAAATGAGGTGAACCTCATTTATAGAATTATTTTTTAGACACGTTCCTACTTTGTCATAATCTCCAAACCATCGCCATTTTTCAAAACATAATCTTTTCCAACAGCTCTCTTTGTTCTAATATCAATTGCTTTTACAAATCCATCTCCAATATCAGAATGAAGCCTATAAGCAAAATCAAGTGCAGTACTTCCTCCAGGCATCAGAAAACAATCAGGCAAAATATTCCCTTTACTATCTGCTAATTTTGCTCCTGCAGGATAAATAGCAATATATTTCAAAATATCAAAAACAACATTATTCAAAACTTCCTGAACTCCTGTAGTCCCGTATTCTTTCAATGTTTTCATAATAGTTTCAAATGCAGCTTTCTGCTTTTCATTAGCCTCTTTTTTAACTTCAAAATCACTCTCCCCTGGAATATAACTAATTAATCCACTCTTATCTGCCTGCCTTAAACTTAACTCTTCATCTGCAGAACAAGCAATTATAGGATAATCAAATTCTTTTTTTACTTTCTCAAAATTTGCCTTTGCATTAGGCCTGTCAATTTTATTAGCAGCAATAATCATTGGTTTTGAAATAATTCTCAACTCTCTGGCAAAAGTAGCTAAATCATCATCAGACCATTGTTTTAACTTTCCAGAATTTAATCCGCTTTTTAAAATAACTTGTTTAACATCCTCTGCATCAACTTTTAATCCAGAAAACTGCTTCTGAACAGCTTCTCCAAAATTAGTTTTTTCAGCTTCAATTGTTCTTGAAAAAACTTTCCAAGCTTTTTTCAAAATCCCCAAATACCATAAATCTAATTCTGTTTCAATTATTTTTATGTCTTCTCCAGGATAATAATTTTCAGCAGGCTTTCCTTCGCCATCACTCTCTCCAGACATATCAACAACATGAATAAAAGCGTCTGCTCCTGCTAAATCACTAAGAAATTCATTACCTAATCCTCTCCCCTCACTTGCACCTTCCACAAGTCCTGCAACATCCATTAGTTCAAATGGAACAAACCTAAATCCTTCTTTAACATACCCTTCCCGAGGATTTGAAACCTTCCCAAATTCTGTAGCCAAATCCTTAATTTTAACATAAGCCATCCCACTATTTGGTTTAATAGTTGCAAAAGGATAATTAGCAATTAAAACATCTGCCATAGTTGCAGCTTTAAAAAACGTACTCTTTCCGCAACTTGGTCTTCCTAAAATTCCAATTAACATAATTACCTCAGAATTATCTGGTTTAAATTATTTGTGCTAACTCTTTAATGAAAATAATTAACCAACTTAGAATTATACTATTTATTTTAATTATTATTATCTCATATTAAACTAACGATGTTTAAAATTGCCTTAGCTTAATCACTGTAAATTCTGTACACATTTTCAGAAGTAAGTTCTGAGCACACTATCAAATAAACTTCGTAAAGTTCTTCAAACATTTGCTTAACCAAAAATAATTTAGACACTTCAGTCATTTAGGTAGAAAAAGAAAAAGAAAAAATTTGCAGTCAGTCGTCCCACTCATCACAAAAATCCATGTCCTCTTCAGGATCAAAAGATTCTTCATCATCTTCCATCATATCTAGTTGCTCTATATCCTCAGGCATTTGAAACCCCTTTATTAATTATTTTTAAAAGAATTGTCTGCTTTTTAAACTTTTTTATAATTAAAAATAGAGGAGTAAACAACACCAATAAGACAATTATGTTAATTTTCTGATTCAGCTTCTTTTTTACGCCTTTCTCGTAGAATTAAATTAGAAATTGTTCCATATTCCCGAAGAGGAAATCCCATTTCTCCAGCTATATGATTATAAGCAGCCGCTAATTTCTTCATTCTAAGCACTCCATTCTCAATATATTCTGGAATCATATCACGAAGTATTTGTTTCTGCTCTTCAGGCCAAGGAATATTACCTCTACTATCTTTACCTCTTTCTATAACATGTTTAAATGGTGATCTTTGGCTTTGCATAATCTAAAAAGAAAAAAGGAGTTTAAAAGAATTATTGGGATGAAATATAAAATCCCCTCACCCGGGATTGAACCGGGGATCTCTCGGGTACTGCTGAAACAGTACACGCATCGTTAAACTATCATGGGTACTGCTGAACATTAGGCTAATCATGTTTCATCGTATATCCTTATGGAATTCTCAACACTAGTTATCTACAGCCAAGCGCTCTAACCACTGAGCTATGAGGGGGTTTATGTACTGCCTTTCACAGTCTCCATTGCTCTGCATATAGCTATGAGCTATGGAGGGTTTATGATATATCATACTCAAGAACAAATAACCCAACTTATCTGCACCTAAGTTTGATAAAAATTAATGATTTCACTATTTTATAAATCTATCCTATTTGTCAGTATCTCCGACTAGATAATTAAAATAAGATTGTTCCACCTAGTTCATAGGTATAAAATAAAGAAGCGTCGCTTCCTCCTAAAGACCATAATTTCTTTATGAAGATTCTTTATTTTTCAACCTTACAATATTTTTTTGAAACATTAGCCATCTCAATTAAAAATTCTTTAAAAC
>JBDRML010000017.1:0-45561 GCA_043812195.1 Candidatus Woesearchaeota archaeon | reverse complement strand
ATCTTCTTTATATTTTATTAATTTGTAACCGTTTGTGTCTTTAATTTCTAGGTCTTCTCCTTTCATGAACTTGTTAAATTGTTCTTGATTTAGAGTTATTATGTTCTTTTTTGGGTTTTTTATTAGTTGAGAGCCTTCTATACTTAGTCTTATGCCCTCTTTTTCTGGTTTACAGAAATAAATGCCTATATTCATGATATTAAGGCTTTTAGTGTCTAATTTTGAGATGTCTTTATTTATTATATTTATTTTTTCTTTTTTTGTTAATAGAAAATAATAATTATTTTTTAAGTTTTTAATATCACAATTGAATTGTTGATTTATTTGATTTAAAAGTTTAGTTACTTGTTTTTGGTTTAGTGGTTTTGTGTTTTTCATTGTTATAAAGTGTGTTAGTTAATTTAAAAGATTATTGATAAGGTTTATAAATCAATAGATATTTGCTTTTAAAAATGGAAAAAGTTTCTGAAATAGGAAATTATCAAGTAAAACATGGAGGGGTAAAAGCTATGCTTAATTTGAGCGTTATTGAACGAATTGTAGAGCCCTTTCCTATGCCTTGCAGAACTTACAGGGCTGACTTTACATTTTCTGAGGATAAAGATTTATTAGAGATGTATAATGGACCAATAGTAATGATAGCATATAATGAAGATGATATTTCAAAAATATTTTATAAGATAAGTAATGTAGAAGATGGCATAGAAGCTATTTTTTTAGATAAACATGATCCAAATCTTAATCAAGAAACAAGAAGAAGAATTTTAAGATGTATTAATTTGTTAGAAGAAGATTTTAAAAATAAAGGAATATAGATAAGTTTTATAAACATCTTTTTCGTATTTTAATTATGGAAAAACAAGATATGAGGAAATTTGTTCTTGATAATGCAATTAATTATGGTGGAAAGGCTTCTGTAAATTCTGTAGTTAGTCATTTGTTAGCTAATTTTCCTAGTTTAAAGAAAGAACTCAAAACTTTAATACCTAAAATCATTAAAGAAGTTGAAAGTGTGAATTCTTTGGGTTTAGATAAACAGAAAGAAGAATTAGAGAAATTAGGTGGAATTAAAAAGAAGAAAAGAGAAGAAACTGGCTTGTTTGATTTTCTACATATTAAAAAGGGCCAAAAGATTTTGACTGCGTTTCCTCCTGGACCTGAAAAGTATCCTCATATTGGACATGCTAAGGCTTTGATTTTGAATTACTTGTTAGCTAAAGAATATGATGGTAAATTTAATTTGAGATTTGAAGATACAAATCCTGATTTAGTTAGAAAAGAGTTTTATGATATTATGGAAGAGGATTTTAAATGGTTGGGTGTTAAATGGGATAAATTGCAATATGCTTCTAATAATATGGAAGTGTTTTATAGATATGGTGAGAAACTAATTAAAAGTGGAGATGCTTATGTTTGTTATTGTAGTAAAGAAACTACTCAAGATAATAGAAGGAAAGGTTTAAGTTGTAAATGTAGAAAAGATGATCATCAACTAGAAAAATGGAAAGAATTTTTTAGGGCTAAAGAAGGTTCTAGTGTTGTTAGATTAAAAATTGATATGGAACATAAGAATACCACTATGAGAGATCCTGCTATTTTTAGAATCATAGATCAATATCATCCGAGAACTAGGAAAAAATATAGAGTTTGGCCGACTTATGATTTTCAAAATTCGATTATGGATGGGTATTATGGAGTTACTCACAGAATAAGAAGCAAAGAATTTGAATTAAGATCTGAATTGCAGAGACATATTCAAAAACTTTTAGATTTGAAAGAAACTTCTACTTATGAAATTGCTAGATTTAATTTGGAAGGTGTTTTGAGCAGTGGAAGAGAGATTAGAGAAAAGATAGCTAAAAGAGAGTTGATTGGTTGGGATGATCCTAGATTAACTACTATTGCTGCTTTGAGAAGAAGAGGTTTTGTTCCTGAAGCTATTAGAGATTTTGTTGTATCAACTGGAATTTCTAAAGCTGAATCTAAATTGACATGGGATGATTTGATTGCGAAGAATAAAAAGTTATTAGATGAAAAGGCTGATAGATATTTCTTTGTTTGGAAACCTAAGAAAATTAGAATACTTGGAGCTCCAGATAGAATTAGTAAGATTCCTAATCATCCTGATTTTCCTAAAAGGGGCTATAGAATTTTTAGAAGTGGAGAATTCTTTTATGTTTCTGATAAATTGAGTAAAAATAAAATTTATAGATTAATGCATTTATTTAATGTTAAGAATGAAAAGTTTAATTCTATAGGTTTTGATAAGAAATTGAATGCTTCTTTAATACATTGGTTGCCTGCTACTAAGAATTTAGTTAGAATTGAAGTGTTGATGGATGATGCTTCTATTATAAATGGTTTGGGCGAAGGAGCTTTGAGAAAGTTGAAAGTTGGTGATGTTATTCAGTTTGTTAGGTTTGGATTTGTTAGATTAGATAAAAAGGAAGAGAAGAAATTGAAGTTTGTTTTTACTCATAAATAGATTTATAAATTGTGAATTATTTCTTTTATTATGGTAAAAAATTTAGAAGATATAAGTAATGAAGAAATTTGTGAAAAATTGAAAAATATTAAGGATAAAATATCATGTTTTGGTGGGTTTAGAATTGTTTCCAAATATTTCAAAAATAGCAGTTATTGTAATGTATTATCTAGGGCAATAAGAAGATTAAATTCTATGCCAAATAATTCTATTTATAATGGTTATTCTAAAAAAGGAATAGATGGTATTAAATCTCTTGGTGTTGGTGGACCTGCAGCTGCTGGTATAATAGAAGATATATTATTAGGTGAAACTAAAACGAAGATAATTAAAAAAATAGAAAAAGGAAAATATAGTGAATATCGAACATAAGTTTTGTAATTATACTTTTATTAATGTAGCTTTATAGGATAAGAATGTTTATAACTGTCGACGGATTTGTATTATTAGATTTTTATGTTTAGGGGGAAAAAGAGGGTTGGTGAGCGTGGTAGATTTTTAGGTATAGATGAATCGAACCACGGTAAATCCCCTGAAATTTATGTTGCTGTATTTTCTACTAAGAAAAAGGATATTGAAGATAAACTACATATAGAAAAAAGTAGAAAAAATAAAAATATTTGTGATATATTATGTGGAAGAGATTTTAGATATATTATAATTCCTAGAGAACATAAAGAAATTTTAGGGTCTGGAACAAATATTATGACTGTTGTTTTTACTGAATTTATTAAATACTTTAAAGATTTGGATTCTGTTTTTATTGATGGTAATGTTCCTTTTGGAGTTTTAATTAATGTAGAAAACTTTTTATATCCTAGGTCTTGTCCTAAACTTATTGGTATACCAAAAGCTGATTCTAAGTATCCGATAGTTAATATAGCTGATCGTGTTGCTAATCTTTTGTTTAGACATCATACTCAAGAAGGCTCTAAAAATAAAATTGTTGGACAATATTTAGAACATTTAATAACACCTAGACTAGAAGATTATGCTAACTTAATAGAAGTTGAAGATTAAATTTTGTTAAGGATTGCTGTTATCAAATAAAAACTTATTTACTTAGTGGTAGTTGCAAAATAGAAAGCTTTAAATAGGGTAAATTTATTTGAAAATAAAATGAATAACGATATTGTAACTGCAAGTGAAGAAGTATTTAAGAAACTTGATGGAGTTTATAAATTTGGAAGTAAGTATGGTGAATACCCTTATCAAGAAGTGGGTAGAATTGTAGCTGAAATGAAAAAACTTGCTGATTCTCTTCCTGATATTGAAATTCCTGAAAATCAAGATCAGTTAATTAAATCTGAACTGAAAAGAAAATTAAATGGAGAGGCTTATTCTCTTGAACAATATTTAACTCCAAACCCCCATGATTTTGAAACACTTGTTTCTATGCACGGAATTCCTGAATCTGATATTAATGGATTAGAAAACTGGCTTACAACAAATAGAGATAAAACTCTAGAAGCTGTTGAGAGATTATATCAAACAAAAAATATTCAAAATTATGAATTAAGTTTACCTGTTGATATTCCTGCAGTAAGAAGACAATCTGAAGAAGTTGCAGCGAGAGATATTCAAAGATATCATAAGAGATTAGGGAAACTTTTACAAGATTTGACTCAGGTTGGAGAGTTTTTAAGAGATATTAATGCAGTTCCAACAACAAAAGACAGGTCTTATTTTCACCAATTAACTAACACTTTAGCAATTGAAATTCCTGGAATATGCTTTACAACAGAAGATGGAGAAGTACAAGTTAGAGAAAGAGATTTGATTACATTATATGGCCATGAAGGAATGGGACATGCACTGAATCAAATTGTTACTAAAAATAATGGACTTCCATATTTTTTAACTAAAGATAGCTTGTTAACTAGGGCGACAGGAGAATCTGTTGCTCAATTTTATCAGAATGTTATTTTTGAAGATTTAAAAAACTCTCATGAAACACAGAGAGATTTAGGAATACAACATAAATTTGAAGAAATTTATAGAGAAGCAAAAGATATTGCTCAATTAAAGGAATATAAACTAAAGCTTTTTCAATATGCAATTACTGTTTTAGCTGATAAAGATTTGGGAGACCCTCAAGATCCTTTTACCTTAGAGAAAAAAGTGGAATTATTGGGCAAAGTTGCAATTAGTCCCACATACTCACGTAATGTTGTGGAGCAGTATAGGTATAAGTTTGATTCTCAAGGCAATCTAAACTCAGAATTAGTAAGTGAGTTAATGTATTGTGCTCAACCTGTCCAAAGAGCATTAGAAGAATTTGCTAAGCAAGGAATTCAATATGAAGGAAAAGGTAGAAGTAAAATTGATGAGACACTTCTTAAGGGATTTTGGACACCTATTGGTTTTGTAGATAATGCAAGATTGAAAGCACAGAATGTTTAAACCAAGGAAAAGCTTTATAAATAGCCCTTTTACACTAAATTAAGTAAATATTAATTGGAGGTTAAAAATGACCGATGATAATGCAAACAAGGCATATGAAGCTATAGAATTAGCTAAAAAAACTGGTAAAATTAAGAAAGGTAGTAATGAGGCAACAAAAGTAGCAGAGAGAGGGATTGCTAAGTTAGTTGTTGCGGCTGCTGATGTTTCTCCTAAAGAAGTTATAATGCACTTAGAACCTTTATGTAAAGAGAAAGGAATTCCATATGTTGAAGTTCCTTCTAAAGAAGAACTAGGTGCTGCTGCTGGATTGCAAGTTTCTACTGCTGCAGTTGCAATTGTAAAAGAGGGTGAAGCTAAAGATCTTATTAAGGAATTAAGTAAATAATGAAACCTGAAACACAAACAAGGAATAAAAAAGGAGATGTAGGTAAATCATCTTCTATATTTACTACAGCTATTCCTGCTAGAATAGAAGAGGTAGTTTGTAGAACTGGAATGAGAGGAGAAGCGACTCAAGTTAGATGTAGAGTTCTTGAAGGTAGAGATCAAAGTAAAATTATAAGAAGAAATGTTAAAGGTCCGATTAAGAAAGGTGATATCTTGATGTTGAGAGAGACTGAGATTGAAGCTAGAAGAATGGGTCCTAAGGGTAAAGGTGGCAAATAATGGCTAAATGTTCTTTTTGTGGTGTGGATATTGAGAAAGGAACTGGTATTATGTTTGTTAAAAAAGATGGTAAGATTTTAAATTTTGATAAAAGAAAGTGTGAGAAAAATATGCTTAAATTAAAGAGAAAGCCTGCTAATACTGTGTGGGTTAGAAAAGATAAGAAATGATAGAAAAAACTTTAGTTTTAGTGAAACCTGATGGTGTGAAAAGAGGATTAATAGGTGAGATTATTTCTAGATTTGAAAAAAGAGGTCTGAAAATTATTGGTATAAAGATGATACGCATTGATCCTGATTTTTCAAAAAAACATTATTCTGAAAATGTGAGAAAATATTTTTATGAAAAACTTGAGAAATATATTATTTCTGGACCTGTCGTTGCTATTGTTATAGAGGGAATTAATGCTGTTGAAGTTGTAAGAAAAATAACCGGATCTACTGAACCTAAAACAGCTGAAACTGGTACAATAAGAGGAGATTATTCGCATATAAGTTTGGAATATTCTGATTTTAAAAAATTAGGTGCTAGAAATCTGGTTCATGCTTCTGGAAATAAAAAAGAAGCCGAGCAAGAGATTAAGTTATGGTTTAATAAAAAAGAATTATATGAATATAAAACACTTTATGAGTTACATGTTGAAAGTGATGAAATTTAAAGAAATTAATTTGTGTGTCTTTTTCTTATTCTACTAATTTATAATTTCCACCTTCTATTTTAATAGCTTTTCCGTTAATGATAGCATCTGCTATTTTTTTTCTTGCTGAGGCAATAAGTCTTGAGAGTGTTGGTTGACTTATTTTCATTTGTTTTGCAGCCTTTATTTGATCTATATTTTCTAAGTCTATTAATCTTATAGCTTCAAATTCATCTAGAGTTAAAATAGATTCTTCTAATTCTTTGATTCTTACTCCGGCTGGTTTGAAATAACTTGTACTTGGATGGCCAGCTATTCTTCTACAAAGTCTTGGTCTTGGCATCTTAATCGTGTTCCTTGAAAACCCTATCTTGTTCGGGATCGTTTTTTCTGATCCACTCCATCAGCATTGCTGTATGCCCTTTTTCTTCATCTCTATTATGCTCTAATATTTTCTTAAGCTCGGCATTTTTTGTATTTTCTATTCTTTCTTGATACCAATTTATTGCTTCAAGCTCTTCAACCAAAGATTGTCTTGCTCTTTCTAAATCTTTGGTTTCTTCTGTTAAACTTTCTTTTCCTTCTTTTTCTCCTGTCATTTTAAACCTCCTATCTTTGTAGTCTTTTATATGTTTAAATTAGTTTTGGCGTCTCAATCTTCGACCTAATCCTCTTCTAGTAGGTTCTGCTTCTTTGCAATTTCCCATCTGTCTTCCTGTTCTAGATCCTTTTCCTTCTGGTCCTGTTCCATCTTTATTTGGCATTTTAATTTACCTCCTGTATTTATAATGAATAGGTATTCATAATAGTATATAAAGCTTTCCATTACCTTAACAAAAGCTTTTTAAACGGTCTAAAATGCTTCTATATGTGATGGAAAATGGCAAAAGTAGTAATAAGACAACCAATAATTACTTTATTGGGGCATGTGGATCATGGTAAGACTTCTATACTTGATTTGGTTAGAGGCACCTCTGTCGCTTTAAAAGAAGCTGGGAGTATAACTCAGTGTATTTCTGCTTTTTCAGTTCCTATTGATAATATTAAGAAAATTTGTGGTGATTTATTAAAAAAAATTGAATTGACTATTCCTGGAATATTATTTATTGATAGTCCTGGACATGAGGCATTTACTACTTTAAGAAAAAGAGGGGGTAGTATTGCTGATATTGCTATTTTAGTTGTGGATATTACAGAAGGATTAAAACCTCAGACTAAAGAGGCTATTGAGATTTTAAAAAATGCTAAGACTCCTTTTGTTATTGCTGCTAATAAGATAGATAAAATTGGTGGATGGAGATCTGATTCTGATGTCAGTTTATTGGAATCTATAAATGATCAATCTGATAGAGTTATCCAAGATTTTGAAGGTAAGATGTATAATATTATAGGTGGATTAGCTGAATATGGATTTAATGGTGAGAGATTTGATAGAGTTAAAGATTATACAAAAGAAATTGCTATTATTCCAACATCTGCTAAAAGAAAAGAAGGATTTGCTGAATTATTAATGGTTATTACTGGATTGGCTCAAAAATATTTGGAAGAGAGTTTGAAAATTAATGTTGAGGGTCAAGGTAAGGGAACTATTTTAGAAGTTAGTGAAGAAAAAGGAGTTGGTAAAGCAATTGATTGTGTTATTTATGATGGGAGTGTTAAACAGAATGATGTTTTGTTTATTGGAGCTCAGAATAAAATAATTAAAACTAAGGTTAAATGTTTATTTTTAGTTGAACAAAATAAATTAAAAGCTGTTAATGAGGTTCATGCTGCATGTGCTGTTAAGATTTCTGCTACTGATATGGAAGATGTTGTGTGTGGAATGCCTATTAGAGTTGCAAATGAGAATGCTGAAAAGCTTGAAGAAGAAATCAAATCTGAAATTGAAGAGGTTTTAATTGAAACTGAAGGTGATGGTTTGGTTGTAAAGGCTGATACTTTGGGTTCTTTAGAAGCTTTAATTAATTTATTGAAGCAAAAAAATATTAGTATTAAGAGAGCTTGTATTGGTGATATTACTAAGAATGATTTAATGGAAGCTTCTTCTGATGAGAATCCCTTGAATAAAGTTGTTTTAGGTTTTAATGTTAAGCAATTAGAAAAATTAGAAGGTGTGAAAGTAATTAAACATGAAGTTGTTTATAAAATAATAGAAGATATTGAAAAATGGCTAGAAGATGAAACTAAGAGAATTGAAAACAAAGAAATTGAAAAATTAGTAAGACCATTTAAGATTCAAGTTTTGAAAGGACATATTTTTAGGCAAAGTAATCCTGCTGTTGTTGGTGTGGAAGTTTTAGAAGGAACAGCAAAAACTAATACTCAATTAATTAAAGTAGATGGTAAAAAATTATGTAATCTAAAAAGTTTGCAAGAAGAAAAAGAAAGTATAAATGAGGCTAAAAAAGGAGATCAGGTAGCTGCTTCTTTACCAGGAGTTATAGCTGGTAGACAGGTAAAAGAAGGTGATATTCTCTATTCTGACATGAATGAGAGTGAATTTAGGAAGGCAAGGGAATTGAAAAAGTATTTAAATGGTGGAGAAATCAGTTTGTTAAAGGAGATAGCTGAAATTAAAAGGAAAGAAAATCCAACGTGGGGAGTGTAAAAAAATGTCAGAAACAGGTTCTGGTGCAGGGTATATTGAAACTGAAACAAAAAGAATTAAATTATCTAAATATTATATGATAGAGAGATTTGATGTTGGTTTAATGAGTCTTAGACTTTCAACTGCTCCTGAATTTTTATGCTTTGGTTTAAAATATGTAGTTGAAATAAATGGAGCAAAAAAGGAATTCCGTAAATCAAAAAGAAAAGAGGCTTTTGAATCTTTTAATAAAGAAAAAAGGCGCATTAAAAGAAGCATAGAAGGGATGGTTAAATAAAATGGCAGAATTTAAATTAAATATAAATGATCCAAAAACTGGGAAAAGTTATAAAAAGCAAACAACTGATGCTGAATCTGATGTTTTTAGAAGTAAGAAATTGGGAGAGAAAGTAAGTGGTAATTCATTTGGTTTATCTGGATATGAGTTAGAAATAACTGGTGGAAGTGATAATGATGGATTTCCTTTAAGAAAAGATATAGAAGGTGTTGCAAGAAAAAGACCTTTATTTATTAAAGGTGTTGGTGGCAAGACTAAAGATAAAGGCATTAAACAAAGAAAAACTATCAGGGGAAATTTAATTGATGAAGATGTTTCTCAAATAAATTTAAAGATTGTAAAAGAAGGTTCTAAAAGAATAGGAGAAATTTTCGGTGGAAAAGAAGAAAGTTCAGAAGAAAGAAAGCAAGAGTAACTACTATTAAATGTTTACAAAGGTAGACAAGGTCGACAAACACCACCGAAAGTTGTTTATGAATCATTTCTTATTTTTAAGTTATGTTAGTAAAAATATCACTTAGAAATTTGTTAAATACGACTGCTATGTTTTACCTAGATGGTAAATTCAGAAATTTTGTATTTTCTTTACTTAGGGAGAAATTTGGAGATTGGAGAATTGTTGCTAAACATATTGGAATAAATGTTAGGCACTTATTTGGATTAAGAAGGGGTTTTGAAATATGTGATAATAAAAAATACAAGAGATATATGTCATCTAAAGAAATTATTAGTATTTCTAAATTAACTAAAATAAACTTAAAACAATTCGAAAAAAATTTAAACAAGATAAAAGTTGGTACGAGTGGTAGGGAACATTCTTTGATACTTCCAGCAATAGTAGATTTAGAAAAAGAAAAAGTATCTACTTTTAGAAGATCTTTAGCAGATAGGATTTTCTTTAATATATTTGAAAATGATATATTTATCAAACCACCAACTAATTTAAACAAAAATAAATATTTTTATATAACATCAGAACAAATAACCAACCAAAGAAAAGATAATTATCAAGATAGACCGCTTCCAAATGTGGTGGTTTTTAATGAAAAATTTGCTAAAGAATTTGGTAAATGGGTTGGTGATAAATGTGGGGGGGCTAGAAAGGTTGGCGTAAGCAATAAAAATATAGAATTTATACAAAAATTTAAAGATTTGATATTAAGATTAAACCAAGTTGATCCAAAAGTACAACTTATTTTAAAACCAGATTTTAGACCAAATAAAGAAATAACTAAATATGCTGAAGTAATTTCTATTAATAAACATCAATATGGTAATTATGTTTATCGTGTTGAAGTTTGCAACAGAATTCTTAAAGAATATGTATTTGATCATTTTAATAAAAATTTAATTTCTATTTTATATTATTCTCCCAAATCTGTTAGACATGCTTTTTTCGCTGGATTAATCGAAGCAGAAGGAAGTATTTCTTTAGATAGTTTCGATATTTCTATTGCTTTTGGAACCCAAAAATATAAAGATAATAAAAAAATTATAAAACTCTTAAAAACTGCTTTATTGTATAAATATCTATTAAAATTGGATAAAATTGAATCTTATATATCTCGCAAATATTGTAAAACAAAACGATCTTCAACATTAAAATATGACATAAGAATCAAAAGGGATAGTTTTATAAGTTTTAGGGAGAAGATTATTCCTTATATATCTCATCCTAAAAAATTGGAAAGATTGAGGGGGTTAGAAAACAGATTGAAAAAAATTAAAAATAAGGAAAAAGAACTAGTGCCTGAAATTAGCATTGGTCTTGTTGGACATTAGAAAGGGAAACTTTTCCACACCAAAGACGTAGACCATGGTAAGACTACTCTAACTCAAGCTCTTTCTGGGCGCTGGGCTGATGTCCATTCTGAAGAACTAAAAAGAGGAATTACTATAAAATTAGGTTATGCTGATACAACTTTTTATAAATGTGTTAAATGTTCGGAACCTGAATGTTATGGTTCTAGTTTTAAATGTGCTAAATGTAAAACTGATAATGTTCCTTTAAGAAAAGTTTCTTTTATTGATGCACCAGGTCATGAGACTTTAATGGCTACTATGTTATCTGGAGCTGCAATTATGGATGCTGCTTTATTATTAATTTCTGCTAATGAACCTTGTCCTCAACCACAAACTAAAGAGCATTTGATGGCTTTGGAAATAAGTGGAATTAAAGATATAATTGTTGTTCAGAATAAAATAGATTTGATTAGTAAAGATGAATTGTTTGAAAATTATAATCAGATTAAGAATTTTTTGAAAGGTACTATTGCTGAAGATGCTCCGATAATTCCTATTTCTGCTCAGCATAATGTTAATATTGATGCTTTAATACAAATCATACAAGAAAGATTTAAGACTCCTGAAAGAAAGAAAAATGAATATCCGATTTTTTATGTTGCTAGATCCTTTGATGTGAATAAACCTGGAACTCCAATAAAGAAAATTTCTGGTGGTGTTTTGGGAGGAGCTATGGCACAAGGTATTTTTAAGAGGGGTGAATTGATTGAGATAAGACCTGGCTTGAAAAAAGAGAAACATAATAAGATTGTTTGGATTCCTATTAAAACTCAAATTGTTGGTTTTGTGTGGGGTGGAGAAGAAGTTGAAGAAATTGCTCCTGGTGGATCTTCAAGTATTTTAACAAAATTAGATCCTTCTATTGTTAAATCTGATAGTTTGGTTGGAAATGTAGTTGGATTAGAAGGCCATATGTTGGAAACTTATGAAAAATTAAAATTAGAAGTGCATTTATTAGATAGAGTTGTTGGTTCTAAGGATGAGTTAAAGGTTGATCCTATTAAGTTAGGTGAAATATTAATGATGAATGTTAATTCTTCGGTTACGGTTGGAAGTGTTATTGGTGTCGGAAAGGATTTTATTGAAGTTAATTTAAAAAAACCAGTTAGTTTGAGAAAAGAAGATAGAATTACAATCTCCAGAATGGTTGGTGGACGTTGGAGATTAATCGGATATGTTAGTTTGAAATAGATTTCTTTTGGTAAATTTTAATTTTTCCCTATAAATGTAAATCCATCTTGTTGCGTATGCCTTAATATTACACCCACACCAGCACCGAAAATTAGCGGACTCATAAAAAATGGCCAGATTGTTAATAATGCAATGCCATACATGCTATGGTGTACATGCCATTTTTTTATTCTTACTATAATTTCCTTTCCAAAAACTTTTTTAATAGATGTCCAACCACCTTCATAAAGGATAATTCCTATATATCCTATAAACAAACCTATAATCAAATTTTTTAACATAAAGAAATAAAAAAATATCTATATATAAGTTTTATGTAATAGTGGGGAAAAAAGAAAAAATTATTGGTTTTCTACCCATTTGATGTTTTTGAAATTATATTTACTTGCTATTAAGATTACATCTATAATCCACCATATTCCTAAACCACCAAATGTTATTAGTTTTAATATTCCTAAGAATATATGTCCTAAGATAAATCTATCAACGCCAAACCATCCGAAGAAGATTGACATTAATAATACTAATAGCCAAGTTACTTTTTTAACTGCCATATAAAATTATTTATTTAGATGTTTATAAAAGTTTTGGAAAAAAGAAAAGAAAAAATTATTTTTTTGCCCAAGCAAGCACTCCAACAATTATTAGATTTACTATTGGAATTATTGTTAATATGCCTAACCAACCAGGTCTCTTTCTTACTTCTGCAATTCTCCACCACCACCAAACAGAAACTGCTAAGAATGCTAAGCTTCCAATTGCGGGTATTAACACTAATAAGAATGCAAAGAACGTCCACCAAGGCACTTTTGCAATTTGAGTCATTAAATAATAATTTGCTATGGGTATCCATGCAAGCCATGCGTTTGGTGTTTTTGTTTTATTTGCTATTGTCATTAATGCTATTGCCATATAAATGTAAACTGCTATACCAACAATGATTAAAACTGTAATTGCTGCACCTGCTAATATTCCTGCAAATGGTAACCAACTTGATAAATCAGTAGCCATCTAGAATTTTCACCTCCTTTATTTCTTTGATAAACATATTATTAATTTTAATTTTGTATATTTAAAGGTTTGGAAAATTAAATGGCTTTGTACAATAATTAAATCACTTTTTGTGCAGGTGATTTTTCGCTATTTTATCAAAATCTATTTAATATTGAGTTCAAATAACTCATGGATTAAAACAACAATATTGTGGGCTAAAATCTTAAATAAAACCTCATTAGTTTGGTTGGTTTCTTAGTGATTTACATCGTACATTATTTCCAAATTTCCTTTTGATCATTGAAAATGTAATTTCTATGTTAGAATGTTTGTGATAATGTTTGTTGAACTCCATAGAAAATAATAAAAAGGTTAATAACTTTTAAATTTATGCAAAAAGAGGTAATGTGTGAGTGGTGTGAAGGAAGATGAAAGAAAAATATAAAGATGGTTTAAATATAATTTCTGAAAAAACAAAGCTAAAAAGTATAATTATCATATGCGTTTATATTGCTTTAATGATAGTGGCTGCGGTCATCTTTACTAAGTATATTGATCGGGAAAGTCTACAAGTAGTTGTTGAAAGTAGTGGACAATGGGGAATGGTAATTTACTTTTTTATTGAAGTAGTGTATGTAACTCTCACACCCCTTTTTAACACGTTTATTCTAATCGCAGCGGGTTATATCTTTGGCGGGCATGTTGGTTTTATCATAAATTTTCTTGCCACTACCATTGGATTATTTTTAATTGTTTTTTTAGTAAAAAGATACGGAAGACCCTTATTAAAAAAAGTTGTGGCTCCTAGATTTTACAATCGTTTTGATCAGATCACTCAAAAAGTTGGTCCAATTACTTTATTAATAGTTTATATTTTGCCATTTACACCAGATGATGAATTAACTTATATAGTCGCAGCTGGACCAATTGGAATTAAGAGATTTATCCTTCCTATTTTATTAGGTACTCTGGCTAAATCTGCTTACAGTTATATTGGTGACATAGGTGTAGATGGTATATACATTGCTACTTACGCTAGAATAATTTTACTGATAGTAGGTTTAATTATCGTTGGAATTCAAGAATATATTATTAAAAAGCGGCAGGTTGTTAAAACATTCAACGCTAATAAGTTTCTCCAATGAACCAATCTAGTTTTCTGCCCCTATCCTTAAAAATCTATACTTACTATTTCTAAATAATTAGGATTTCCTTTTACTAATTTATCTAACTTTTAGTTTTTGTGTAGACTAGACTTATTGTGCAAAGCCAATTAAATCAGAAGGTTTAAAAAGAACAAATTGTTCTATATTTTAGATAGCGAGGTGGAGCAGAAAATATACTTGCTATATTTGCTCAATTAGGAGTGCTCGTCGGGCTCATAACCCGGAGGTCGTCGGAGGTATTTCGCTTAAGTGAATTACCGGCGAATTCAAATCCGTCCCTCGCTATTTTTTTCAATTCTTTTTTAAATTCGTATGAGCTAAAACATATTATTTCTTTATCTAAAAATTCTGAATATCTTTCGCTTTGCCTTTTTGTGGGTGCAACTAGGATATACTCAAAATTAACTAATTGATTCTTTAATATTTGAAATTTTTTGTTTATTTGTAATGATTTATCTTTATATTTATCCCAACATGTTACTTCAATAAGTAATTTTTTATTGTTAACATTAATCTCAAAATCACAGCTTATGAAACCATTGGCATTTTTGTCTGGGAATATTTTTTCATAAAAATAATTTAGTTTATTTTCAATAATTAAATTTGCTATATATCTTTCAAAATTATTGTACATTTTTTCATTTTTAGGTCCTATCATTTTTCTTTTTGTATTTTTTAAACCGATTAATGCTCCTTTTTTCCTTTTTTTTATATTTGCCCTATCAAATGCTCCTATTTTTAACTTAAACGTTTTATTCCCGCCTTTGGCACAATTTTTAACCCATTTAGCTCTAAATATTGGATCAATTTCTAAAAGAGTATTTATTCTTTTTCTCCCTTCTTTTGAAGCATCTTTTGATTTTTCTATCCATATTTTTCTAAATTTTGGATTTTTCATTTTTTGTTTAATTGCCTTTGATACTGCTTTGCCTAAATTCATAGAATATGTTTCTTTGTAAAGGGGATTTTTTAATTTTCTAGCAATGGTTATCCCTCCAATAGAATGTGCTGATTTGAGATATTTCTCCCTGCCTAAATTATTTATTAATATTTTTTTTATAACTTCTAATGTTAATTTATATTTTTTAGCTATTTCTTTTGTTGGAAGTTTATTTTTAGTAAAATCTTCTATTAGTTTATTATCCATACACCAATATTATTTCCTCTTTATAAAGAACTTTCGCTGGTGGTTGTCAACCTTGTCGACCTTTTTGGGTTTTTCAGTCAATCACAAGCTTTTAAAAGCTTTTCATTTTAATAATTATATGACTACAATACTTGGGATCGATGAGGCGGGTAAAAAACCTTAAACAATAGTTTTAGGTTTGCCTTGAGGGCCTGTCATCGGACCAATGGTAATGGCTGGAGTAATGATTAGTAAGAATGATGAAGCTAAACTGAAAGCTCTTGGTGTAAAAGATTCTAAATTATTGACTCGTGATAAAAGAGATAAAATGTTTGATAAGATTATTGATATTGCTAAGAGTACTAGAATAATTGTTATTGAACCAAAAGAAATTGATGATGCTTTGAATTCTGTTGAATTAAATTTGAATAAATTGGAAGCTGTGAAATCTGCTTTAATTATAAATGAATTTAATCCTGATACTACAATTTTAGATTGTCCTAGTAATAATAAAAGTTCTTATGTGGATTATCTTAAAGTTTATCTTAAAAATAAAGATAAAGAGATTATAGCTGAGCATAAGGCAGATGTAAAATATCCTGTTGTTTCTGCTGCTTCTATATTAGCTAAAGTTACTAGAGATAGAGAGATGGATAAAATTAATGCTAAATATGGTGAAGTTGGTCCTGGTTATCCTAGTAATGCTATAACACAGAAATTCATTAAAGAGAATTGGGAAAAGCATCCTGAAATATTTAGAAAAACTTGGGCTACTTTTAAGAATCAGGTTAAAAATAAAACTCAGAAAAAAATAGGTGATTATTAGATTTCAATTATTTGGTCTCTTTTAGGTCCTGTTGTGACATATGAAACTTTTGTCTGCATAAGATCTTCTATTCTTCTAATATAATTTCTTGCTTCTTCTGGTAGTTCGTTGAATGTTTTTGCTTTTTTAACAGTCTTTGACCATCCTTTTATAGATTCATAAATTGGTTTGCATCTTCTTTGTACAATAGAATCTGTTGGGAAATCTTCAATTTTTTCTCTGTCTAATTCATAATGTGTGCATATTTTTAATTTTTTAAATCCATCCAGAACATCTAATTTTGTTAGAATAACTTCTGATATTCCGTTTACTCTTACTGCATGATTTGCTAAGACTGCATCGAACCAACCACATCTTCTTGGTCTTCCTGTTGTAGCGCCGTATTCATGTCCATTCTCTCTTAATTTTTTCCCGGTTTTGTCATCTAATTGTGTAGTTAATGGACTTTCTCCTTCTCTATCTACTCTTGTTATATAAGCTTTGCATATCCCTATAACTTTGTCTATTTTAGTTGGACCAATTCCAGATCCTGTACAGGCACCTCCTGCTGTTGAATTACTGCTTGTTACAAAAGGATATTGTCCATGATCTATGTCTAAACCTGTTCCTTGGGCACCCTCAAACAAAATATTTTTTCCTTCTTCTATGGCATCATTTAAAACTTTTGAAACATTAACAACATTATCTTTTAAATATTCATATTGTTTTAGATATTTTTTATATATGCTTAATCTATTTCTTGCTCTGATGTCAATTCCATCTATTTTATCTTCGATATTTAAAATGTCTCTAACTCTTAATCCTGTTTTTGCACTTTTATTTGTATATGCTGGTGCTATTCCTCTTCCTGTGCTTCCTATTCTATCTTTTTTAGAACTTTTAACGTCTTCTGGAAGAATAATATGTGCATTTTCACTAATTAGTAAATTTTCAAGAACAGATATTCCTTTAGATTCTAGTGTTTCTATCTCTTCTTTTAATTTATCTAAATCTAAAACCATGCCGTTTCCTAGAACACAAATTTTATTATGAAAAATTCCTGATGGTATTAAATGAAGAATTGTTTGTTCATTATCAATTACAACTGTGTGGCCAGCATTATTTCCGCCTTGATATCTTACAACATAATCTGCATTTTTAGCTAAAAAATCTACAACTTTTCCTTTACCTTCATCACCATACTGCATTCCTACTACGACTGTTGCTGTCATTTATAACCGAAAATGTTAATTGGGTATGATTTATATATTTTTGCTTATCACTGGCTTTGCCCGATAAGTCCACGATAAGTAAAGGTTGCTTGAAAAGTATTAGTTCTGCCTGAAAAGTAGACCCATCTTAACTCAAAGAAAAATTTGCTTAACATTGCGATTAAGAGTTAAATTTTCACGATAATAAATTTCTCCGTAGGAGACTATATGTCCGAAGGACGAGGGGGAGTCCAGATTTTTGGTTTCTTTTTTCTAAAAAAAGAAAATAGAGGGGGCTTTTACTTTTGGTTCTTTTTCTAAAAGAACATTATCTTCCACCAAAATAGATGTCTTTTATCTTTGGATTTTTCAAGATCTCTTTTCCACCAGTTAGTGCGATTTTTCCATCTTCAAGAATATATGTTTTATCTGCAATTTCAACTGCCTGTTTTGCGTTTTGTTCTACAATTATTACGGAAACTCCTTCTTTATTGATTTCTTTTATTTTTTGAAATATTTCCTTCATTGCTTTTGGGCTCAAACCAAGAGAAGGCTCGTCTAATAACAATAATTGGGGGTTTTGAATTAACGCCCTTCCTATTGAAAGCATTTGTTGTTGTCCACCAGATAGGGTATCTGCATATTTATGTCGTTTTTCTTTTAAGAAGGGGAATTTTTCATAAACATCCTGAATATTAGTTTTAACTAATTCTTTGTCTTTCATTATAAAAGCTCCCATTTCAAGATTTTCATGAACAGTTAAATCTCTAAAAACTTGCCTTCCTTGAGGAACATAAGACATTCCTTCAAATATTTTTTCATGAGTTTTTAATTTTGTAATGTTTTTATTTTTCCAAATTATCTTACCTGAATAAATATTGCATAAATTAAATATACTTTTTAAAAGTGTTGATTTTCCACTACCATTAGGACCAATAATTGCTACAATTTCTCCTGGTTTAACTTCTATATCAGCCTCATGAAGTATTTCCATTTCATTATAGCCTGATTTTAAATCTTTAATTTGTAGCATATTACTCTCCCAAATAAGCCCCTAAGACTTTTTTATTGTTCTTTATTTGATTAGGTGTTCCTTTTGCAATAACTCTTCCTTCATCTAAAACAATAACTTCATCAGCAAGGTTTAAAGCAAAATTCATGTCATGTTCTATTAACAGTATTGTTGCACCTTGTTTTTTTAGACCTAGTAAGATTTCTGAAATCTTCGTTCTCAGTTTTGGAGTTACTCCTGCAATTGGTTCATCTAACATTAACAATTTATGAGGATTAAGAATTGTTCTTACAATTTCAATAAGTCTTTTTTGTCCATAACTTAATTCTCTTCCAAGTTTACTTGCAAAAGAATACATTTCTACTAATTCTAAAGCCTTTTTCACTTTTTCCTCTTTCTCTTTTGTTATTTTGTTTTTTCCAAATAGATTTTTCCAAAATTTTGTATCTTCATTATCTAAAGATAAAAGCAGATTTTCTTTAATTGTTAAGTTATAGAATAGTTGTGATTTTTGGAATAACCTTGAGATTCCCGCATTTGAAACTTGTTCTGGTGAAAAATGAGTTATATTTTGTTTATCATATGTAATTATACCAGAATCTTCATCAACAACTTGTGAAATAATATTAAAAACTGTTGATTTCCCAGAACCATTTTGGCCAATAAGTGCAGTAATATAATTTTCTTTGACTTCAAAGCTACAGTTATCCACTGCCTTTACTCCTCCGAAATGTTTTGACAAGTTTTGTATTTTTAACATGTTATTCTAACTCCACCTTGCCAAAAAAACCTTTTGGCCTATATAGTAATATGATTAATAATATTAAAGCATAAATGATTTGTCTCATTGGACCAATAACTGAAGAAGGAAAGCCAATAAACCTTAATGATTCAGGCAATAGGATTAAAATGACAGTTGCAATAACTGTTCCTCTTAATGAAGCTAAGCCCCCAATAATAACAATACATAAGATAGGAATTAATTGCATTATGGTGAAAGATGAAGGATCAATGTAAGTTATGTAATGAGCATATAAACTTCCAGCTAAGCCTGCAAAAAAAGCAGAGGTTGCTAAAACAATTGACTTGATTTTAAACGTGTTTTTCCCTAAAACTTGTGTTGCAAGTTCATTATCTCTTGTTGCTTCCATAACTTTTCCAAACTGAGAATCTACTATTCTTTTTATTATGAAATAAACTACTACAACTATAATTATTGTTAGGATTAGAAAACTAAGATTTGAAGAGAAACTCAAACCAAAAATCGAAGGCTTTGGAATTCCAAGCAAACCCAAAGGCCCTCTTGTTAAAGAAGTCCAGTTTAAAGTCACTGCATATACTACAAAAGTAAAAGCTAAAGTTGCTAAAGCAAGATAATCTCCTTTAAGTTTATTTGTTGGAATTGATAGTAGAAATCCAAATCCTGCAGATATAATTCCTGCTAACAAAAAAGCGATTATAAAAGGAATTCCATTTAAAGTAAGCAATGCTGAAACATAAGCACCAATAGCAAAAAAAGCAATATGTCCCAGATTTATTAATCCAGTATAACCTAAAGCTAATTGCAAAGATAAAGCAAGAATTAAATAAATTCCAACCAAAATTGCTAAGTGGATGAAATATGCTTCAATCATTTTTCACTTCTCCTTTTAATCCCTAAAATTCCTTGCGGTCTGAATAGTAGGAATATGAATAATAAGACGAATGCAATTGCATCTTTATAACCAGAAGGCAAGTACCAAATACCAAAGTTTTCAACTATCCCTAATAAAAATGCACCCAAGATAGCACCATGAACAGAACCAATTCCTCCAATAATTGCAGCTGCAAAACCTTTAATCATTAAATTTGTTCCCATAACTGGTTCAAGATTTTGTTCTAAACTTATTAATATTGCAGCTATTCCTGCAACAGCCGAGCCAATAATAAAACTCCAGGAATAAATCTTTTCTGAGGAAATGCCCACAATCTCTGCTACATCTTTATTATCAGAAACGGCTCTCATTGCTTTTCCTAGCTTTGTTTTTTTCATGAAGAGGAAAAGCCCTGCCAAAAGGAATATTGAAGTAATTATGATAAATATCTGTAAGGGAGTGATGATTGCTCCCAAAAACTCCATTCCTTTTGCAACTTTGATGAAACCAATTGTTTTAACATCAGCACCAAATAAGAGCAAAATTAAGGATTCTAATAAAATTAATAATCCGACACTCGCGATTAAAAGAATTACGGAAGAAGTTTTCTTTTTTCTTAGTTGTTTGTAAACTGCAATATTCATTCCATAGCCAAGCAACGAAGCAAAAACTATTGCTAAAGCAACTGCAAAACCAAAATTTAATCCCAAAACAGAAAACAAGAAATACAAAACATAAGCACTAAAAGCAATTACTGCTCCGTGTGCAAAATGAATAAACTTGTTTGTAGAATAAATTAAAGAAAAACCAGATGCGACTAAAGCGTAGATGGCTCCTGCTATTAAACCATCTATTAATAATTGAAATGCGATTGATGACATATTAGTTTACCTCTTTAAAAATAAAATAAAAAAAGAAGTTAATAAATTTAGTGTTTTTCTCCGATTATTACTCCTCTCCCTGCTATTGTCTTCTTGTAAATTATTCCCTTAAATCCTGCTTTTTCTAATAGTTCTTTCATTTCTCCGATAGAGTAGCATCTCCCATGGGTAAGTAACATTAGCAAAGCCGAGTAACTAAGTATGGAAATATCTTCTTTTGCTTTTGCTCCATAAAAAGCATCATGAACTATTATTTTTCCTTTTTTTGGTAATGATTTATAGCTTTTCTTTAGTAAAAATAGATTTTCCTTTTCATTCCAATCATGAAGGACATTAGAATATAAATGTAGATCTGCATTAGGATAACCCTCTGTGAACATGTCCAAACATTCAAATCTCAATCGCTTTCCTTTAATAGTTTTTTTTAGGACAGTATTTTTATCGAGAACTATTGCATTTAATTTATTAAATTTTAATGTTGCTTCTTTTGAATAAATTCCAGAACTGCCACCAATATCTAAAAGTAAAAGCGTCTTGTTTTTGTTTAAATTTATATTCTTAAATAATTCTTTTGCTAATAAGGCTCCTCTCACTTTCATAGTATTGTTAAATTCTTTTACAAACTTAGTATTGTCAAGAGATTTTTCCCATTTTTGATTTCTTTTTGGGTATGGAATAGGTTCATCAGTTTTAAAGACTTTTTCAAATCCCAATACAAATTCTCTTTGATTTAGTTCAGTTAAGTAGTATATTAAACCAGAATTTACCACGCCCTTCTCAAAATCTTCATCTAAAAAATATTTATCCTTTTTTAATTCAAAAAATTTCATTGCTACAAGAAGATCAATTAAAACTTTAAGAGGTCGAGGTTTTAGTTTTAATTTTCGAACTATTTCTTGAAAAGTAATTCCAGGGGGATCTTTTTTCATTAAATCAATAATTCCTGATTTTGTAAGCCCATAAATTATTAAATCATTTGCATAAATGCTGTCCCGAATATTAAGAAAAGAAGAAAATAAATTAATATTATTCATTTTAATTTCTCAATGAGTATTTTGCTTTTGTTTTCTATTTCAAAAAGTCCTACTGTAATGCTCATGTCATGAAGATTATTAAATGAAATATTTCCTTTTATAGTTTCAAATTCTTTAGTTGTGAAACAATCATTTATTTGTTCCGAGGAAGTACCGCAATCAACTACAGATTGTATTATATATTCTCCTGCAGAATAAGCATCAATTGCATAAATCCCGGGATCAGCATCGTATTTTTCTTTAAACTCATCAAAAAACTTTTTTGTATTTAAATTATTCAAATCGTAATAAACACTTGTAATCTTTATTCCATTTGCTAAAGAATCTAAACCATTTAGTACGGTTGGAGATTCAAATGAGTCAATAGAAAAGATTTTCTCTTGAGGGATTCCCAATTCAATCATTTGTTGTATTGCAATAATTAAATTAGATTCTCTTCCCACCAAGAAAATAGCATCAGGATTTTTTTCTTTTATCTTGTTTATTTGAGTTCTAACGTCTGTGGCTGAATTTTCAAAAACTTCTTCTGCTACAATGGTTTTACCATTTTTTTCTAATTCATCTTTAACTCCTAATGCTCCACTTAAACCATAATCATCATTAACAACCAAAGTAGCAATATTACTATAATCTTGCTGATTAAAATAATTTCCTAATAAAACTCCTTCATCATAAGACATTATTGCATCTCTAAAAACATAGTTAGTATCCTTGGCAAAATCCTTTGCTCCAGTAATTAATGCAAGTAAATTAATATTGTTTTGTTCAGCTAAAGGAATTAAGGGCTGACTTAATGGGGTATTTGTTGAAATTACCAAAGCAACATTATCCCCACTCAAAAAAGTATTAAAATCAGTAACTGCTTTTGTTTTGTCTCCCGTATTATCTTCATATTTTATATCTAAAACTAGATTTTTTTCATTAAGCAAGTAATCATAATCTTCAAATGCTAAATTCAACCCTTTTTGTGCTTGCGTTCCATAGTATGCAAAGGCACCAGAAAGCGGTCCTGTAAATCTAATTTTAACTGTATTTGAATTATCATTTTCTCCTTTTGGAGTTGAGAACATCATGATTGCTGCAATCAGAACTACGGCAACAATTCCTATCGTTAAATAAATTTTGTTTTGTTTTTTCATCATAAGCACATCATTAGTTAATTATAATTGTTAATTATTATCATATATATATATATATATGTATCGGTTTTTAAATTTTTTGTCAATTTTCTTTTTCGTAGAAAAAGACTACCTGTAAAAGCCCCTTAGATTGACTCATTTTCCTCCACCTTTTTTATTAAACCTTACTTTTGGTCTGTCCCAATAAGGTGATTTACATTTAGGGCATACTCTTGGCAAAACATCTTTATCATAGGGAAGCCACTCATGCTCACAACGATAACACTTATTGCCAATCAAATCAACATTAGCTCCATGTTCCTTTTTTTTAGCCATATTTTCTTTTGAATCGTTCATATTAATAAAGGTAATGTTAAGACAATATATAAATATTTGTATTATGTGCTTCTTAATATATTACTAATGATATCTTATCTATATAATACAGAACAACAATGTTTATATAGTAGATAGTATATACCTATTAATATAATAATGAGTTGTACAGGAGTTGATAAAAATGGAACAAATAACCGAGCAAAACTTTAGGAATTTAACAAGAGAACAAAGAGGGAAGTTAATTGCCCAGAAATACAGGATAAGGAGAACTGATAGGGGTTATGAAGTACCAAGCCAATTTAACAAAGGCAAGTATCTAGTAAAAGTAAGATACGATAAGAAAGAATGTAATTGTCCTGATTATGAATTAAGAAAATGTAAATGCAAACATATTCACGCAGTAGAATATACTCTAAAAGAAGAAATAGACAAGGAAGGCAATACTGTAATAACTCAAACTGTAAAGAAAACTTACCCTCAGAATTGGAAGTCTTACAATATTTCACAGCAAACAGAAAAAGAAAAGCTAATGGAATTATTGGCAGATATAACTTCAAGAATAAGACAACCTGCTTACACTTATGGCAGACCAAGATCTAATTTAGGAGATAATATTTTTGCCATGGTTTTCAAGACCTACTCAACTTTTTCAGGAAGAAGGTTTGCTACTGATATGAATTGGGCTTTAGAGAAAGGATTTATTGAAAGCAAAGTTCCTTACAATACTATGTTTGACTATTTCAAGAAGCCAGAATTAACGCCAATATTAGCTAAGATGGTAATGTTAACAAGCCTTCCATTAAGAACAGCAGAAACCAAATTTAATATTGACAGTACAGGATTTGGCACAAGCAACTTTCAAAGATGGTATAGCTTCAAGCATGGAAAAGAGATTTGTTCAAGAAGGTGGGTTAAATGTCATTTTGTAAATGGAGCAAAAAGCAACATCATAACATCTGTAAAAATAACTACTGAAAATGATGCAGATTGCCCACAGCTTAAAGAAATGGCTCAAGACACAGCCAAATATTTTAACATGGAAGAACTATCAGGAGATAAGGCATATTTGAGTAAAGATAACTTTGAATTAGTAAATAGTTTAGGTGGAACTTTCTATGTGCCTTTCAAGAGCAATAGCAAGGGCTCTGGAAATGGAATGATATGGAAGAAAATGTATCATTTCTTCATGTTAAACAATGAAGAATACTTACAGCACTATCACGCAAGAAGCAACGCAGAAACCACAGTACACATGATTAAAAGCAAGTTTGGAGATAGAGTAAGAAGCAAATTATGGACAGCACAAGTTAATGAAGTATTGTGCAAGATCATTGCCCATAATATTTGCTGTGTTATAATGGAAATGAACGAACTAGGCTTAGAAAGTAACTTTTGCCCTAATAGTCAAATAACTGCCCGAAATGTCTAACTTTTCATAGGGTTATCGGGCAAAGCCCTTATCACTCTCTGTCGTATTAAAGGGTCATTTTAATATTACCTCCTTTTTTGTCGTATTCGGGTGATTAAGGCTTTGTTTGAGTAAGCTTAGCCATCTGTTTCTGCCTAAATCAATATCAATTTCTGCTACTTGAGAAGGTGTTGCTCCATTGAGAGCCATGTGCTTCTTAATGAAGTTGTGATAAAGCCTAAAAGCATCACTCCATTGCTGTGCTGTTTCATCTGACTTAAATCCTCTTCTCACTTTGTCAAATTCCCTAAACTCATTATGATAACGTTCAACCATATTATTGTTAAGAAGTTTCTTTGCTATTCCAGCATTTCTGGAATGGAGAACAGCATTGGGACTTGTTCTTTTTGTAACAAATTCTTTCTTAATTGCTCTTGTATAAGACCATAATCCATCAGTTACAATCTCTTTGGGATTTTCCTTAATGTTTTCTTTTGCTATCTTTAATACTGCTCTTGCATCCTTAATTTCTCTGCCTCGTGTTACATTATTTGCTATCAAAAATCTTGTTTCGCTGTCTAGGACATTCCAGCACCAGATATAATCTTTTTTTGATTTAATCATTTGTTCATCAATATGCCATTTATCGCTTAATTCTGGCTTGAAATCTTTCGTGTAGTCATCCATGATTTGAGTGTATTTGCTAATCCATCTTCTAATTGTATCAAAATGCACTCTCAAATTATAGAATTGGAATAATGTGTCAGAAATATCTCTTAATGATAATCCTTTGAAATACAAATCCATTGCTAAAGTCACAATTTTTCCATTGCCTTTAATTCTCTTTACAGGATCAAGAACAAATCTTTTCTTGCAATCCTTGCATTTGAATCTTTGCTTGTTTTCTATTGCTGTTTTTCTTGAGCCATTCTTTACAACGTTTAAAGAATTGCAGTAGATGCATTTTTCTTCATTTGTATCTATGTTTAATTCTTCTATCTCTGGTTTTGCTCTTAACTTAATCCAAAGTTTAATTGCATGAATGTGCTTACAGTCACTATGCCTGTTTTGAAAGTCCTGGCATTCGCAGTTCCATCCAGAGATATTTGTTACTTTATACTTCTTATCAGAGCTTTGTGAAGGCACTAAAAACTCTTCTTCGCTTACTGCTATTGGCATATCGCCTTTTGCTAGAATAGCATATCCTCTGATTTTTCGATTAAGAGAAAGGTTTTTATCTGAGAGTCTTTTCTTTTTCCTGAAAGGTTGCGGTTGTTTCATGAGCATTACCTATATACCTCTTAGTAATATACTATTAAGTATTTAAACCCTTCGGTTAGTAAGATAGTAAAACTTATATACTAAAGAGGATATAACTATTCAATATGGGAAAGATTAAATTAGAAGGCTATGTTTGCGAACGTTGCAGTCATAAATGGGTTCCTCGGGAAACTACAACAGAAGAGCCAAAAGTCTGCCCAAAATGCAAATCACCTTACTGGAATACGCCGAGGAAGAGTGAGAGGAAATGATAATGGATAATACAAAACAGAAAATTAAAGATGTATTAGCTCAATTCAAAGAGTATCTTCAAACAAGTGAAGCTAAAGAACATCTTGAGACTATGGTAAAAGAAAAAGTAGAAGTCCAAGAAATACTAAAAAAACTTTCTGGAATGAATAATAAAAGCCCAGAATTTACAGAATGGGTTTTATATGGCCTCCTCCCATATTCAAAAACCAAAGTTGCAAAGAGAGTAAGTTTATTTCCATCATTTATGAACATTAAATTATTTTTTAAAGATTATAATTATTCAGATGAAGAATGGAATCTATTGGCTAACAAAATATTTGATTTATGTAGAAACTTTCAAAAAGATCCTAAAAAATTACCTGAATTAATTGAAAACTTTACTAAAGATAAGTATAGTAGAAGATTGCAATGTGGATCTATTACACCGATTTTATTTTGTTTGAATGATTTATATCCAGTTGTAAATAATAGGACTATAAGGTCGTATAGGAACATAACTATTATTTTTGGAAAGAATGAAAAATTATCTCAAAAATTAAATGAATATCCAGATAATATTAAAAAATTAAAAGAATTTGTAGGAGACCTAGGGGAAGACATTCTTAAAAAACAAGATTACCTAGATTTATTTTGCTGGTGGTACGATTCTGAAATATTAAGTGAAGAAAGAAGAACTATTAAAGAAGAAACTGAAGAAGGAGAAAATATTATTGAACAGGAAGACGAGGTTAAATCTGAAGAAGTAAATTTTAGAGAATTTGTAGAGAATACTAATTTAGAAAAAGAGTTTGATTTTATACCACATTCTCTTGGAGATCCACAAAGAATTAAAATAAATCAGATCATATATAATGCTTCTAAAGCAAAATGGGTATTGCCCCACTTTCAAAGATATTTTGATTGGAACAAGATAAATGTTAAAGAGTTTTGGGAATCAATATTTAATGATTATTATGTTGGTTCATTCTTATTATGGGAAACGGATAGAAGTCCTGAATTAGGTATCCAACCGATATTGGGTGTGGCGAAAACTGAAGAAGAGCTTAAACCAGATTCCATAATCTTAGACGGACAACAAAGAATAACTTCATTATATTATGTTATTAAAGCCCCAAAATTTCCTCTAAAGGGCAGTAAAGAGCAATTATATTATTATGTCAATTTTAATTCATATTTTAATAAAAATTCTAAGAATGGAATAATAGAAGTTCATGCTAGAAAGCTTTCAGAAGAAGAATCATTCAAGAAGATGCTATTTCCTCTTTATCAGTTAGAAAAATATGAAGAATGGGTAAATGAATTTGAAGAATTTCTTTTAAAACAATCTGAAAATTCTGAGAAAGTCAGAAAAATAAGAAGGGTTATAGACAAAAAACTGAGACATATGTGGGAAGGATTTGAAATACCTTATGTTGCACTTCCCGAAAGTATGCAGTTAGATCAAGTTACAGATATATTTGAAAGCATAAATACCAAAGGAAAATTACTCAGCGTATTTGATTTGTTAATTGCTCGGTTGTATAAGTACAATATTGAATTAAAGAAGATGTGGGATGCCACATTAAAAAACTATCCAAATATTCTTAGATATTCAAAAAGTATATCTAAAATGCCAATCTACATTCTTCAAGCTTTATCATTATTATACGAAAAAAATAGTTCATGTAAGAGAAAAGATATCCTTGATATTTATTCCAATATTTATGAAGAATCTGACAGAGATTTTGAAGAGGATTGGGATGATCTTTCAGAATATATGGATAAAGCAATAGAAAAATTAGAAAACATGAGGGATGGATTTGGTGTTAAGGATGAAGGAGAACTTCCTTTTACACCCACGATCCCAGTATTAACTGCCCTGTTAAAATTGGTAGATTCTCAAGAAAATAAAGCGGAATGTTATAGAAAATTAACCCAATGGTATTGGTCTGCGGTTTTCACAAATGCTTTTTCTCAAGCTGCTGATACCCAGATGACTACAGATTTTAGAGATTTAAGAAAATGGTTCGAAAATAATAATGAAACTCCTAGAATAATAACACAAATGCACAGG
This sequence comes from Candidatus Woesearchaeota archaeon, assembly GCA_043812195.1. Taxonomy (GTDB): domain Archaea; phylum Nanobdellota; class Nanobdellia; order SCGC-AAA011-G17; family PNOQ01; genus JBDRML01. Next base: position 17,175 of record JBDRML010000017.1, on the reverse strand, counting down.
GAACTTCCAAATTTATATTTCAAGGAGATACAATCACAATCAAATGCAAAGTATAGAGGGATAATGTCGTTAATTGCTCTTGAAGGTGCCAAAGATTTCGATACTTCTCAAACCTTAGAAAATGCAAGAAATAATGATAAAGATCATATATTCCCTAAATCGTTTAAATTTGGATTTGGTTCTAACAAATACATCAATTCCATCTTAAATATGACCTGGATGTCAGATGAAACTAACAGAAAAATAAAAAGATACAAAAATCCATCTGTTTATGTTAAAGAGTTTATTAAGGATAAATATGATGGAGAAGAAAGTAAGTTTACTAAGATATTAACAACACACTTTGTTAATAAGAAAGCTTATGATTGTTTATTGGAAAATAATTTTGAAGAATTTTTATCAGAAAGAAATGATTTAGTTTTATCAAAAATAAAAGAGTTAGTTGGATACACCAATTCTGAGGTAGAAAAAACTTTAATAACTCCCGAAAGTCCATTCACAAACAAATTAATCTTTTTGAATACTTTAAACAAATGCGAAGGCTATATTTATTGGGTGGATAAATATTTCTCAAAGAAAGGCTTAGAACTACTTTCTGAGTCAGTCAATAAAAAAATAAAAGAAATCAAAATTGTGATGTCGATAGAAAAAGCAGATGAAAATTTCAGATCTGTTTTCAAGGATTTTAGAGAAGAAATGTCTAATAAAGGAATAGCTTGTGAGCTTAAAGTTATAATAGACTCTAAAATAAAATCCTCTATTCATGATAGATTTATTGTTAGCAAGTATGAAGCATATAACATTCCTTCTCCGGATGTTATGGTAAGAGGGCAACTAAGTGAAATTTCAAAAAGCAATAACAGAGAAAATCTTCTGGCTCAATTCAACAATTTATGGAAAAGTAGTAAAGATATTATTCAAGATTGGAATGAGATTAAAGTGAGTATAAAATGATAACGAAAGAGCAGGGAAAAGAAATAATTAGAAAAAATGTTTTCAAAGGAGATTAATAATCATGACTAAAATTAATTCAAACAATCAAATAAAATCTAAGCATAGGGTAATGAACCATGGCGAAGTTTTTACTCATGAACGTGAAGTAAATGGGATGCTCGACTTAGTGAAGAATGAGACAGAACGATTAGATTCAAGATTTCTAGAACCTGCTTGCGGGACGGGAAATTTTTTAGTTGAAGTATTAAATAGAAAGTTAGCTGTTTTAAAACAAAAATACCAAAAAAGCCAGCCAGAATATGAGAAATATGGAGTCATAGTTATTTCCAGTTTATATGGAATTGATTTACTTGAAGATAACGTTAAAGAATGCAGAGATCGCTTGCTTGAAATCTTTGAAAAAGAATATATCGCTATCTTCAAACATGAAATCAACAATAAATATGTTAAGGTTTTGAAATTTATATTAAGTAAAAATATTATATGCGGTGATGCCTTAACAATGAAAGATACCAAAGGCAAACCTTTAATTTTCTCGGAATGGTCAATGCCCTATAATGATTCAAAGATTAAAAGAAAAGAATATTCTTTCAAAGATATTTTTAGTCCTACTCTTTTGTGGAGTTTCACAACAGATAGCGATACCGGCGAAAGAGTTATATTGCCCAATGTGCATAAAGATCATCCAATCATCAACTATATGGAGTTAGCTGATAATGAATAAGATTGATTATAATCCAGACATATTGACCTGTCTTGCGAGTTTAAGCAACGACGAAGTATTCACGCCGCCTAAAATTGTTAATGAAATGCTGTATTTATTACCCAAAGAACTTTGGTCTGATAAAAATGCCAAATTTTTAGATCCTGTCTCGAAAACAGGAATTTTCCTGAGAGAAATAGCGAAGAGGCTCAATAAAGGACTAGAAAAACAGATTCCAGACAAACAGAAAAGAATAAATCATATAGTAAATAACCAATTATATGGAATAGCAATAACAGAATTAACAGCTTTGGTGTCTCGCAGGTCATTATATTGTTCAAAAACAGCTAATGGTAAATACTCAGTTTCCACAGAATTTAAAAACAAGGACGGCAATATTAAGTTTAGTAATATTAATCACATTTGGGAAAATGGAAGATGCAAATACTGTGGAGCAAGCCAGGAAGTTTATGACCGAGGAGATGAATTGGAATCTCACGCTTATGAGTTCATTCACACAAATAAACCGGAGGAAATATTCAAAATGAAATTCGACGTAATAATAGGGAATCCACCTTATCAGCTAAATGATGGAGGAGGAATGGGTACAAGTGCTATACCTATATATGATAAATTTGTTTTGCAGGCAAAGAAACTTAGTCCAAGGTTCTTAACAATGATTATTCCTGCTCGTTGGTTCAGTGGAGGAAGGGGTCTTGATGAATTCAGAGATAATATGTTAAAAGATGATAGAATAAGGATTCTTCATGATTACCCTAATGCAGGAGATTGTTTTCCAGGTGTTGAAATAAAAGGAGGGGTTTGTTATTTTCTGTGGGATAGAGACAACAGAGGTAAATGCAAAGTATTCACCCATGAAGCGGATACTATCCTTTCGGAATCTGAAAGGCCATTATTAGAAAAGGGAGCAAATACTTTCATTAGGTACAACCAAGCAATTCCTATATTAAGGAAAGTTCAAAACTACAAAGAAAACAGTTTTTCAGAACTAATTAGTGCAAATGATCCTTTTGGATTTGATGTTAGAGTTGAGAATAGCTACAAAAGAGTAAAACCTGATTTTAAGTTAGAACCTTCTGCAAATAGTGTTTTGTTTTATTATAATGGTTGGAGGAAAGAAGGTATTGGATATATTGACAAATCCTACCTAAAGAAGAATATTGGTTGGATTAACAGATATAAAATATTAATTCCAAAAGCATGGGGAATTGGGAATTTAAGAACCGATTGGATAAATCCTTTTTTAGCAGAACCAAATTCATGTTGTACGGAAACATATTTGGTTATAGGTCCTTTTGATAATAAGAAAACATCTGAAAATGTAGTAAGTTATATGCAGACTAAATTTTTTCATATGATGACTTCTCTTGGTAAGATAACCCAAAATACCATGAAAAATGCATATGCTTTCGTTCCTATGCAAGACTTTTCAAAGCCTTGGACAGATAAAGAACTCTACAAAAAATACAAGCTAACAAAAGAAGAGATTAATTTTATTGAAACTATGATAAAACCAAATACTTCGGAAACTCCAGAAGAGGAAATACCTGATGAAAGTGAAGATTAAGGAATTTTTTCCTCCAAAGCCAGACTTGAGTCCTAAGATTTACGCATATACTGATAAGTCTTATGAAGGCTTATTAAAAATAGGTTATACCACAGTTGATGTTAAAAAAAGAGTAGCAGAGCAATATCCTACGAAAAGACCAGGCAATCCCCCATATAAGATTGTTTTTGAAGAATCTGCCATGAGAAAAGATGGCACTTATTTTGATGATCATGCAGTCCATAGGCTTCTTATTAAGAAAGGCGTTAAAGGTAGAGGTGGAGAATGGTTTGCATGCTCTGTCGAGCAAGTTAAAGCAACAGTTTTAGCACTCAAAACAGGAATTATAAATGAAGATAACAGAACTCTAAACTTTAAAATGAGGCCTGAGCAGATTGAAGCTGTAAGAAGAGCCTCTGAATACTTCTCTAGTTTTAAGGAAGAAAAAAAGACCCCTCATTTTTTGTGGAATTGTAAAATGAGATTTGGAAAGACTTTTGCAGCATATCAACTAGCAAAGAAAATGGGTTGGAAAAAGATTCTAGTATTGACATTCAAGCCAGCTGTTGAAAGTGCATGGGAAGAAGATATATCAAATCATGTGGATTTTGAAGGTTGGCAGTTTTTCTCCAGACATTCAGATCTAGATTATAAAAAATTAAAACAGAAAAAGCCAATAATATGCTTTGGCTCTTTTCAGGATTATTTAGGAAGAAACTCTTTAGGTGGCATTAAAACAAAAAATGAATGGGTTCACAAAACAAAATGGGATTGTATTATTTTTGATGAATACCATTATGGTGCTTGGAGAGAATTGGCAAAGAACTTGTTTGATGAGGAAAAAGAGATTATCATAGAAGATAAAGAATATGAAGAGGAGACATCTAAAGGGCCTGAAGAAGAAGATAAAGTTGAATATTTAGAAAGCATAATGCCCATAAAAACAGGCGCATATCTTTACTTATCAGGAACTCCTTTTAGAGCGATAATTTCGGGAGAATTTATTGAGGAACAGATATACCATTGGACTTATTCTGATGAGCAAAGAGCAAAAGAAAACTGGAAAAAACCCAATAATCCTTACGAACCGCTTCCAAGAATAGTTTTGTTAACATATCAGTTACCACATTCAGTCATAAATCTTGCTAGTGGTGGAGAGTTTGATACATTTGACTTAAATGTATTTTTCTCTGCTAAAGGTGAGGGAAAAAATGCAAAATTTGTTTATGAAGATGATGTTCAAAAATGGCTTGACTTAATACGTGGAAATTATTTGGCATCAAATCTTGATAATCTCAAATTAGGGGCTAAAAAACCACCCTTACCTTATTCAGATGCAAGATTGTTAAATATATTATCCCATACAATATGGTTCATGCCTAATGTTGCTTCTTGCCATGCTATGAAAAACTTATTGATGCAGAAGCAGAACAAATATTATCATGATTACAATATTGTTGTCGCTGCTGGTGCAAGCGCAGGTATTGGTTTGGATGCATTAAAACCTGTTCAAAAGGCAATGGAAGAGCCATTGAAGAGTAAATCAATTACTTTATCATGTGGAAAATTAACGACGGGTGTAACTGTGAAGCCTTGGACAGGAATTCTCATGCTTAGAAATCTTACAAGTCCAGAAACTTATTTTCAAGCAGCATTTAGGGTACAATCTCCATGGACAGTAAAGAACCCAGACGGAAAATCGCCAAATGCTGAAGAGATAATCAAGAGGGAATGCTACATTTTTGATTTTGCACCAAATAGGGCATTGAAGCAAATAGCAGATTATAGCTGTAATCTAAATCCTGAGGAAACAGATTCAGAAAAAAAGATCAAGGAATTCATTGATTTTCTCCCGGTTCTTGCCTATGATGGAAGTACTATGAAACAGATTGATGCTTCTGGAATAATTGAGATGGCTATGAGTGGAACAACAGCTTCATTGCTTGCAAGAAGATGGGAAAGCGCATTATTGGTTAATGTAGACAATGGTACCTTAAACAAAATATTAAACAATCCTAGGGCTATGGAAGCACTGATGAGTATTGAAGGATTCAGAAGTTTGAATAGGGATATAGAACTAATTATCAATAAGTCAGAATCTGTAAAAAAGGCCAAACAAAAACTTGCCAATGATGAAAATATTTCTCCAAAGAAAAAGAAGAAATTATCAGACGAAGAAAGAGAATATATGAGTAAGAGAAAAGAAATACAAAAGAAACTTATCAAATTTGCGACCAGAATCCCAATCTTCATGTACTTAACAGATTATAGAGAAAGAACATTAAAAGATGTTATTACAAAACTTGAACCTGGCTTGTTTAAAAAAGTTACAGGATTGAAAGTAAAAGATTTTGAATTATTGGTAAGTCTTGGAGTATTCAACAGCAATCTGATGAATGATGCAGTATTTAAGTTCAAAAGATATGAAGAATCTAGTCTTTCTTACACTGGAATATACAAACATAAAGTTGAGCAAGTTGGAGGATATGATACAATTATCACTACCGAAGAATTCATAAAAAATAGATGATGAAATAGACCAAGAAGTTTACAAGATTTATGGAATAACCAAAGAAGAGTAGAAAATTATTGGGAAAAGTTTGAAATGAATGAGGTTAAAACATAAAATCAATTTCCTGCTCCACCCTCTTAATTCCCTTGGGTGATATTATGACTGAAGAAGATTCTTTATCATATTCTATAAATTTTTCTTTATGTAATTTTTTAATTACATTCTTGTAAATTGAAGAGTTAGAGTGTTCTACCCAAGCGCATAAATTTTTTTCATTAATTTCTTTCGGGTACTCAGAATATAATAAAACAAGAGTTTTGTCTTCAAAATTGAGATTTATATTAAGTACTCGTTTTTTATTGAAAATAGTCCATACAACGGGAATCTCTTTTTCCACAATTTTCTCAACAAGTTCATGAGCATCAGAAATTGATAAGGTATGAACAATACGAATTATTTCTGCTAAAATCCATTTAGATATATAGACTATTGCTACAGAGTCCATGTGGTTTGGATTTACATCTCCCCCAACATGACTTACACCCCTATCGTTACGTAGCGAATAGATAACGGCTAACATTTTAGGAATATGAAACCTTATGCTATTGGAAAAATTTGTTTTATTTTCGAATTGTTTTAACTTATCGCTGAAAGGTTGTATTTTAGTACCAAAAGAAGTGTAACTATTGTTTGTGTGCCATTCTAATATCCTAAAAACAACTTCTGAAAATTTGGCTCCGTTAAGTTCTGATGGTTCCCACCGATTCTCTTTATAATTTTTAATAATCTCAAGAAAATATTTTTCTAAATTTTCTCTTAACTCTTTCGGCATACTGTTAAATATTTTTGTAAATTCATTCTGTTTTTCCATTTGCAAGTATCTCTTTTAATAAATTTTTAGCTTTTGCTTCCCCAAAAGTAGTTAGTTTGTATGTAATTTTTGTACTCCCTCTCTTACCTTTTTTCATAACTGATCGAGGACTTAATTCTTTTACCCATGTCCCAAAATTTTCTAAAGGAATTTGATGAATAGCAACATTCTCACGTAGTTTAGAAGCATGAACATCTAATTCTCCTAATTTTTGTTTGTATCCCAGTAAACTTAATAAGACAATATTTTTTGCTTTTTCTTTAGGAGTTTCTCCAGTAATTTTGGTTATAACAATTTTTCCATCATGTTCTTCAAAGATTTCATCAGGTGATTTTTCTTGAAGAATTATATCTTCTTTTTTAGATGACCCTTCAAGTATACTAATTCTTTTTTCTATTACTTCGAATTTTTTTCTGATTTCCTCATCCATTTTTCATCTTCTCCAAGTATTCTAAACCCGACCTTGTAATTATCCACCCCTTCAGAGTGTTAACTGTCTGTCCAGGCATTATCAAACCTTTTTTGTGTAGGAGTTGTACTTTATCTGAAACATTGACAGGAGTCTTTTCCCTTATTTCCTTAAACCCTTCAGAAAGGTCTTTAGTAGTTATGTTTCCTATATTTCTTCTTGACTCCAAAAAATGCATAATCACAATTGTTTTATCAGTGTCTTTTTGAGGGTTATATCTCCTAAAAAACTCCATAAATGATTCTTCTTTTTTGGCTACTAAATTTTCTCTTTCTTTTAGTCTTTCAATCTTGACATCTGGCATGTTCTGTTCGATATTAGCAATACGCTTACTTAAGTCTTCAAGATATTCAATTATCCTATCCATTTTGTCTTCTGACATGGATTATGCTATTTCTTTAACCTATTTAAATCTTTCTATAACATAACAGCAGAATAAAAATGAGGCAGGCAGAAGATATCACTTCATTCTCCAACAATTTTTTGTTCAAGATTTTATTAAAAAGCGTAAATATCCTATATTTACGTTGCTAAATAAATGGATTGTATTGCTATTTTAAGGTTTTAATTTAAAGTGTGAGAGCACAAACAGTATTTCAGACGTTCATTTTATTATTAGTCATATTATTATGAATCATTTTATCATTCAAATAGCTTAAAAACAATATAAAAACCTTAATAAAGTAATCTGACATAGCATAACAGCAGAATAAAAATGAGGCAGGCAGAAGATATCACTTCATTCTCCAACAATTTTTTGTTCAAGATTTATTAAAAAAATAGTAGATTATATCAATTCCTTTAATTTCTCCACAATCAACACCTCTGCCATCGTGTCCAATTCACAATACCTCAATAAATTATCTCTGACTTTCTTCTTTTCTGCGTCTGGGCAATCACCATAAGTTACTCTGAAAAACTCAGCAGAAGCAGTTCCGCCGTCTCCGATTTCCATGCCTTTGTAGCTTTTTCCAGTTATAGCAGGAAGAACATCTTTAATGGAAGCACTGCCTTGCTGTTTTGGATTGTAATATCTGAATTCCCTGAATGGGACAAGCAAATCAACAATTCTCTTTAAAACATTCTCAATCCATTTTTTATGCTCTGGAAAGAATTCAGCAAGCTCTTTTAATCTGCCAATTTCAAAGCTTTGATTATACACTAAGACAGTTCCTTTAGAACCAATCATTTTCTTCAAAGCCAAAGCAAATTCTTCTCGTGAATCTCCATTCCCATAATACAAAAAAGCGTGATGCTCTGGCTTACTTCCTTCTTTCTTGGCAATATGCAGGCTAAACTGAAAAGGAACCTGCGAATAACATTTTAAGCCATCGAACATAGGAATAGCTGTTGAAAATGTCTCAAAATCAAGATAATAAACAGGATACTTCAATGTTGCAAGAAATTGCTTTATCCCTTCTATATCAGTATAAATCTTCTTTTCAATTTCGCATTCTCTTTGTATATTCTGCTTTCCATTTAGTTTAACATGCAAAGGAATATCTTTGATGTGCATTATCCCATTTTCAAACAATTCACAAGCTAACTTTCCTCCACGATACAAACAGAATACATGATTCTCAGGCAGACCATCAATACAATTTTCAGTAAAGCAGTCGTGATTGCCTTCTTTAATCATTTTGTCAATTAAAAGACCTGCTTTTGAAGGCTTATCCAAAGAGATTATTTTAAACATCTCATCAATTCTTTCTTTTACGCCTTTTATTGCATTAACTTGAGAAGTAATATCTTCTTGAACAAGAAGCTTTTTTGCATCCAGCTTTCCCTTTCTAAAGTATTCTTTATTGAGATGCATCAAAAAGCATTTTCTTATCCTTAATCCACTGGATTCATAGACATATTTCTGGAAAGAAACATCATGAACATTAATGTCTTTTACCTCTGTTCCAGATTTAACCTCAATTATATCCCATTCTTTTCCAGCAGGCACAAGAATATCTGCCCTTGAGAAGCAGTTTTCAAATGCAAATCCTGCCTCAAATAAAGGCTTGCCTTTCTTCATAGACTCTTTAGTTTTCTCTAAATTTTCCGAATAATTCTCTACTGGAAGGTCTATTCCATCAGAAAAGAGAGTTTTAGCAAGCTGTCCAACTTTATCTCCCTCACTGAACTTAAACTCTTCAGCTAAAGTGGCTTTTCTAATCTTCTCTGGCTGATTAAACGTAATCCATAAGTGCCTTGGGCATTCCAATCCCAAGATATACTTTGATTTTGTTAATACACGAGTCATATATATCTAAGAAGAGATAGCATATTTATAAAGAATAAGGTTTGAAAATCAGACTATCACCCGCATTCGACTTAGAATCTGTGACCCGTAGATGCGACAGAGAGGCTTATCAAAAGACTTATAATTTGATTACAATTCTCATTTTTATGAAAATTTTAGATGGTTTAAGTTATGATGATGTATTGGTTGTTCCTAAGTATTCTGAGATAAAATCTAGAAAAGATGTTTCTACTAAAACTAAACTGACTAGAAATTTGAGTATAAATATTCCCATTATTTCTGCTAATATGGATAGTGTTACTGAAAAAGAAATGGCTATTGCTATGGCTGAAAATGGTGGTTTTGGAATTATTCATAGATTTATGCCTATTGAAAAACAAGTAGAACAAATAAGTTATGTAAAAAGGGCTGAATCTTTTGTTATTGATAAACCTTATACTTTGAGAACAAGCCATTTATTGAAAGATGCTAAGAGTTTAATGTTAAAATATGGTTCTGCTGGTATAGTTATCTTAGATGAAAATAAAAAGGTGGCTGGAATTTTAACTAAAAGAGATATACTTTTTGAGAAAAATATAGATAAGAAAATAATTGATTTGATGACTCCATTTAATGATTTGATTTGTGGTAAAGAAGGAATGTCTATGGAAGAAGCAACTGAATTATTGAAGAAAAATAAAATAGAGAAACTTCCTTTGATTGATGATGATAAAAATTTAAAAGGCTTGATAACTTCTAAAGATATTTTAAAAAGAGAATCTCATCCTTTGGCTTCTAAGGATAAAAAAGGTAGATTTTTAGTTGGTGGTGCAATTGGTGTTGTTGGAGATTATTTAGAAAGAACAGAGGCTTTGTTAAATGCTGGATGTGATGCTATTTGTATTGATATTGCACATGGTCATTCTTTAAATTGTGTTAATGCGATTAAGAGTATAAGAAAAAATTTTAGAGATGTGGAATTGATTGCTGGTAATATTGCAACTAAGCAAGCTGCTAAGGATTTATTAAAATATGATGTTGATGCTTTGAAGGTTGGGGTCGGGCCAGGATCTATATGTATTACTAGAATAATTACTGGTTCTGGATTTCCTCAATTGAGTGCTATAATGGATGTAGCTAAAACTTCTGATGTTCCTATAATTGCAGATGGAGGGATAAAAAATTCTGGTGATATTGTTAAGGCTATTGCGGCTGGAGCTGATAGTGTTATGATTGGTAATTTATTAGCTGGAACTGAAGAAAGCCCTGGAAGTAGTATAATAAGACAAGGAAGAAAATTTAAATTATATAGAGGTTCTACTTCTTTCTTAGGAACTATTGATAGAAAGGAAAGAGAGAATGGTAATATTAATGATGAAGATGTTTATTCTATAGTGCCTGAGGGTGTTGAAGGTATGGTTTCTCATAAAGGGAATTTGAAAGAAGTTTTATATCAATTATTTATGGGCTTAAAATCTGGTATGAGTTATTGCGGAGCTAAATCTATAGATGAAATAAAGAATAATGTAGATTTTGTAAAGATAAGCTCATCTGGAATGAGAGAAAGTGGATCGCATGATATATCTTAAAATTTAGAAATCTATATATACAATTAATTATTATTAAAATTAGGAGGTGGTGGTATTATGGTTATATCTGTAAGTATTGCTGGATTACTAAGCGCTATATTGTCCTTAGTATTTGGGATTATTATAATTAAATGGAAAAAAAGTTTGAATTACTTGATTGGATTTTATTTCATATTAATAGGTATATTAGGACTGCTAGCAGTGATATAGAAAGTTTTATAAAGTAATAATTTTCTTATTTTTTTCTATGACACGAAGCGAAAATATAAATCTTAGGGATTATCTTATCCATATGAGAAATAGCAGACTGGACCTAGCTGAAAGAGAATTAGAGAGAGTTTTAGTTATAGCAAATAATAATGGTTTGCCTGGATTGACTCATGATCAACTCACTCATATTGCTTTTGAAGCATGTAAAACTTATGTGAATTCTTTAGAAAGAAAGGAATATTCTATTGCAAATGGATTTTCTAATACTTCTTTATTAACTCTTGTTTGTTTGTATAAGCTTAAAAAAAAGAGCTCGTCTAGCTTTAATTAATAATTGAAAATACAAATGTGTTTATGGAGTTTTTTACTAACCAAAAGCTTTATAAACTCTCATCAATGAAATTTGTTATAAGAATATGAGTGAGAGAGCATTAGTGATGACATATACTTTTCGCTTTTTCTATTAATCATATTATATAAGTATATGGAGTAACTAATGATAAAAACATTTGAAAGTCTTGATTTAAGTGAGCAGCTAATGGGAGCAATTCATAGATTTGGCTATAAAGAACCAACTCAAATTCAAAGAGATACTATACCTTTAATCTTACAAGGCAAGGATATTATAGGAGAATCTGCTACTGGAAGTGGTAAAACACTAGCTTTTGGTGCAGGTATAATTGAAAAGTGTAATCCTGACAAAGGAATTCAAGCACTTGTTTTAGTACCGACAAGAGAATTAGCTGAACAAGTAAAAGATGAAATAATTCAAATTTCTTATAAAAAATCAATTAGAGTTTTAGCAATTTATGGTGGTGTTTCTATTATTCCGCAAATTAAAGAATTAAGGAGAACAGATGTTGTTATTGCAACTCCTGGTAGACTCTTAGATCACTTAAATAGACGAACTATTAATACTTCTAAAGTTAAAATGATTGTATTAGATGAAGCTGATAGAATGGTTGAAATGGGTTTTATTGAAGATGTTGAAAAAATTATTAAAACATGTCCAAAAGAAAGACAAACTTTGATATTTTCAGCAACTATGCATGGACCTGCACAAGAAATTGCTAAAAAATATATGAAAGATCCTGTAGTAGTACATGCTACAAAAATGGTTGATCCATCTAAACTAAAACAATCATATTATGATGTTCCTTCAAAATTAAAAAACGAATTATTAATTCATTTACTACAAAAAGAAAAATCTAATTTGGTTATGGTTTTTTGTAATACTAGAAGAGATACTGATGTAGTTGTGGAAGTTCTTAAAGATAATGGTGTTAGAGCTGCTCCGATTCATGGTGGTTTGGCTCAAGTAAAAAGATTAAAAACTATTGAGTTATTTCATAGGGGTCAATTTCAAGTTTTAGTTTGCACAGATGTAGCTGCTAGAGGATTACATATAGAAGGAGTAACACATATTTATAATTATGATATACCAAAAGATCCTGGAGATTATATTCATAGAATTGGTAGAACAGCAAGAGCTGGTAAGAAAGGTTTGATTATTAATATATTATCTTATAGAGATTATGATAATTTTTCTAGATTAACTGCTGTACATAAAGAATTTGAGATTCAAAAGGAAGAAAGACCTTATTTAAAAGCAATTAAGCAGAGTGAGAATCCTTCAAGAAACCGAAATGATTTTCATAATAAAAGAAATTTTCGAAGAAGAAATACAGGACAAAGACCTCAAAGAAATTCGATGAGGGGACGTAGATAAATTTAATTATAATTTTAAACAATAGAAAAGTTTATATATAAGATATTATATACCTACTATAGGTGATACATAATGGCTTCAACTACAATACAATTGGACAAATCTCTAGTTAATTCGCTAAAAGAAGTAAGGGAATATCCTAGGCAAACTTATAATGAGTTAATTAATAATATGGTTAAGGTTTTTAAGAATACAAAAAAGAGAAATCAATATGATGAATTTCTACATAAAGTTCAAAAAACTAAGATGAAAGAACTTTGGGATAATAAAGAAGATGAGGCTTGGGAAAATGCTTAAAGCTGGCGATGTTGTTTTAACTAAAGTTCAATTTATAGACACATTTGAGATCAAAAAAAGACCAGCCTTGGTTTTATTTGAAGATTTGGATAATGTTGTTGTAGCTGGAATAACTAGTAATACTGAAATGGTTGGTGTACCTCTAACAAAAAAAGAAGGAGCAATAAAAGATAGTATCATAAAACTAAACTATATATTTACTGTGTCTAGACTAATGGTTGAGAAAACCTTATTTTCTTTATCTAATAGTAAGAAAAAAGATGTGTTTGATGAATTAGTTGTGAAATTGAAGGGGTTATGTTAATTTTTAATATGTGCTGATAGGGGAGAAAATACTGCAAATAGAAGCATTTAAAAAGAGCTTATTTCTCTATATATTGGAACTTTTTGACTGTTTGCCGGTTATTTGGCGAATTTGTTGGGCTGCTTCTAAAAATGAATAATGACCAAGGGTAGGAGGATAAATAAATGAAAGGAACTGTAAAATTTTTCAACAACATGAAAGGATTCGGTTTTATAGCTGGAGAAGATGGTAAAGAGTATTTTGTACACCAAACTGGCTTAAAAGAAGGCGTTTCTCTTAATGAAAACGATGCTGTTGAATTTGATGTTGAGCAAGGGGACAGAGGTCCAAAAGCGGTTAATGTTAGTAGAGCGTAAAATCCTTATTTCTAAATTTAATCACAAAAACTTATTTTTCTTTTTATACTTTTTTTTATTTTATTAGTATTAGCAGACTGAAGCCGAAGGCGAGAGAGCAGGGGTGGTCGAGGAGCAAAGCGAAGAGAGTTTTTTTACTGCCGAAAATCAACTGGTGCCGTAGTTTTTGCCAACTAATATATATAAAATAGGATTATTTGTTCTTGCTATGATTTTTTGAAGCTTATTTTGTTCGTGCGAATTTATCAATATCTTTTGTATAAAATGAGGCACGTGTTGTCCATTGGTCATCTATTCCTTGGTACAAGTCTGTTCTGTCTCCATCAATTACCATTCCTGTAGTAAAAACTGTGTCTGGAACATACCCGTTTTTTGGCAAAAGCTCTCTGAAATCTTCTCGGTCTAGCAAAATTGGACTTTTATGCAATACTTTCCATGGTTCTTCTAAATCAAGAGTCATCAATCTGGTAACATATTTTGTTCTTCCTTTTTCGTTTCTTGTTGTTTCATGGTATGCTGCTATCCATCCCTTCGGTCTTTTTACAGGAGGACTTCCTGTTCCTGTTATTTCGCCATTCTCACTACTTATCAATCTATGATCTTGTCCCCAATGTACAAGATCAGGAGAATAAGAGATCCAGATACCAGGAACACTTATATCAAAGAATGCATTAGGGCGTATAAATGACGCATAAATTAGTTGCCCTTTGTCCACAGATTCTGATTTTGCTGGGCTTGGAATTTTTGTTGGGAATAAAGCAACATCTTTTCCCCTAATTTCTTGATGAGGAGTATTTTCTAATATTACTCTTTCCAACTTTGAGGTTTCTTTTATATCATCAGTAGTCAGAATAGAACTATAAACTCCATAATTTCTATGAGGTGTAGCATAAGTTATTACAAATCTCCCATCTTTTAGATGAGTTATCCTCACATCTTCAAGTCCGAACCTATCAAATTCCCATGAAGGAGATATGGCAGGTTCTTGATACCTTTCAGTTAATTTTCTATCCGCATTCAATACAACCATTCTAGGTAATGAAATATGTCTTAACCTAATCGGTCCTTTTTTTGGAGTGACTTCTTTTTTACGAATTTTTATATATGCTTTTCTATCGACAATATCATAATCCAATTTGGAGGGTAATTGTTCTTCATTTAGTATATGGAAATAAGGCAGTAAAATTTTGCCAGGCATCCTTTTCCGAGGAGTTTCAGCAACTCTTACAAATAAAATTGTTTCTAAACCCTGATCGGTTTCTACTGTTGTGACTCCTGGATTGAATGCTCCAATAACTTTAAAGTCTTCTCTGATTGGCGAGAAATCTTCAGGGGATGCAATAATTGCTGTTTCAAAAGGTTTTGGAGGGTTCATTTTAGTTTAGTTAAATTGCATGTATTTATTAATCTTTGTTTGTAATGCTTTTTCATCCTTGACTCTTGTTCTTTATGAACTAAAAAATCAAAGATTTCTAGTGTCCAAAAGCTTTATATATTGGCTGTATTATTAATAATACATATGTATGAAAAGATTAGAATAACTGAGAATACATTACAAGTATTAGCTCTGTTCACGAATGATTTTAGTAGAGAATATTACGTTAGAGAAGTTGAAAAATTGTTAAAAATAAGTCCAAGAACTTCACAGCTTATTCTTGAAGATTTAGAAGATAAAGGGATTATAGAATCAAAGATTAGGGGTAAGATTAAGACATTTAAACTAAATCCCAGCGAGTTTACTAAGAGATATCTTGTTTTTGTAGAACAATATAAGACGATTGCATTTTTAGAAAAGAGACTTTTAATTAAAGAGATTATAGAAAAAATAACTCCACACATCAAAGGAATTGGGATTATATTTGGGAGTTATGTTAAAAGATTGGAGAAAGATGGTTCAGATTTAGATGTTTTTGTTGCTGGTGATTATAATAAAGATGAGATAAAAAAAGTTTCAAAAAATTTAGGTATTGAAATAAGTGTTAAATGTTATCCTATTAAAACTTTTGAGAAAAATTTGACAAAAGATATTCTTCTGAAAGAAGTTTTAAAAAATCATGTAGTTTTTGTTAATGTAGAACAATTTATACAGGTGGTTTTCAAAAATGGATAAAATAAAATGGTGTGCAGGAAAGAAAGAAGGATTAAGATTAATTGAGCCAAATTCAGATCTCGTAAATGCTTATATTAAGAAAGCTGAAGAAGCTCTTGAGTCAATGCGAGTGAATGTTATTAAAGATTGGAAAATCTCAACTGCATACTATACAATCTATTTTTCGCTTTATGCTGTTTTGATGAAATTGGGTTTAAAATGTGAGATTCATTCTTGCACTATTGAATTTGCAAAAAGATTTCTTAAAGATTACTTTGAAGAAAACGAATTAGATTTTACAGAAGACTCTTTGAAAGCAAGAGTTGATTCTCAGTATTATATTGATAGGACTGTTTCAGATGAACAATATAATAAGATGGTTCAGAAAGCTCCTGAATTTTTAGTTAAGTGTAAGTCTGTTATTATCAAATTAAACGAGAAGAAGGTTAATGAAATAAGGGATAAATTTCAGAAGGAGATAGGTAAGAGGAGATAAATGAATGGACACTAAACAGCTGATTAACAAAAAAGCGGAATATTGGAAGAAAAAATTAATTGACCTATCCAAAAGGAATAATCTTGTAAATTATCGTTTCACAAAATCAAAATCCCTGTAAATAACATCGGGCCCTGTTATCTGTCCTGAGCCGAAGGCGAAAGTCTGCAAGACGTGGCACGGAACGAAGTGGTGTGAGTTCGAGATGCTGATTTATTGTATTTAGAAATAATCTTTTTTGAGTGGGCATTATATTAGAGATACGCGCGCTTAATTTTTTGCTTCTTTTTTTCTAAAAAAGAATATGCAATCAAAAGGTTTATAAATAAGATAATCTTACTACACATATAAACTTATCAGGAGGTTAAAATGGAAGATATTGAAATAACGAGTGTAAGCTCAAGAGGACAAATTGTAATTCCTCAAAGCTTAAGAAACAAAATGAAAATTCATGAAGGAGAAAAATTTGTTGTAATTGGAGAAGACAATACAATTGTACTAAAAAAATTAGAAATGCCTTCTTTTAGTGGAGTTGATAAACTTCTCAAGAAAACAAGGGAATTTGCTAAAAAGAAAGGGTTAAAAGAATCTGATGTAGAAGAAGCAATTAGACAGACTAGAAAGAAATGAGGGTTATTATAGATACAAATGTTTTTGTCTCTGGAATATTCTGGAAAGGAAACTTTTGTTCACAAATTATAGATAAATGGAAAAATAAGAAGTTGGAGCTAATTAGTTCTGTGGAGATCTTAGATGAATTAGTAAAAACACTAAGAAATTTTAAGATTCAAATACCTGA
>JBDRML010000016.1:0-139779 GCA_043812195.1 Candidatus Woesearchaeota archaeon | reverse complement strand
GCTAATGGAGAATATAATGAAAGCATTTACCTTAATGCTACGGGTAGTGGTGATTTGGTTGGTGATTTTATGATGTTGACTAATGATGGTAATACTAATATTACTATAACTGTTGAGAATAGTGTTTGGTTGTGGAGTACTCAGGGTGCTGCGAGTGCTTATTGGGCAGTTCGGTGTGAGAATGTATCTGATGGAAATTCTACTTGTACTACAACATGGCAGAATGTTCCTGCAGCAGCAGCAGGTGTTACTGTAGTTAGTAAACTAACCCCTGTCGCAAATGCAGGAGGAACACCATTAGATAATGTTACTATCGGCTTTAATTTAACAGTTCCTAGTGATGAACCTACTGGATATCATAATGGTACTGTAACATTTACTTGTTCTGCAACATAAGTAAAATAGTAATTTTTAAATACTTCATTTAAATATTTTGATTATAATGAAATGGGTGATACTATTAATCTTATTATTTTGTTTATTTGTACCTATTAATGTTTCTGCAATTGGGATAAGTCCTGGTAGTATCACTATGGGATTTGAACCTAATTTTAAACATCAAATTGAATTTTTTGCAATAAATAGTTATGATGATACTCCTTTTAATGCGGAAATTTTTATAGATGGTGAACTAGCACAATATACAGATTTTGAAGGCAGAAATATTACATTAGAACCAGGAGAAAAAAGAGGGTTCAACTTTAACTTGATTTTACCATCTAATTTTGATAGGCCTGGTAATCATACTGGGGGAATAGTTATCAGACAGACAGAACTATCTGATAAAGCTGAGGGTATGGGTGTTGGTGCATTTGTTGCAGTTAGGGCTAGTATACTAGTTCTTGTTCCTTATGACGGTCCTTATTTAGATGCCAAATTTCATTCTGCTGATATGGAAAAAGGATTTAAAGTTCCTTTTTCTGTTCTTATGAGAAGTCTAGGTGATGAACCTATTGATTATTTGAAAGGAACTATCACTATTTTTGATTCTGTTGGTGATGAGGTTGGAGATATTTCCTTTGAAGATTCTTTAATTATTAATGAAGAAAAAGAGATTTCTTTTAAATGGGATTCTATTGGACAATCTGCAGGATTTTATACAGCCAATCTTTTAATTGAATATGGAAAAAATACTTATGAAGCGAACACTGAATTTAAATTGGGTTATTATTACATTGATATTTTAAAATTGCAAAATTATGTTGAAGAAGGGAAAATAAGTGAATATGCTGCTACCATTTTATCTACTTGGAATTCTCCTATTGAAGGTGTACATGTTGAATTAGTTATTAATTATAATAATGATAGAAAAAGTTTTAAGAGTGAATCTTTTTCTATGGATGGATGGCAAGAAAAAGCTGTTAATTTTTTTATAGATGCTAGGAATATGGAGAAAGGAAAATATCCGGCTGAATTTACGGTTTATTATGGAGATTCTTCTAATAGTGTAGATTTTGATATTAAAGTTAAAACTAAGACAGATAATGTTGTTTATATAATTGTTGCTTTAATTATTATTGTTATAACTATATTTATAATCTTTAGAAAGAAGATACTTAATAAATTTAAAAAAAGAGGAAAAGGATGAAGGATATTCAGAAAAAGATAATCTTTTATTTTTGTATTTTGGTGATAATTTTATCTTTGATTATGCCAGTATATTTTATTTATCGTTCAGAATCAGTTTTATTATCTACTTCACGTGTAAGTGCAATCGGTGTTATTAATGTTACTGTAATAGAAGGATGTGGTAATGGGGCCTGCAATGCTGCTACTGAAACTTGTGGAGATACAAATGTTGCTCCAGAATGCAATTTAGATTGTGGATCATGTCCTGCTGAAGAAGAGCCAGTAACTGTTATTGATGGTGGCTCTGCTGGCGGTGGTGGGGGAGCTATGAAAATAACTAATTTTGTATTTGATCCCAATATCATAGATGAGAGACTTGCACAGGGAGATTCTATAACAAAAACAGCAAAAGTAAAAAATATTGGTGGTATGAGTGCAAGAGTAAATCTTGACGTTGAGGATGTAGAATCTTTTGTTTTTATAGATAGAGATTATGTTAGTGTTAAGCCTGGAAGGAGTGAGGAATTTAATATTGATATATTAATATCAGATAATGCTGATCCCGGAATTTATATTGGGAGTATTGTTGGAGAGGCGGATGGCGTTAAAAAAAATCTTGAAATTCTGCTTCGTATTTTTGAAGAAGATGCACCTATCTTAGTTGAAGTTACTATTTTAGAAGATAGTAAAGAAATACAGCCAGGTGAAAAAGTAATGGCTGAAGTTAAGATTACTAGCAAATATAATGAATCTGTTTCAGTAGATATTGAATATTCTATTAGAAATAGAGATGGAAAAATATATAATTCTAAGAGTGAAAATGTTTTATTGGTGTCAGGAGAAACTATTTTTACACAAGGCCTAACAGTTGATAATGATTTAGATTCTGATTATTATTTCTTTTATTCTGTTGTAAATTATGATTTTAATGATTATGAAGATGCTTCAATATTTAGTGTTGAAGCATTAGAATTTCCTTTATTACCTATGAGAGATATGATTTATGGAGCAATAGTATTGGTTTTGATAGTTATTTTGATTTTTGTTTATATATTCAGAAAGAAGATTTTTGGAATAAAATTGTTTAGTATTTCAATGAAGAAGAAAAAAGAAAAAGAAAAAATAGATGGCAGAAAGATTGTTACATCTACTATTCATAAGTTAAATAAACTTAAGATAGATATTAAAAAAGGATATTCTGAAAAAATGATTAAAGAGTACTTTAGTATTATCAGATATTTCTTTTCAGAATATTATTCTATAAATTATAGATTTACATTTCAAGAGTTGGTTAATGAATTAAATAGTAGAAAACTAAGAAATAAAAGAAGAGTTGTATCATTTGTTGGATTAATTTCTGATACATCTTATCATAAAACCCCAATATCTCAAGCTAAACTTAGTAACTTAGTTAACCAAACAATATTTATTGTTAAATCTTTGAGGGGTACTAATATTAAACTTAAAGAGAAAGGGAAGAAATAATTAAAACCATTTCTTTTTTATTTTTTTAACTGGTAATATTTTTTTTATTCCTAAATAAAGAGCTATAATTATAACTGTTGCGATTGTTAAGATTAGAAGAGTATTTATTAATGGTGAAAATCTGCCCTTTGCTAATTTTGGTTCTTCATGTGTTCTTAAGATTTGTTTACAAGCTTCTAGAGCTATGTTAAGATTGCTTGTTGCACTGCCATAATCTTTATCTTGGAGTTGTATTTCAGCTTTATTGATTAATTCTAATAATTCTAAGCACTCTGGGTTGTTGTTAAAGAAATTTACTGTGAAATCTAATAATTCTTTTACTTTTGCGGATTCTGTTAGAACATCTAAAACTAATGAGGATGATTCTCTTAGTACTGGATTAGCCGATCTGGCGTCTAATGTTAGAACATATGATTCTTCAGTGGTTGCAGATGAATCTATTATTATTGTAGATTGTACAATTTCATTTATGTCCATTGCTCCAAAATTGTCTGCAGTTAATCTTAATACTAAGCCAGGTTTATCTGCTCTAATGCTTAGAGTTACACCACCCAAAACAACATTACCAGTGTTTTGTAATGTAACAGGCACTTGTAATATTTCTCCTTCTCTTATTGACTCTCTTTTTTTGTTTAATTCTACACTTAAAGCAGCAGTTTTTGTTCTTGTACCTCCGCCTCCGCCTCCGCTTGTAGATGTTCCAGTATCTGAAGTGGTAGTTGTGGTTCCAGAAGATGTTACTGTAATTGTTATTTGATTACTAATTGTGGTATTTGCTCCATCAGTAGCGTTGAAGGTTGCGGTTGCTGTGCCAGTATATGAACTACTTGTAGAAATATCTACTGTTCCATTTGCGTTTATTGTTACGTTGACAGTATTGTTTGCTATACTTGTTACACCATATATCATGGTTTGTCCATCTGGCTCTAAGAAATAATTATCTAGGTCAAAAACATTTGTTTCATTATTTCCAGATATTATACTTTGGCTTGGTAATGTTCTGTTATAGATTATAAATAACACTGGCCACTTTGTACTGTTTGAAGAGTCTATTGAGTAATATTTGATAGAGGTTATATTTTGACTTTCATTGAATATTCTTAGAGATAATCCAACTTTTGGTTGTGTTCCGTTGTGCCATTCTCTGACTATATCTGTTATATTAAAAATATCTGCTGATTCGTTTTCTGTGGATGTAATGTTGTTTAGCATATCTGAATCTATGTTTGGTTGATTGTTGTATGTTATATTCGCACCTGTCCAATTAGTTGTTACTTTATATATTGAAAGGTTTGTATCTGGGGTGTTTGAATTTATAGTTAAGTTTAATTGTGCTAAGTGTATGAATGAAGTGGAAGTTGGAAGTGTTGCAGTACTAAAATTTAAATAAATTCTTCTTGTAGTGTCTCCGCCTGATATTTGTAGGTATTCATTTCCTCTATAATCTGTATCTGGGAATTCTGAATCAACATAGGTATCGATATTTGGATTAATGTTAATAGTAAAATTTTTTCCAAATATTGGGGCTGCGTTTGTGTTTATTATTAATTTGAATGTATCTGAATATGCTGCACTTGATGTATCGTTTGCTGTTATGTTTATTATATGCGTTCCTACCATGCTGTTGTTTACTGTGAAATTGATTAAACCTGTTGTTTGGTTTATTGTGAAAAATGTGCTATTATCATAATAAGTTATAGTATCGTTTTCTTCATCAGTGGCGTTAATTTGCAATGTAAATTGGAGTCCTACTGCTATTGTTTCATTTGAAATATTTGTGAATGAGGGAGCATCATTAACTGGGGTTATATTTAATGACCATATTTTTGAGTCGTTTAAACCGTAATTATCTGTTACTGTGATATTTATTGTATGATTTCCAGTTTCGTTTTGTCCTGGTGTAAAATTAATTAATCCTGTTGATGAGTTAATGTCAAAAAATGTTGAGTTGTCAAAAAATGTTAGTGTTCCTACAGTATCTGTTACTAAATCAGATATGTTTATTTCAAAACTTTGATCTTCTAGAGTTACATTTCCAGGCAGAGAAGTTATATTTGGCTGGTCGTTTATTGCCAAATTGAAAGTTCCAGAAGTGTTTGCTCCTAAAGAATCGTTTACTGAGATGCTTATACTATAAATTCCAATCATAGAATTATCTGTAGTGAAATTAATTTCTCCTGTTGAAGTATTAATATTAAAAAGAGTACTATTGTCCCCAAATGTTACATTAGTTCCGTTTTCTGGATCAGTTGCGTTTATATCATAATAAAACTGGTTTCCTGCTGTTACATTCTGATCTGCTAAATTGGTTAGAGAAGGTATTCCATTAACTATAAACTCTACTGCTTGTGCATCTACTAAACTTTCATTGTCTATTACAATTATGACTGCAATGAATGAACCAATCATACTATTTGATGGTGTGAATAATATCTCAGCGTTTGTATCATTAATTTTAGTTATGTCAAAATTATTTGTATCATCTGAAAAATTTAATGGCCCACTTTCTGGATCTGATGCAATAATAGTTAAATTAAATGCAACATTTTCTGTGAGGTTTTGAGGAGTTAGAATAGCATCTAAATTTGGTGCGGCTGCATTTACTATGTTAATTAAGAATATGAATGCTAGAAATATAAATACTATTTTTAACAATCCTCTTAAATTCATTCGTTTATCACCTTTAGTTTAATTAGTTTATAATTGAAATTTTTAACATTCTCTAAAGCGATTATTACTACATTATATTCTTCTACCTCTTGCGGCGTAAATCTTATTTCTCCTGTTTCTTTATTTATATTAAATAAATCTGTATTATCTGAGAATTTGTATTTATTGTTTTCAGGGTCAATATCTAAATAGAATTCTTCTCCTAATTTTAATGTGAAGCTGGTTGGAAGATCGTTTATATTATACTTATTGATACTCTGTATTGTTTCTTGTTGTTGAGAATTTATTTCCTGATTTGAACTAATTTCAGGCATTATATCTTGACTGCTTTTTTGTATTGCGCTTATTGTGCTTGATGCTGTGGAAATGAGAATTATTGCTAAAATTAGTATAAAAACTAGCCACCTTTTTTTATTTTCTATACTCGTCATTTTACACCCCTTTTTATTACTAAATAAAATATCCTTTCTTATTTTTTAAACTATCGTTTTGTATTTTGATTGGGAAAGTACCCATTCTATTAAAAGTAGTAAGAATACTGTTATTAAAATATACTTTTTGGAGTCAAAAAAGACCTGGCTTTTTGTTGAGCTAAATATTATGTTATAAGTGTCTTCTAATTCTTCTACGTTTCTGGCCAAATAGAAATTTCCTCCAGTGCTTGATGCTATTTTTTTTAATGTTTCTATATCTATTTGTGAGATTGCTTTATCACCTATGAAATAACCTCCTTCTTCTGTTCCAATACCTATTGTGTGAATAACAACTCCATTAGTAATGGCATAATTAGTTGCAACATCGGTGCTCATTCCCACATTGCTTTGTCCATCTGTTAGAAGTATTACAGTTCTTGCTTTTTCTGATTTTTTTTGTGCTTCAAAGATGTTAACTGCTAATGCTATTGCATCTCCGATAGCTGTTCCTCCTGTTTCTATAACTTTTATTGAAGCTATTGCATCGTTTATTAATTCTTTATCCATCGTTAATGATTGAATTAATAATGGAGTCCCAGCGAATGCTACTACTCCCATTTTTGCTTCTGATGATAATAAATTTGTGAAGGTTTCCGCGGAGTTTTTTGCAGCTTCTAATCTATTTGGTTCGTAATCATCTGCCAACATGCTTCCGGATGCGTCCATTACCAATATGTAATCTTGATTGCTTGATTCGCCACTATACCAGATTCCTAACCCTGCTATTACTACTACAATTAAAATGATTACTATAATTCTAATTATTAAAGGTACAATGTTTTTTGGAAAAAGTTTCTTTTTTGTTACAATTGCAATTGCATCAAAGTTTGCGAATTTAATAGCTTTTTTTCTAGTCCAACCTATGCTAATATAATAGGTTATTATTAATATGAATATACCCACTAATAACCATAGATACCATGGATTGCTAAATACTATTTCGATAGTGAATTCCTCCTTTTGAAAAAAGATATTGTTGGATTAATGAATGGTTTATCTGTATATAATTCTAAACAATCTGAGTTAATTTCTTTTAGGAATTTTTTAAGTTTTTCTTTTTGTATTTTGTTATATTCTTCATATTCTTTTTTTACTTGCTTTACATTTAGAATTGTTTCTCTATTATCATAAGGACTTGAGATTAATATATCCATATTATCTGAAGGCAGAGTTTCATCTCTGGGGTCCCTTAATATAACTGATATTAAATCATATTTTAATGCTATTTTTTTAAATTTTTTTTCTAGAGCTTCTGGGAGTGTGTCAAAACCTAAGAAATCTGACACTAAAAAGATTACAGAGCCTTCTGCATATTCTCCTTCTAATATATCTAATGCTTTAGTTATATCAAATCCTTCTCCATATGTTGCGTGATCTCCTAATATTTTGAAAAAAAGATTAAATTGGGTTTTGCTTGCTTTAGGAGATAATATGGTTTTGATTTTATCATTAAAACAGATTAATCCTATGTTATAACCCATTTCTGATACTGTTGCTGCAATTGTTAAGATAAATTCTGCTCCGTAGTGTGCTTTTATTTTTTTTTGTGAGCCAAAAAGCATACTATTGCTTACATCATATATAAAAATCACATCCATTCCTCTTTCTTGAAGATATTCTCTGATTAAAAGTTTGTCAGAACGTAAGCTTGCTTTCCAATCAATATGTTTAGCGTCTTCGCTTGGGCTGTATTCTTTGAAGTCTTTAAATTCTAAACCACTTCCTCTAAAAAGAGTAAAGAATCCTTCTCCAGGTGTTGGAGTTACAAAATTTATTGCTTTTTTGCTTAGAATTTCTATTTGTTTACCTAAACTACCTACTTCTATTGGGAATCTTCCCATTTATGGTACCTCTACTTTTGCAAGAATTTCTGATATTATTTCTTCTGATGTTATTTTGCTTACTTCTCCTTCATAATTTAATAATATTCTATGTCTTAATACACTATATGCTACATCTTTAACATCTTGCGGAGTTACATAAGATCTTCCTGATAATAATGCTTTAGCTTTAGCAGCTATAAATATATTAATAGATGCTCTAGGACTTGCTCCCCATGCTATATATTTTGTTAGTGAGATTTTATTTTTTTTATCTGGTCTTGTGTATGCTACTATCTGGGCTATATATTTCTTTATTTCTGGTTTCATGTAAATTTCTTTAACTAATTCTTGCATTTCAATTATATCTTCTGGTTTTGCTACTTTTTTAATATGAAATTTCTGGAATTTTTTGATTGATATATTTTGTTCCATGATTTCTTCTTCTTCTTCTGTTGATGGATACTCTACCATTATTTTGAATAGGAATCTGTCTATCTGTGCTTCTGGTAATTTGTATACTCCTCTGCTTTCTAATGGGTTTTCTGTTGCAAATACTATGAATGGCTCATCTAAATGATATGTTTTTTTACTGATAGTTATTTGTCTCTCCTGCATTGCTTCTATCATAGCTGATTGTACTTTAGGAGGTGCTCTGTTTATTTCATCTGCTAGAACGAAATTAGCAAAAATTGGGCCTTTAACTGTAAAGAATCCCTTTTCTCTACTATATGCTTCAAATCCAGTTATATCTGTTGGTAATAAATCTGCTGTGAACTGAATTCTTTTGAATTTGCAGCTTATGGCTGTTGCTAATGAATTTATTATTAGAGTTTTAGCAATTCCGGGAACACCTTCTAGGATTGCACTTCCATTACATATAGTACAGATTATTAAATCGTTTATTACTTTTTCCTGGCCGATAACTGTTTTTTTGATTTCTTCTTTTATTTTTAGAATTTTATTATTAGCACTTTTAATTTTATTATCTAAAACTGGATTTTTTGTTTTTGCTGGTTTCTTTGCTTTTTTTATTGATTTCTTTAGTTTAGAATGTTTTTTAACTTTTTTAGCTACAGATTTCTTTTTTGTAGTTTTTTTTCTAATAGACTTCTTTTTAGACTTCTTAATAGTTCTTTTCCCCCTTTTTTTTCTTTTCATAGGAAATCTCTTATATTTCTTAATCTAATTTTCGTTATTTTTATTTATATAATTTATTATTTGTGTTTATAAAATGTTTGGAATGGAAAAGGTAATAAATACATGTTTTCATAGAGTTTATTATGAATAAATTTAGTAAATCTATTTTATTAATTGTGGTTTTGATAATTTTGAGTTCTTTTGACTTGAGTGCTTCTGACTTGAATGAAAGTAACTCTACTGAAAGTAGGAAAGAAATTAAATATATTATCGATTTTAGGATTAAAGATAATTATGTGCTTGATTTGTATACAAATGATAAGGTTAATGTTGTTTTTGATGATGCCACTATTTATAAATTTGAAGTTTCTTATCTTGAAATTTATGATTATATGATTATTAGTTTGGAAAATGTTGATTCATATCTTATTAAGTGGGGTGATAGGGGATTTTTGGATTTTGATAATGATGGGGGTAATGATCTAGAAATAAGTTATTTGGATAAGCAAGTTAAATGGACAAAATTAGGTGGTTTAAATGATGAATCTAGTTTGTTTCCTAATTTTGAAAGTAAAGTAGACAGAGATAGTGCGGATTTTTCTTTAAGTGAAATTTTTTTAGGTAATGATGTGTTTGTTTTATTGGTTTGGGTGTTTGTTATTATTTTAATTATGTTTATTATTTATTTTTTTATGGTTAGAAGGCGTAAGAATACATAATTTTATGGTTTACCTACACCCGTTTTAGTCAGAAAGCTTTTTATATTAGTTTTTGTATCTTTTTCTTTAATAAAAGAGGGTACTTTCTTTGGTCTATAAGAAATATATTAAAAAAGATGGGAAAAAATTTGAAAATAGAAGAGTTAAAAATGTTTATTTGGATGACAGTGAGCTCGCGTTTAGTTTACCTACAAATAAAACAAATATTTTAGAATATTTAAGGGTCTTTTGTTCCGGAGGGATAAATGGCAGTTGAGTGTAAGTTTTGCGGGTCTGAGAATGCTGTAAAAAAGGGCTGTAGGAAATTAAAGAAAACTAAAAAGCAGATTTATCTTTGCAGAGATTGCGGACACAAATTTTCTTTTGGGTTGAGCAAAAAAAGATTTGATGTTAGGGTTGTTTTAAATGCCGTATGCGCTTATAATCAGGGCTATAATTATGATGAAGTTTGTGATCTGGTTTCAAGAAAGAATCGGGTGAGCGTTAGCAAGAGTGCTGTTGAAAGATGGGTTAAGGAATATGATTTGGGCTATTTGAATATAAGAAGTAGAATTATCAGGAAATATGGTCCTTCTTTAATTGTTGGAAGGATGTTCAAGCATTCTGATTTGATTTATAATTTTAGGTATCATAAAGAAAAACTAAAAGAGTTTGGTAAATTTAATGGCTTAAGAGAGTTTATTAGTTCTATAAGCAGAGGCATTGATGATAAGTTATTTAATTCATTGAGCAGTAGGTGTTCTCAGGTTAAGTCAGATGTTTCTGTTAGTGTTAAAGTTTTTGACAATACTAAATTAAATAAAAAAATTGGCTCTGCATTGAAAGTTATTAAAAGTAATAAACAGAGGCATTCTATTATTGAGGATTTTTTGCTTAGTTGTGATAGAGATACTGTTGCTGTTGAGGTTCCTGTTTGGTATTGGGATAAAGAAAAGGATGTTGGTGTTTGCGGGCATATTGATATATTACAAGTTAAGTATGGTAAGATTTGGATTCTTGATTATAAACCAAATGCTTCTAAGGAAAATGTTGATTCTGTGGTTTCCCAGTTGTTTAGGTATGCTCTTGGCTTGTCTTTTAGAACTAAGGTTGGATTGGAGAATATTAAATGCGCTTGGTTTGATGAGAGCAAAGAGTTTAGTTTTGATGCTGATAAGGTAAGGATTGGAAATGAAAGAAAAAGAACTTGAATTTATTTTACAGGAAGGTGAAGGGTTAAAGATTGAGTTTAAAGAGTCTTTTGATAAATCTATTGCTAGAGAAATTGTTGCTTTTGCAAATTCAGACGGCGGTAGCATTTTTTTGGGAGTGAGTGATAATGGAGTGATAAAAGAAATAAAAATTACCAACAAGCTAAAATCACAAATACAAGATATAACAAGAAACTGCGACCCTTCAATAAAAATTACATTGGAAGAGTTTAAGAATATCTTAATAATTAATGTTCATGAAGGAAAAGATAAACCTTACAAATGTTCTTCTGGATTTTATTTAAGACAGGGAGCAAATTCTCAAAAATTATCAAGAGATGAAATATTAAAGTTAGTCACAAGACTTGGAAAAATAAAGTGGGATGAGCAATTTAATGAAAAATTTAAGTTCCCCCATGATTTTAATAAAAATAAATTTTCAGATTTTTTGAAAAGGATTAATGTTTCTAAGGTGATTCCTATAAAAGAGATGCTAATAAATCTTTCTTTAGGTTCTATTACAAAAAACAAATTCATACTGAATAATGCAGGGATTCTGTTATTTGCTAAAAATCCCGAAAGATTTTTTAGACAAAATTTTGTTACTTGTGTTTTATATAAAGGCAGAGAAAAAGTTGATATTATTGATAGAAAAGATTTTAATAGAGATTTATTAAGTAATTATGAAAATACTTTTGCATTTTTAGAACAACATTTAAGATTAAAATATGAATTTAAAGGATTTGGTCCTAGAAAAGAAATTCCCGAAATACCTTATAGATCATTAAAAGAAGCGATAATAAACGCTTTAATCCATAGAGATTATTTTGAAGATAGATTTGGAGTATTTGTAGAAATATTTGATGATAGGGTAGAAATTGTTAACAAAGGTGAATTATTTTTTGATAAAAAGGATTTGGGAAAAATAAGTATGCCTAGAAATCCAATTCTCTTTGACGTTTTCCATAGATTAAATTTAATTGAAAAAGTAGGTTCGGGAATTAATAGAATTAAAAAAGAAATTAAGGAAAGGGATTTAAAAGTAAAATTTAAAACAAATGGTTTCTTTAGGGTTATATTTTTTAAAAGTAAAGATTCTTTAGAATTGTCCGAAAGAGTCGGAGAAAGGGTCGGAGAAAGGGTCGGAGAAAAATTAACAGAAAACCAAAAAAGAATACTTGAACTTATTATAAAAAAACCTTCTATTTCAGCAGTTGAATTATCTAAACAAATTGAGATTTCTTCAAGAAAAATTGAAGAGAACTTATCCAAACTTAAGAAAAAGAAATTACTGAAAAGAGTCGGTCCTGCAAAAGGAGGACACTGGAAAGTTGTAATAAAATGAATGGCAGAGTAGAGAAAATGAATGGCAGAGTAGAGAAAATGAAGATTAAATTTAGGTTTTGGGAAGGAAAAGCCCTGATAATGGGAAGTGTTTTGGGCTTCGATTCTGGGAAGGAAATTGATGCTGATATTTTTGAATTTATAGGTTCTAGAACTTGCATGGGCGGAATTTGCGGTGGTGGGTCTCGATTGTGGGAAGGGGTGTTCGTTGGTCTATAAGAAATATATTAAAAGAGGTGGAAAAAAATTTGGTCCATACTATTTTAAGAGTGTCAGAACTCAAGATGGCAAAGTAAAAAGCGTTTATTTAGGAACTGAAAAGCCAAAAGCTTCTAGTTTACTTACAGCTCTTTTAATTGGTGTATTCTTTGTTATTTTTGCTTTAGCTGGCTATTTTTCTTATACTGGTTTAGATGTTGTTGATATTGTGGATTTGATTAGTGAAGAAGAAGTTTCTTCTGATTCTTCTGCTGATAGTGAAGAAGTTATTTCTGAAGAGGTTATTTCTGAAGAGGAGATTATTGATGATGGTGATTCTGGGGGAGAAGAAGAAGTTATTTCTGATGGTGAAATTTTAAATGAAATTAATGAAAGTGAAATTATAGAAGAAGGAGAGATTAATGAAAGTATAGAAATTAATGAAACTGAGTTAAATGAAAGTGTTGAAACAAATGAGACTGAAGTTGAAATTAATGAGAGTGAGACAAATCAAACAGATGTTAATGCAACTGAAATTAATCAAAGTATTGAAATAAATGAAAGTGTTGAAATTAATGAAAGCATTGGCGGCATTATAATTCCTTTAAATTTATCTTTAAATGAGAACAATATCTCTGGTAATTTTACAAATGTTTCTTTTAATATTTCTGGTAATTTATCTAATATTAGTTCTAATGTTAGTTTAATTAATATAAGTGATTCTGGAAATGAAACTACAACTTATTATAATGTTACTATAAACCAACCAGTTAGATGGGAAAAAAGAATAAAATTAAATAAAGAAACTAGTAATTTGACAATAAAATTACCTGGCGATGCAAATATTACTTCTGTCAAAGAAATAAAGAATAATGTTGAGACAGAAATAGAATTTGAAGAAATAGGAGATATAGTTGAAGAAGAATCTGATTCTGGAAATCTTATTACAGGTAATGTTGTTAAGAATATTGAAAAAGATTTTGAAAAAATATTAAAATTTTTAAATAAGATATTTTCATTTACAGGTTTAGTTATTTATGAAGAAAAAGTTAAAAATAATGATAAAGAAATTAAGATTGGTGTTCCTCTTGAAGAAGTTAAAGTTGAGTATTTAATGCCTGGACCTGTTTCTGATGAATCTTATGTTGATAATTTTAGGAAAATAATAACTATTTCTAGTGAAGAACATTATGTAAATATTTTAGCATATACTAATTTAAGTGATGTTAATCTAAATTCTGTTAGATTATATCATTTGGTTAACGATTCTAAAAAAGAAGTTAGTTTTGATGCTTATGATTTAAATGAAAACGGTTTGGTTGATTATATAGAGTGGATTGTTCCTAGTTTGAGTAATGAGACTTATGAAGTTTCTATAACCATATTAAATGTTCGGAGCTATCCAATGGTCGGCGGAAATTGGACTGTAATGTTTAATACAACTGGCGAGGCTAATTTAAGTATAAGAACAATTGAAGGTACTGAATGGAGTAATGAAAATGAAAATTATGACCTTAAGTTTTTAGAAGTAAAATGTGGTGATAATTTATTAGATTATTCTTGGATTAATGATTCTGTTTTTATTTCAGATTATTCTTGCAATGAAACTGGTTATGAGTTTAGTAAGGTTTTGACTAGTGGTGGGCATTATTTGGAATTTAATTATGGTGGGCAAATTGCTTATGCTAATAATACTGCATATAATTACAGTAGTGGTAAATTAAGTGCTTTTGAGACAATAGGAATTCCAATTTCACTTGATAATTATACTAGTCAAGCAAGCTCAAGTGGATATACAAACCTTACTGCAAGTGATGATTCTCATTGGGTAACTGATTTGGCAACTGCAGATGGAGAATATGATAGCCAAATTTTTGTTTTTAATACTACTGATATTTATTTTGATAATTTAACAGTTACTTGGGAAGGTTATGGAGAAACACAGGCAGGATATTATACAAATATAAGTTTTTGGAATTGGACAGGAAGCCAATGGTATCAAGTTAATGCTACTGATTTTACTAGTGCTGCAGATCAGACACTTTATGGATTTATTGGATCTGGAATTAATAATTTTATAAATTCAAGTGATAAAAGAGTTGCTGTTTTGGTTAGTAGTGTAAAATATGCTGCAGGTGCTGTTAGTTGTGGAGAAGGACATTTTGATAATGGTGATGGAACATGCAGAGCTATTTTAAGACCTAATGCTGCAGGAATTAGTACTAATTATACTACTCAATATCCAGATTCTGGATCTCATTATGATAAAGTTAATGAGAGCGTTGCAGATGATGACACTACATATGTGGCTCAAACAAGTATTCAGCCACTTGTTTATATGGGACATTCTCGATGTGTTTTAGAAAATAGTATAGTAACTTGTGGTGTTGGTATGTCTACCCCAACTAGCTACTTAAACTTTAGTAGTTCATGGACAACAAGGCCCTCTGATAGTAATTCATGGGAAATATCAGACATAGATTCTTTACAGATAGGTATACATGAAAATATTGAAGGTGGATATGGAGTTACAGAGTTATATGATATTCCTTCTTCTAATATTCCAACCGATTCAATGATAAATTCTGTTACTGTTCACTCAAGAGCAAAATCAGTTTCAGCAGGAAGATCTATTGATATAAGAATAACTCTTGTTTTTGTGGAAGTAAATTATTCTTTACCAGCTTCACCATTTTTGTATGGTTATGATGGAAATGAATATTACAAAATATCCGATTTTATTCCTAAAGCAAATTCTGTAGAAAAAGAATATGTATCATTTACAGATATAAGTAATCTAAAAAATAATAATGGAAATGTAAAATTAAAAATAACAGAAGAGTTGGATGAAACGACTTATCTGGATTATGTTTATTTAAGAATTGATAATGATAAAATAACTGGAATAAATATCTCTAACTATAACATCCAATCATTATTGGAAAAATCAGATAATAATTATTTAATTGTAAATAAAGGTGATGAATATTATATAGATTTTACGATACCTTATGATTACACCAATTTAGAATTCGCTGCTGAGGGTTATTATATAAAAAATAATTTAATAAATGAATTTAACAATGAAACTTTTAATGATTTAGGAAAAATACAAGAAAAAAATTTACAGGCAAATGATAAAGAATTAATTAGATATATTTTAATTTTTGTGTTTGTAATTTCCCTTCTTGGATTGTTAATCTATACTGGATTGAAAAATAAATATATTAATGATAAACTTGCTAATTGTAACGCTTTTTTTAGTAAGATAGAAAATATTAGAGCACCTATTTTATTATGGATTGTTTCTTTTTTATCAATAACTTTAATTAGAGATTTTTTGGAAAATATTATAGAGACTCCTTCTTTATTATTATCTTGGTTACATCATTTTGAATTTTCATTTTTTTGGATAGCTTTATTCTTTTCAATTACATTATTTTTAGCTTTTGTATCTAAAGAGAATATCTCAAAAGTATCCAAGATTGTAACATTTGGTTGGCTTATTACATTAATTGCACCTTTATTGGATGCTATCCTTTATTTTAATAAACATTTTATAATGACCTATATATTTAATAATATACTGAAAAATTATTTTTCATTTTATAATTCATCTTTATTTAACTTTGGGGCTACAATTGGTATTAAGATTGAAATAGCAATAATTTGTTTTATGGTTGGTGTTTACATATTATCTAAAACAAAAAGTTGGATAAGAACATTAATATCTATCTTAGGAGTTTATACCATCATATTTTTTTATATGGCATTACCTGCTATTTTTGATTTTGTGTTATCTATTTTTAATATTGATTATACATTAAAGTATCCCCTAGACTTTTTTATTATACTTTTTGTAATTAGTGTTATTACTATAATTATCTTTTTGTTGATTAATCACGGAATTAAGATACAAAAATTTATTGATTTCAAATTTTTTAAAATAAACAAAAAGATTTGTTTAATCCTATTAAAAAATATAAGACTATTTAGGACAATTCATTACTCTTTATTAACTCTTCTTGGTATTTCTCTTGCAATTTTCTATAAAAATGGGAATATAATGGATCTTAACATACTAAAAATTATCTTTTTGTTGCTATCAATGATATTTGCTTGGTTGTTTGCAGTGGGTCTTAATGACTTATTTGATGTAAAAATAGATAAGATTTCTAATAAAAATAGACCTCTTATTAGTGGAATAATAAATAAGGAAACTTATAAAATTTATATCTTATTATTTTTCATACTTTCTGTATTATTTGCTGCTTTTGTGAATTATTATTCTACTAATTTAATTATTTATTTTATGATTGCATATTCTTTTATATATTC
This sequence comes from Candidatus Woesearchaeota archaeon, assembly GCA_043812195.1. Lineage (GTDB taxonomy): Archaea > Nanobdellota > Nanobdellia > SCGC-AAA011-G17 > PNOQ01 > JBDRML01. The sequence continues at coordinate 122,833 of JBDRML010000016.1, read as the reverse complement.
TGCTCCACCATTTAGATTTAGAAAATACTTTTTAATACCTAATGTTCTTATTGGATTATGTAGTTTATTGGCTGTATTATTTGGGGCCTCCTTAATTTTAGGAGAAAATACTTTTTCTATAATCCCCTCTGAAATTATTTTATTAATCTTTTTTATATTTACGATATCTTCAACATTAAAAGATATTAAAGATTATTATGGAGATAAATTTAATTCAATAAAAACAATTCCTACCATTTTCGGGTTAAATAATGGCAAAAGAATAATAGGCATTTTATTAGCTGCTTCTTTTATTTTAGTTCCTATCTTTTATCCTATAAAATATCTAATTTTTGTTTCAATTCCTTTTGCTGTTTTAGCTTATTTGTTTGTTATTAAGAAAAATGAAAAATGGATATTTATTTTGGAGTTTATTTTTATGGTAATTTTAATAATTCTTTTAATTTTTAGTTCTACATTAATTAATGGAAATTTAAATGCTCAAGATAATAAATACTCTAATTCAGATAATATAAATTTTGCTTCTAATGAGAATCATTTACATAATACATTATACACAGACTATATAGAATTAAATTCTGGAACTTATCCTGCTCCAAGCATATCTTTTTCAGAACCTACGCCTGCGAATGCTACATCAACATTGAATACTTCTTTTATTATAAATGTAAGTATAAATGATAGCGGTGATGACATAAATCAAGTTATATATAATTGGAATGGAACTAATTATTCAATATATGATGATAATCTTGTTTTGATGTATAATTTTGATAATGTGAGTGAGATTGGTGAAGATATTTCTGGTGAGGGTGGTGAGAATTCTTACTTGGTTGATTTAAGTGGATATAATAATAGTGGATCTTCTACAGCTGGATATAGTATGAGATGGAATTCTAGTGGAAAATATGGTGGAGCTGGAAGATTTTCTACTGGTATCGCTGATGATGGTATTCAGGTTAATGATTCTGGTTCTTTAAAACCTGCTAATATAACAATAGCTGCATGGGTTTATCGTTATGATTGGCATATTTATGGGAGTGTTGTATCAAAAATGAGTAATGGTAATTGGGAAGATGGTTATATGTTGGGGAGTATTGAGACTAATAATGATATAGCATTTTGGGTTACTAATTATACTAATATTGCAACTACTACAATTGCAGATGATAATAAATGGATATATTTAACAGGAGTTTATAATGGAACAACAGTAATGTTATATATTGATGGGATTTTAGTTGATTCTAGTGTTTATACGGATGGAATTACACATTCTAATGGTATTTTACAGATAAGTCAACATAATATTTTTGTTACGGGCTGGAATGGTCTAATTGATGAAGTCAGAATTTGGAACAAAAGTCTTAGTCCAGATGAGATTCAATTTATGTATAAATCTAATTTAAATAAATATGATTCTGGTAAATGGAACCTAAATATAAATCAGACTAAAAATGCTACTAGTGTTTTGGATAAAGGGAATTATACATACCAAACTTTTGCAATTGATTCTTTTTCTGCAACTAATTCTACAGAGGTTAGAGAAATTACAATTGGAGATTTTGATTCACCAAATGTAACGTTAGAATCTCCAGATACAGGTTATGTTACAATTTCTCCATATGTTAGTTTAACTTGTAATGCTACTGATAATGGAAATTTGAATAATATATCTCTTTATACTAATCAGACGGGTAGCTGGATGTTGAATCAAAGTGTGGGTATTAGTGGAAACTCAAGTGTTAAATTTAATTTGACTAATGTGACTAATGGCGGTTATATATGGAATTGTTTGGCTTATGATACTAATGATAATAGTGATTGGGGTAATTCAAATTGGACAGTTAATATAAGCAATCGTTTTAGAGCTTATGAAAAATTAGGAACTCCAACTGATGATAGTGATTTTGATTCTGAAGCTCTTGAAGAAGATTATAATGCTTTAAATTCTAGTGATTTAGTGAGATGGCAAACTGATTTAAGCGCAGATAGTGGAATTGAATCTCAGATATTTGTTTTTTATAGTGATTTTGCTGCTGCTGATATAGGTAACCTTACTGTCCGTTGGGTAGGTTATGGACCTGCTAGCGTATCTATACAAAATACAAATATTTCTTTATTGAATTATGTGGCTGAAGGGTGGTCACCATTTGATGGTTATGATTTTGATGAAGCTAAGGATATGAATCTAACAGCATCTACAACTTCCCCTACTAATTATGTTCAATTTAGTACTAACAAAGTGGTTGTTTTGGTTTCTGCTGAAGAAGGGGCTGGGTTAAGTGGCTCTTTGAATAGTAATTATATTGTATTAGATGTTTATGCAAAATCAACTATTAAATCAGGTCCAACTTTAATTCCTACAACAGCTAAACTTTATAATAATTTGAATTGTACATTTACTTTGACTGATAAAGATAATGTCACTATTTTGGCTAATTATACTTGGTATCAAGATGGAGTTGTTCAGTTAAGTGGACAGGATGAAGTGATTAATAATACTGAAGCTATAATTTATTTGGGCAGTGGAAATACTTCGAATGGAGAAAATTGGACATGTGGGATAATACCTTATGATGGAATAAGTTATGGAACTGGTGTTAATAGCAGCGTATCTTTTATTACTAATAATGTTACATGTGGAGATAATATTACTGGTCCAGGCAGTTATAGAATAAATGCTAGTGTTAGTGATTATAACTCTGATTGTATAATTATTGATTCTGATGATGTTGAATTAGATTGTGGAAATTATGCTTTAGATGGAACAATTTCTGGGAATGCAATATACTCTGCCCGTACTTCAGGTAATGAATTAACTAATATAACTATAAGAAATTGTCATTTAAGTGATTTTAATTATGGTGTTTATTGGGCTTATGTTGATGAATCTTTTATATATAATACATCTGGTGATGATGCTGATGTTCATGGGTTTTTAATAAGTAATTCTGATAATAATTATTTTGATAATTTGACTGCAACTGCTAATGGTTTTGAAGGATTTTCTACTAATGTTATAACTTATAACAACTTTACTAATTTAACATTGCATACTAATTCTCGTGATGGAATTGTTTTTAGTAATGCAGACTTTAATATAGTTAAAGATTCTAGGTTCTATGCTAATGTTAGAAATGGATTGTATTTATCTGGTTCTGATTACAATGCATTTTATAATTTAACTATTGAAGATCAAGATGGTACTGATGATAGAGGGATTTATTCTTTTTCTGGAAACGATTATAATAATTTTAGTGATTCAATTATAAGGGATAATTATGATGGTATTGTTTCAAATGGTAGTTTTAATAATAATAATTTTACTAGAATGAATATTACAAATAATTCTAATTATGGAATTTATTTTTCTGTAAGTACAGATGATAACAATTTTGTTTATGATAATTTCTTTAATAATAGTAATAATGCACCTACTGTTAATGGTGCTGATAATTTTTGGAATGCTACAAAAGAAAGTGGAACTAATATAATTAGCGGGAGCTTTATAGCTGGAAATTACTGGGCTAATCCTACTGAAACTGGATATTCTGAGAATTGTACAGATAGTAGTGGAGATGGAATTTGTGAAGCTGGTTATAATTTAGGAGAAGGGGAGATTGATTATATGCCTTTGACTTATAATACTAATTTAGCACCGAATGTGACACTAGAATCTCCAGACACTACTTATAATACAATATCTCCTCATATTAGTTTGACTTGTAATGCTAGCGAAGATGTAAATTTAAAAAATCTTACTTTGTACACCAATCAAAGTGGATATTGGACTAGTAATCTAACAATAGATGTTAGTGGAACTAGTGGCATTGTGAAATTTAATTTAACTAATGTTACAAATGGCGGATATATTTGGAATTGTTTGGCTTATGATGCTGAGGGAACTAGTGATTGGGCGAGTGCTAATTGGTCTTTTACTATCAATAATAGTTTTATAGCATATGAGAATTTGGGGGTGCCTACTGTTCCGAGTGATTTTGATAATACTTCTACAGAAGATGATTACAATGCAGTAAATTCTAGTGATAATACTAGATGGAGTACTACATTGGCTGCTACAGATGGAGAAATTGACAGTCAGATATTTGTTTATACTATAAATTATACTGATGTTGCTAATTTAACTGTTACTTGGGAAGGTTATGGGGAGACTGAGGCTAATTATTTGACTAATATTAGTTTTTGGAATTGGACTGGAGCTTTTTGGTATCAAGTTAATTATACTGACTTTACTGGTGCTACTGATCAGACTGTACTTGAGACTATTAGTTCTGGTGCTAATGATTTTATAAATTCAAGTGATAAGAGAGTTGCTGTTTTGGTTAGTAGTAGGAAGTATGTTGGTGCTAATTGTGGTAATGGTATTTTAGAAGGCGATGAGGTTTGTGATTCAGGACAACAAGAGGTATGCGAATGGACAGGTGGCTATTGGTATGATAGTTATGTGGAAGATGGTATTACTTGTGCAGGGAATGAAGGTTGCAATATTGATTGCACAGCTTGTATTAACTGGGATGATTGCCACGGACTTGTTTCCCCATTTGTTTATATTTATAAAAATGAAGAATATAAATTTAATTCAGACTTTATTGCAGGAGCAACAGCTCCTGAAAAAGAATATGAATCATTTACAGATATAAGTAACAGTGAGATTGAAAATAATAAAATCAAACTAAAAATAACTGAAGAATTAGATGAAACAACTTATCTAGATAAAATTTATTTATTGGTTAACGGAGAAAAAGTAATTGAATTAAAATCTATTGGAAAAGACAAATACGGTTTTGATGATAATCTTATAAATAAGATTTTATTAAGCAAATCTGATAATAATTATTTAATTATGAATCAAGGAGATGAATATTATTTAGAATTTAATGCTCCTAAAGAATACAAAAAAATAGAATTTGCTGCTGAAGGTTATTATATTGAACATTATAAAAATAAAAATTCAGATTATTCACATAATTCAGTATTCACAGACACTATTGAATTAGAATATGTTGCAGACTTAACACCAAATGCATCTACACCTATAATATATCCCTCTACAGCATATACTGATAATGCTCTTAATTGCACTTTTACAATAATAGACCCAGATAATGCTACTGTTTTAGCAAATTATAATTGGTTTAATAATACTAGTGGAGATGTTTATGAAACTGGACAGCTTGAAGTTAAAAATGGAACAACATCTGCTGTTAATTTAACGAATACTTCAGATACTTATAAACAGCAAGAATGGATATGCGAAATAATACCTTCAGATGGTGATAATGTGGGGGATGGATATAATTCGACTTCTGTTCAAATATTGAATACTTTGCCTACCCAAGTAACTTTGTCTTCTCCTGAAGATGAGAATGTAACTCGAGATAGGTCACCCACTTTTATTTGGAATAATGCTAGCGATTCAGATAATGATATCTTTAATTTTCAGATTCAGGTGGATGATGATTCTGGATTTGGCGCTCCTGAAATAAATGTATCAGAAATAGAAGCTTTAACGTATACCCCTGTTGATGGTACTTTAAGTCTTGATACAAATTATTATTGGAAAGTTAGAGCTGCAGATTCTGGATTTGGTGCTGGAAATGGAACTTGGAGTGCTACTTGGAATTTTACAATAGAAAGTTTATTATCAATATCATTAGTTACAGATTCTCTTGACTTTGGAAATTTGGCTCCAGGTGCTACTGATAATAGCACTGATAATACTCCTTCTCCATTTGTTGTTGAGAATGATGGAAATGTTTTAACTAATGTTAGTGTGAATGCTTCACAATTATTTGAACAGGCTTTATTGGGAGAGGATAATTATCAGTTTAAGGCAGACAGCACTGGCGAAGCTGGTTCGTTTAATACAACTGGTTCTATAACTACATGGACATCGATTATTGCAGATTTAGTTGTTGTTATAAGAGATTTATTATATAATGCTGCTAGTGATACTGCTGAAGTTGATATTTTATTGACTACACCGATTGATGAGCCTGTAGGATTTAAGACATCAGAAGTAGTGTTTAAGGGAGTAATGTCTGAAGTATGAAAATAAAAAATAAAAAAAGGATGATTGGATGGATTTCATTAGTAGTAAGTATAGTAATAATTGGAATTGTGATTTTATTAAATAATATTATATTATTATCTCCTGTTGGTGTGATTTATGATAGAGAACCGGTTTTGAGCTGGAGCGGATTTGATAATGATTATAGATTGTTAGTTGGAGAAGATTCTGAGTTTAATGCTCCAATAGTTGATGTTTTATTGGAGGATAATAAATTTGAGTTTGAAGACAATTTAGAATTTGGAGAATATTACTGGAAAGTCATTTCAAATGATAAAGAAAGTATTACTGGTTATTTTATTATTGATTCTATGATTAAAGTAGAAGTAGATAATAAATTGAGGAATAAAGGAAATACTCCTATTCTAATTGGTGGAATTACAGGTGGTGCTGTTTTAGATATTGATGATGAAATAAATATTGAGAAAGGAGAGAATTATACTATAAGGCAAAAATGAAAATGGATAAAAAAATAGGATTGTGTATTGTTTTGTTAGTCTTTGCAATTTTATTAATACAAAATGTTTTTGCTTTAGGTATTGCTCCTGCTAGGAAGGTTGTTTATTTTGAGCCAGGTTTAGAAGAGAGTGTTGGAATTAAAATCGTTAATAATGATCAAAAAGATATGAAAGTTGTTTTATATGCTGAAGGTGAGTTAGCTAATTTAGTAAGTTTAAGTACTACTGAATTGATATTTAGTTCTTCTGAAGATCAGAAAGAAGTTTCATATAAATATAAACTGCCTCAGAATATAGAAAAACCTGGAGAACATACTATAGAGATTGTAGCTAGAGAGATTCCTATAAAACAAGCTTTAGATGGAACATCTGTTAGTGCAAGTATAGCTGTTGTTTCACAATTAAAAATTAATGTTCCTTATCCTGGAAAATACGCTATTGCTGAATTAAAAGTAGCTGAAACTGGAAGAACTGATCAGGTTAATTTTATAGTTGTTGTAAATAATTTGGGTACTCAAAAAATTGTCGAGGCTAAAGGAACTATAGATATTTATGGACCTACTAATGAGAAAATAGCTAGTGTTGTTTCTGAATCTGGTTCTATTGAATCTAAAGAAAGAGCAGAGTTTAATGCTGTATGGAGTGGAAGTATTAATCCTGGAAAATATTATGCTAAATTAAGTGTTAGTTATGACGGAGATGTAACAGAAGCTGATAAGACTTTTAATGTTGGTAATGCTGAAATTGAGATAAAAGATATTAGTGTGAGAGACTTTAAATTAGGTCAAATAGCCAAATTTGAAATTTTGGTTGAAAATAATTGGGCAGATATTATGAAAGAAGTTTATACAGAATTGATTATTAAAGAAAGCGGGACAGAAATAGGTAAATTTAAGAGCGCTAGCGAGGACGTATCTGCATTGTCCAAAGAAACATTGATTGCATATTGGGATACAGCTGGAATTGATGAAGGAGTTTATGATGCAACTATTGTTCTTTATTATAATCAACAAAGCAAATCGCAAGATATGAAAGCACATATATCTTTAACTTCTATATATTTTGATGCATTTGGAACAGGTGCTGTTACTGGAGGTCCTGGTGGAGGCGGAGCTAATTGGACTATAATTGCTATAGGATTATTAGTGATAATTAATATAGGCTGGTTTGTATACTTCAAATTTAAGAATAGGAAGAAAAAATGAATTAATCTTGGGGGGAATTTTATTGAGTAAAAATTTTTATAAGTTCTTTTTCAACCTGTTTAATTTTTTCTTGTTTTAGTTTTCCTGCCTTGTAATCTATCCGAGATTTATTAATTGTAAATAAAATTGATGGGCGAATATAACTATCTCTAAAAATTCCTCCTGATAGAAATTCCTCACTTTTTAATTCAAGTATGTTGGGGTCTGGTCTTGGTTGTCCAGTAATCTGGCAGAGTATAACACTATTTCCCTTGAGTTTAGCTACAACTAAAGAAGGTCTCTTTTTTACCTTTTCCCCTTCAGAAAAAGGAAATTGAAAAATAACCACATCACCCTTTTCGTAATTTACAAATCTTTCCATGCTTCATCCTCTTCTGGAGTATTCCATGCTTCTGCAAGAACTTCCTCTGAGATTAAAGCAGAAAGCATATCTTTGCTAATTTTTTTTAAGGGTCTTAATTCGACTCTATCATTATAAACTACTATGCTTATTTTTGTTCCTTTACTAAATCCTGCGAGATCTCTCGCAACATTAGGAATACAAATTTGCCCTTTCTCCGTTATTTTTACGGTCCTTATATCTTTTATTTCTTCTTTCATTTTTTCTTAGTAGTAAGATATGTAAGAAAGATTATATAAATGTTTGGTTTTTCATACTATCTAAGAATAAGTTAGTTTTATTCCATTATGGAAATGGCTGTTGATAAAATGAAGGTTTGTTTATTTCAAACTTAAGGGGAGGAAAAAGAAGTGAATGTTACACTAAAACGTAACATTTATATATAAGATGTTACACTAAAACGTAACATGATAATAGAAATTTTAAAAGAATGGAATCCTTGGTGGGAAGAGCCAGGATTAATAAGGGATTTGAAAGGAAAAGATAGGTCTGATTATATTGATTTGGTTAATTCTATTGATATTAGAGAGATAACAGTAATTACTGGTGTTAGGAGGTCTGGGAAAAGCACTTTAATGTATCAAATGGTTGATAATTTGATTAAAAAAGGAATAAATCCAAAACAAATATTATTTGTAAATTTGGAGGATAAAAAATTAGTTAATTTAGGTCTTGAAGATATATATAATATGTATAAAGAAAGTTTGAACCCTGATAAAAAAGCATATATATTCTTGGATGAGATTCATAAAAAGAGTGGATGGGAGCAGTGGATTAGAAAAAAATATGATTTAAAAACTGATGATAAATTTATTATTTCAGGTTCTTGTTCTTATTTATTAAAAAAAGAGTATTCTACTCTTCTTACAGGAAGAAATTTAACATTTGATGTGTTTCCTCTTTCTTTTGCTGAATATCTTTTATTTGAAAAAATATTCGTAGATAAAGTGAAGCTAAAAAAAGGTATTTTATTGGAGAAAACAAAATATATAATATTAAAACATTTTAAGAAATATTTAAGTTTAGGAGGCTTTCCAGAAATTTTCTTTAAACCAGAAAGATACAAAATTAAAATTTTAGAACAGTATTTTGATGATATTTTATATAAAGATGTTATTGACAGATATAATTTAAATAGCCAAAAAGTAAAAGATTTGGCATTATTTTTAGTAACAAATTTTACAAGTTTGATTTCTTTGAGGAACTTAAGAAATTCTTTGGGCATTTCTTATGATACTATTAAGGATTATTTATCTTATTACAATGAGAGCTTTTTGTTTTTTATTTTGGATCATTTTTCTTATTCATTTAAAGAGCAAAAGATTCTTGCTTCTAAGATATTTTGTATAGATAATGGTTTAAGGAATGCTGTTTCATTTAAATTTTCAAAGGATGAAGGACGTTTGGCAGAAAATTTGGTTTTTATTGAACTAAAAAGGAGAGAAAAGGATGTTTATTATTGGAAAAATAAAGGAGAAGTTGATTTTGTGATTAAGAATAGGGACCAAACTCTAACTGCTATAAATGTTTGCTATGCAAATGAAATTGATGAGAGGGAGATTAAATCTTTATTAGAATTTAAGAAACTATTTAAAAAAACTAAAGAGATTATGGTGTTAACCAGAGATTTAGAAAAGAAAGAGCAAGGTATTAGGTTTATTCCATTATGGAAATGGTTATTGATAAAATGAAGGACTATGTGTTTGTTTTAGGAAGAGATCCTGAATTGTCTTTTTTGGAATTGATAAGTTATTTTAAAGTAAATAATATTAATTATGAATTGAAAAAATGTAATGATGAAATTGCAGTTTTTAGTTTAGATAAATTTGATTATAGCAAGGCTATCTCTAGATTGGGAGGAATTATAAAAATCGGGCTAGTAGTTTCTGAAGAAAATTTTGATGATATAAATGTCTATGATGGAACTAAGAATAAATTAAATTATTGTATAGGTGTTTATGGTAAATCTAAATTATTTGAAAAATTTGAAGATTATTTAAAAAAATGGTTTAAAGAAAATAAAATCAAAGCAAATAGAAAAAAGAAAGAAAAATTAAGTTTTGATCCTAGAGATATGAATAAAAATATTTTAGAGTTTATTTTGTTTGATAATTGTGTTTCTAAGACTGTAGCTGTTTCTAATCCTTCTGAATATAAAAAAAGGGATGATGAGAGACCATACAATGATTTTGTTAAGAGCATTTCTATTAGGTTAGCTAAGATTTTAATCAATTTGTCACAGGCTAAAGAAAATAGTATTTTGTTAGATCCTTTTTGTGGAATGGGAATTATTTTACAAGAAGCTTTGTTGATGAATATTAATGTTTTTGGGGTTGAATTAGAAAAAGATACTTCTAAGAGTGCTTTGAAAAATATTAAGTTTACAGTTGATAAATATAAAATTAATAAAAGATTTAAGATTTATAATAATGATGTTGTTAATATAAATAAGATATTTAAAAAAAATTCTATAGATTGTGTTGTTAGTGAGCCTTTTTTAGGACCTTATTTAAAAAAAATACCTACACGTGAAGAAGCTTTGAAAATTATTTCAAATTTAAATGAACTTTATTCTAAGTTTTTTAATTCCTTGAAAGATGTTTTGAAAAAAAATGGAAAAGTTGCTATTATTTTTCCTATGTTTAAAACAAAAAGTGGAAGAGTTAAGATTGATTTTGATGAGCTTTTTAGGAAAACTGGATTTAAAATAGTTAAGCTTTGTGACAATATTAAATTGCCTATTATGTATAAAAAAGATAAAAGTATTATTGATAGGGAAATTTATGTATTAGAACGAGATTATTAGTAATCTTTAAATACTAAAATAGTTTGATAATCGTAATGAGTTCAAAAAAGAGGAAACCTATTATTAATAGGAATAGAATAGTTATAGGTATTTTATTTATTTCTTTATTAACAATTTTTGTTTTAATCAGTATAGTTCCGGATTTAAAGGGAATTACTCTTTCTAAATTAATAGATGTTAAGGAAGATAATCCTAGACCAAGTTTGCTTATTGGTAAAGAGGCACCTTTCTTTAAACCTTTATTTTCTCCAGCTGAAGGTGAAAGTGATGGCGGTGGACCCATTACTGCTTTATGTGATAATGGTATTATGGATGATGGTGAAGAAGGTATTGATTGTGGTGTGATTTGCGGAAATGAATGTCCTTTTCATGTGCGTCCAGGGCATCCAAGAATTTTGCTTACACCTGAGTTAGTTAATAATATTAGATGTAAGGTTGGAACTTTAGGATATGAAGGATATTGTAATAGTTTTGGTGTTTTAAGTGAACAATTTAATAAAATGATGTCTGTTTCAAGAGGATATATGGGTATTGGTGGAAGGAGTGATGGATATGCACAAAAAATGGCAGTGCCTGCATGTTTATTTAGTCAAGATGTTGAACTTTGTGATTGGGCACATGAAGCTATGTATAATATAACTACTGGTATTTCTGCAAATAATGGTTTTATAATGGAATATGATCTTATTGTATTGTATTATGATTGGTTTTATGATGAATTAACTCCAGAAGAGAAACCAATTTATGAACAGTATATAATTGATAAAGTGGATTATTACTATAATAATGAATCATATCCAAGAGCATGGTTTAATTCAGCTTATAGCTTATTTTATATAGACTATCTGGCTCCTTACTTAGCTATATATGATGAAGATATTAATGATACTCTTTCTTATTTGGCTGTAAATGATACTATTAAATATATTAAAGATATTAAAATTCCAGCTTATGATGAACTGTACACTACTGGAGAAATGTGGGGTTATTCTAGTAAGTCTGAAAATTTTTATATTGCTGCATTGACTTTTCAATCAGGTTTTACAGATACAGAATTAGATATATGGGATCAATCTTCTTTTTTACAGAATAGCGCTTATTTTTGGTTGTATAGAATGAGATCAGATAGGAAATATGGAGATTATGTTGGTAAATATAATATTCCTTATATGGATATGAAATATGTAGCTCCTATTCATTCATATGCTTATCAAGATCCAATTCTTAAAAAAGTAGCTGAGTACTATAAAGAAAGATGTAAGACAGAGATATGCTACGCTCAATTTTTTATGTATTATGATGATGCAGTTCCTGTTGGAGATTATATAAATTTACCAAGGTCAAAGTATTTTACAGGCATGGATTCTGTTTATTTTAGAAGTGATTGGAATATATCAGGAGATAGCCCTACTTATGATTCTTCTGTTCACGGAATGTTTTTTGATGGACATAAAGCATATCCATGGTTGGATTGGATACACGGTGCACGTAATCACTTTGTTATTTCAAGAGGAGATGATTCGCTTCTTATAAAGGGTGCTAATTTTATGTGTGCTGATTATTTGTATTTTATGAAGAATTGGTATATTCGTTCAGTGGCACATAATAGTTTACTTGTTTATGATCCAAATGAGGATTTTGGTGATTATGTTTTAAATATTGGAGGAACAGAATATTCTATGCCTTTTGATAATGATGGCGGAGAGTGTTGCGGTGATTTGGTGGTTGGTGCCGAGAAATTTCCATTTGTTGCTGCTGGTGGAGAACCAGCCTCTTATGCAGGAGAAATATCTGAGTTTGAGGATTCTGATGAGTATGTTTATTTAAAAGGATCTAATGCTTCTTATGCATTTAGACCCGGAAAGGTTGAAGAATGGACACGACAATTTGTGTATCTTAGACCAGATTTGTTTGTTGTTTTTGATAGAGTAAAAGCAGATCCGCAATTTAATAAAACTACTGTTTGGCATATGGTAGAAGAACCGGTTCTTGATGGTAGTGAAAACATAATAGAAGGAACTAGTTATGGTGGAGTCTTTGAATCAGATGATTCAACCTTATTTTCAGTAGAAAGAGGAAATTCAAAATTATTTGGTAAAACATTACTTCCTGTACTAAATGATGTTTTAATACATAAAATTGGAGGTGCTAATGTTAATGATAATGAGTTTGTCCAATCTAGATTTGATTTTGATCCTGTTGGTTATGATGCTCTTGGAGATTCTTATGAATGGTGGTATCAAGGAAATAATAATCCTCCAAGCTTGGTATTTCCTGAGGAAGAAGGTTATCATTCAACTGCCTATACAGAACAAAAACGTCAAACTAGGAATAATCCTCAATATTATCCAGTTACACCTGCAGGTGATTGGCGTATAGAAATTAAAAATAAGAATCAAGGTAATGAAGATTATTTTTTGGAAGTTTTTTGGGCAACCGATAATGGACAAACTGTTATGGTTGATTCTGTGCTTATTAATTCTAATGATAATAAGATGTCTGGTGCATTATTAAAAAGTAAAAATGTGGTGATGTTTAGTAAGGGCGGCGAACAGATTTCTTCAACACAATTTTTTGTTAACGCTGGTGGAACGGTTGATTTTCTTATTGTTGATCTTATTCCTAATGAGCTATATGATGTTTATGTTAATGGAAATCTTGTTAGTATAAATAGTGGTGGAAGCATGTATGTTGCTTCTGATCAAGGAGTATTAAGTTTTGTAAAATCTATGTCTTTTGGTGAAATCTGTGATAACGGTGATGATGATGATGGAGATGGAGATGTGGATTGTTTTGATACAGATTGTGCTGGACAAAATGGAGTGGGTGGTGTTTTATGTTGTCAAGTAGATAATGATTGTAGTAGTTTAGTTGGAGATTGTGCTAGTGCAACTTGTAATTTAGGCAATAATGAATGTGACCAACAAATTATGCTTCCAACTACAGAATGTAGGGCTATTGCAGGAGATTGTGATTTAGTCGAATATTGTGACGGTGTAAATGTTGACTGTCCTTCTGATTTATTTAGACCAGATACATTTGAATGCAGGGTAGCTAATGGAATTTGTGACTTAGCTGAATATTGTACAGGTAGTAGTGTTGACTGCCCTCTTGATGAATTTAAATTAGTAGGAATGCTTTGTGATAATATTTATTTATGTTCTAATACAGGGGGAGGTGATAATTCGTATAATGTTCTTGATTATAAATTGCCAAGTCAGGGATATTGTGATGGATTTGGAAGTTGTGATTGGGCTATAACAGGAGTTGATTCTTGTGACTTAGCTGAAAATGCTCCTCTGCAACAGGGAAGTGAAGGAAGTAGTTTAGGTATTTGTGTTGATAATCAATTTGATTGCGTAGACACATGTAGTGATAATTATGATAATGATGGTGATGGTTGTGAGGATGAAATAGATTCAGATTGTGGTGGAATTGAAAGTAGTTGTTCTAATAGTTTAGATGATGATTGTGATGGATTATTTGATGGAAATGATCCTGATTGTTTTGCATGTAATCCTGGAGATACACAAGCTTGTGGAAGTGATGTATGTTTAGGAACTCAAACGTGTTTAGCTAATGGATTATGGGGAGATTGTAGTATGAATGGAGGAGATTGTGGAACCTGCTGCATTTGTGAAAATAATAATAATCCTAATCCTCTTTATGATGAAACACAAGATTTAGATTGTTCTCTTTATGATTGTGATCCTTTAGATAATACATGTAGTGATTATGAGGATGTTCAATATTGTAAAGGAATTGATGAGTGTGCAGATGCTAATGAAGATTGTAATTTAGTTTCTTATATGGGAACAGATGTAATATGTGATAATACTTATTTATGTTCTAATACTGGTGGAGGAAATGGTGCTTATAATGTTCTTGATTATAAATTGCCAAGTCAGGGATATTGTGATGGATTTGGAAGTTGTGACTGGGCAATAACAGGAATTGATTCTTGTGACTTAGCTGAGAATGCTCCTCCGGAACAGGGAAGTGAGGGAAGTAGTTTAAGTATTTGTGTTGACAATCAATTTGATTGCGTAGACACATGTAGTGATAATTATGATAATGATGGTGATGGATATGTGGATTGTGATGATTCTGAATGTACATGCTTTTATGTTTATAATTTTGAACCTGGACAAAACTTTATTTCAATATCTTTATTATTGGATGATATGTCTGTAGAATCTGTGTTTTCAGAATTAATAAGCCGTGATACTCTTGATTCTATTTATACTTATGATAATGGTTGGAAGGTTTATCATACAGATCCTGACAAATTCCAATTTAATACATTAAATATAATTGAAACTAAAAAGGCCTATATAATAATAATGAAAAATATCGATAGTATAACTTTAGAAGGAAATACAATTATTGAAACAATAGACTTAAATGTGGGTTGGAATTTAGTTGGAATAAGTGAAGAAGCTCCTGTTTTGATATCTGATTATTTAGGAAGCAATATTGGATATGTAATTTCTGTATGGGGTTGGGATGGTGCTGACAATTATGTTGAATTGGATCCGTATGTTGATAACTTTGAACCAGGTAATTTATATTGGATAGAAGCTTCTGAATCATTTAGGTTTGCACCAGAAATAAGTTTATTCCAAAGAATATGGCAAATAATTAAAGAGGTATTATTTTCAAGACTATGAAAAATATAATAATATGGATATTTGCAGTGTTTTTGTTAGCTGGGATAGTATTTGCTCAACCTCCTCTTTATCATGAGTTTTATGGTGATGTTGAATGTGATAATGATGATCCTATTGCTGATGGGACTAGTTTATTAATTAAATTAGACGGTTCTGATTATTCTAATATTGTGGTTGTTAGTGGAGGTTATCATATTATTATTCAAGGAGATATTAATAATGTTGAAGATGAAATTGGATTTTATATTGGAGGAGAAATAGTTGGTTCTTCTATTTTTGAGTCTTTTGGTTTAACTAATCTTGATTTAATTAGTGAATGTGTAGATGCTTATTGTGGAGATGGTGAATGTAATGGTGGTGAGACTTGTAGTAGTTGTGTAGCTGATTGTGGGACTTGTCTTGATCCTCCTGGTCCTCCCGGAGCAGATTCTGAGTGTGATGATAACGATGATAATGATAATGATGGCTTAATTGATTATCCTTTAGATCCTGGTTGTTTAAATGCTAATGATAATAATGAAACAGATGTAAGTAATGTTTTAGGCGGTAATTGTAGTAATGATTGTGCTGCTGCTGATTTTAGTTGTTTGACTAATATTAGTTATAGGGAATGTGGACATTATGATAATGATAATTGTTTAGAATGGTCTAGTAATATTAATTGTGAAGAAGGGTATATATGTAGCGATGAAGATGCTGGATGTGTAATTGTTGATGGAGATAATGGAGAACCAGAATTTCCATTTGGTAAATTGTTTATTGAGGGTATAATTCCGTATGCTGTAGGCGTTGGAGTATTGATTGTTGTTGCTGTTAGTATATGGTTAATAATTAGAAATAGACATAATATTCCATTTAATAAAATGACTTTTTTAAAGAAAGATGATGATGCCCGTTTTTATAAATTAAAAAAGAAATGATATTTTGGTAAGATTTATAAGTATGTTTTTTTATTAATTTTTGTAATGTCTGAGAATTTAATTAAAAATTTAAAATCTGAAAATAGAAATTTAAAAAGAGAGGTTAAAAAACTTAAAGTAATTTCTTTTAGAGATTCATTAACTGGTTTATCAAATAAAACTGGATTTGAACATGAAGTTATTTCTGCTATAAGTATGGCTAGAAGAGCTAAAAGTTGTTTATGTTTGGGTATTTTTGATTTGGATGGATTTAAGCAATTTAATGATAAAAAAGGACATAAAGAAGGTGATAAAGTTTTAATTGAATTTGCTAAAGTTTTAGAAAAAAATACTAGATTGGGTGATGTTTTATCTAGATGGGGTGGTGATGAGTTTGTTGTAGTTTTGCAGTTTGCTAGATTAGCAGATGCTTTAGAAGTTGGAGAAAGAATTAGAGAGAGTATTGAAAAAATATATAGGGGGAAAAAATATTCCATTACTGTAAGTGGTGGTTTTTCTGAGATTTGTTTTAAAGATGTGGATTTGAAAACTCATGTTTCTAATAATTATTTTAAAAAAATTTATTTAAAATTGTTTAAACAAGCAGATAAGAAATTATTAGATGTTGCTAAGGTCAATAAGAATAAAATTGTTTAAATTTCATTTAGAATTTTTTTGAAGTTTTTCTCTGTTTGATTATTTTTGTATTCTTTTATGATTTTAATTGAAGATTTTGGCAAAATTTTATTGTTTAGAAGAAATTGGCAGAATTGTGTGACATTTTTTGGTTTGTCTGTTTTATAACATCTTTCAAAATCTATTATTTTAACTTTATTATTTTTAATGAAAATGTGTTTTGTTGGTCTTATGAATTCTAATTTGTTTATTTTTAGTTTATCTATTTGTCTGCATTTATTTAATATTTTTTTTGATATTTGTTTTACTTTTGTTTTATTGTTTGCTTTGATTATTTCTATGTATTGTTTTCCTTCTATAAATTCATAGATTATGCATTTTTTATTTGATTTTATTAGTTTAGGACCTATTTTGTATTTGTTTAAAATCTTTAGATATTTGGATTCGTTTTCTATTCTATTTATAGCTTTAGAAGTTGGATTCTTTACTTTAATTGCTACTTTACTATTTTTGTATGTTCCTGTGTATATTAAAGATCTTTTTCCTTTATCAAAGAATTCTATGTTTTTTACTTTTATTGGTAGTTTAAGCATGAATTAATACTTTTTAGGAATTTTATATAACTTACTTTTTTATTATTTCAGAAAGTATTAAATATCTAATATATTATTAAAATATTTGAGGTGATTTTAAGTAAATGAATAAATTAATGTTTATTTCTGTTTTTTCTATTGTGTTTTTTCTATTGATTTCTGGAACTGTGAGTGCTGGGGTTAATGATACTCCTATAACTGATGGAAGTTTATACCTTAACCTTAAGCTGTATGCAGATTATTTAGATAATGAACTTTATACCTCTGTTGGCTGGGGCTTTAATGATCATAGAATAGCATATACTGAAGTTTATAAGAGTGTTAATGGTGGAGATTTTGAATTGAAAATTTCTGGTAATACTGCATTGTATTCGAATTCATGGGCAGATAGTAGGGCAAGCGATGTTAATACTGTTTATTCTTATTATGTTAAAGGATATTCTAATGGCCAAGTCTATCAATCTGAGACAAAATCAATTCAACCTTCTTATCCTTATTGTAATGATGAGGATAAAGATGATGAACATTTGCTTGGATTTAATATTTTTGTAAAAGGAACTTTTGAAATGTGTGATTCAGAGGTAACTTTGATGGAAAAATGGTGTCGACCTTCTGGTTTTTCAGTTTCACAAACTATACATATTGGTTGTGATCGTTATGGTGCTGTTTGTTTTGATGGAGCATGCGTTATACCGGAGCCTTCTTGTGGCGATGGGATTTGTAATCCTTTTGAAGAAACTTGTTCTGGTTGTCCTGAAGATTGTGCGAAATACTTTACTTGTGCTAATGGCCAATATAGTTGTGGAGATCACGATGGTGGTTTGGATTACGGGACTTTTGGGAGTGTTGGAGGAGTTTATGGAAACACCCTATATACGTATTATGATGGATGTTCTAAAACTGATCCTAGTGTATTAAAGGAATTATATTGTGTTGGAGATTACCCTAAATATAAATTAATCGATTGCGTAGAGAATGGTTATAGTGGATGTTCTTATGGGGAGTGTGTTAATTTTGGAGTGGGTATTAATGAAACTCCTGTTAATGAATCTTCTAATCTTGTTTTGAATGTTCAACAAGTAGCAAATTCAAAAGAAAATAGTGTTTACCTTGCAATAGGATTTGCTTATGATGATTCCCGACCAGCTTTTTTTGAGTTATACAAAAGTATTGATGGTGGTGATTTCCATTTATTGTACTCAAATAAACAGGAAACTGTAGGTGTTTCATATGGCGATGGGGAAGCGAGCGATGTTAATAGTGTTTATTCTTATTACGTTAAAGGATATTCTAATGGTCAAGTCCATCAATCTGAGACAAAATCATTTCAACCATATTACCCAGAATGCAATGATACCGATATGGATGAAGAGCATATGATTGGTTTTAATCTTTTTGCAAAGGGAACACTTAATGCATATCAGTATATTCCTGGAATGCCTAATGAATATAAAGAATATACAGATAGTTGCGATTCAAAAGGGAGGTTGATTGAGAATTGGTGTGGACCTACTGCTGGACTGAGAAATTGGGGATATTTTGTGTGCGATCAATATGGGGGTTTATGTGTTGATGGGGCGTGTGTTGTACAAGGAGCTTATTGTGGAGATGGAACTTGCAATGAAGATGAAACTTGTTATGATTGTGAAATAGATTGTGGAATCTGTGGAGGAAATAAGACTCCTGTTAATGAAACTTCTTATTGTGGAGATGGAACTTGCAATGAAGATGAAAGCTGTAGTGACTGTAAAACTGATTGTGGTGAATGTGGTGGCGTGAATGAAACTCCTTCAAATGAAACATGCAATTGGTTACCTCCAGGATTAATGAAAAGAGATTTTCCTTATGGTTTGCAAAAACAGAGTAAATTGCCTTTAGGTTGGTTAAATAAATGTCCTGATCCTGGATTGACTCCTGATTCCCCTTTTTATGGTTTTGAAGTTCTTCAAGAAGAAATATCACTCGCTCTAACTTTTGATAAAAATAGAAAAATAGAAAAATTGAATAAATATGCTGATGAGAGATTAGCAGAAATGTTTGTGCTATTGGAAAATGGGGAGGCTAAAGATGTTTATTTAGCATTAGAATCTTATGAATACCATCTCCAAAAAAATCGGGAAGTTGTCAGAGCAGCAATAAAAGAAGACGAATATTTGCCTGAAACTGACAAATTAATTGCAGAGTCTGGTTTGGCTCACAAAGAGATTCTGGGGGAAGCTCTGAAAAAGGATACTAGGGTTGCAGGCTTAATGAAAGGGAATATTAAGAATGCTATAGAATTTTCTGATGAAAACAAAGAAGAAGCTGTAGAAAGATTAAAAGAATCTGCACCCCAGAAAGCTGCTGAAATACGTTTAGATGAAGCTAGGATAATTTTAGAAGAAGTTAAGGAAGAAATATTTCAAGAGTTGTTTATTTCTGAAGATGATTATTTGAAAGATCAAGGAGAGATTGTTTTAGAAGAAGAAATAATTGAAGATGAAGAAAAAACATTAGAAGAAGAAGTTGAAGAGTTATTGATAGAATATCAAGATAAGATAGAGGAGACTGAAATCATGGTTGAAGATGCGGTTTTATCTGGAGAAGATACTGAAGAAATTGAAGAATTATTAGAAGAGGATGTTTTTCAAGGAGGTTATGATTTAAATTTAGTATATGTCTCTGTTTCAGAAGAGTCTAAATTTTCTGTACTTGAAGCTATAAACACTTTATATGAAAAGAATCAAAAAATATCAGAATTGACTAAAGAGAATAAGAAAGCTAGGCAAATAGAAAAACAAAATAAACAAGAAGAGAAAGATAAAAATAAGGATTCTAATGGAAAATCCAATGAAAAGGCTAAGGGGAAGGATAAGGGCTTAACTGGTTCTGTGGTTGGGTGGATTATATCTCCTTTTGAAAGTTTATTTAAATAAACTCTAAAACAATAACTTTTTAAATAATTTACTCTTAATTATGTTGTGAGTAGATACATGGATACTAAAAAGAGGTTTTTGTTAGGTGGAATAGTTTTTATTATATTTTTAATTAGCATTAGTTTTGTGAATGCTGCATCTAATGTAAGTTATAGTTCTTCTAAAGGTTTTGATTGGTTGTATAATAAGACTGTTGATAAAGATTGGGAGTTATCTACTGATGCTTTAGCATTTACTATTTTGGCATTGAGAAATGAAGGTTATGATGTAACTAATGGTATTGCTGAATTAAAAGACCAAGAGAGTAATGATCATTGGGATAGTATTTCTAGTAGTGCTTTGGCTACTCTTACTTTGTGGAAAGAAGGAAATGATGTTGATGACAATATTGAATGGCTACTAGATGAACAGTTTACTGCTTTAAGCGATGGTAGATGGTTAATACAATTTTTAGTTAATGATGAAGAAGGCCAGTGTAAGGTTACTTATGATGGTGATACTTTTGAATTTATTATTAATGGAACTGATGTAAGTACAGATGACTGTTATCTTTCTGATCCTAATTGGGTTGATTTTGAAGAATGTATTAAGGGGAATTCTGCTGATTTAAATGAATCTATGGATATTTCTTGTTTTTTAGGAGGAGTTAGTCCTTCTATATTGTTTAGAACTTATAATAATGAATATTATATAGTTGATGAAGATAGGCCTTTTGTTATTGAGAATGGATGTTTTGGTAGTGGACATCAGTGTAGTTGTACTGACACTGCATTTGCTGCATGGTCTTTAGATTTAATGAGAGAAGATACTTATAGTGAGCCTTATTTGAGATCTCAATGTCATGATGCTGTTGTTGAACTTAGTTTGTTGTATTTAGTTACTGGAGAAAGTATTTCTAGATTAGTTGATTTACAGAAAAGTGATGGTAGTTTTGATGGTGATGAGTTTCAAACTGCAATTGCTTATATGGCCTTGAAGAAAGGAAATGGCGCTGCAGCTTCTGAGGCTTTAGAGTGGTTGAAGTTTAAACAAAGAGACGATGGTTCTTGGGGTGGTGACATTTTAACTACTTCTGTTGTTTTGTATGCTGCTTTTAGTAGAGATTTAGGACAGACTGATGGAGATGATGACGATGATGACGATGATGACGATGGTGATGAGGGTGGTGAAGGAGATGAATGTACAATTAATGATGATTGTAATATAGGATTTACATGTAGATATAATAAGTGTACTCCAAATAGCCAAGCTGGATGTTCTAAAACTGATGATTGTGTTTTAAAAGAGGATTGTAGTAATAAAGGATATGAATATGATTGTACTCCTGATTGTGTTTGTGTAGCTGGTGACCTTCCTCCTGGAAGGTGTAATAGTGATATAGATTGCGTTGGTTCTAATTTGCGTTGTGATTTATTTACTAATACTTGTGTAAATAAAGATCAAAAAGAACCAGAGTGTAGAACAGATAGTGAATGTCAAGATGGTTATGAATGTAATATAGACTCTGGAGATTGTGAAAAAAAGGATAAGGGTTCTGGCATTGTTTGGTTAATAGTTGGTATTATTGTATTAGTTGCTGCTATCGCATTTTACTTTGCTTATAATAAATTTTTTAAGGGTAAATTTGGAAAAGGAAAAGGGGTCTATAAACCTGTTCAACCTAGTTATCCTATGACTAGACAGAGGGTTCCTGCAAGATCTGCTGCAATGGCTCAACCTAGAATGCAACCTAGACCTCAACGTTCTGGTGCTGAGACTGCGTTAGAAAAACAATTAGATGAATCCTTGAAGAAGGCAAGGGAGTTACTTAGAAAAGACAAAAAATGAAACTAATTCTGTTGGTTGCTTTAGTTTTGTCTTGTTTTTTATTTTCTGTTTATGGTTCTGCTGTTGAAATAAATTTGGGTAAAACTGAATATGCAGCTGGAGAAACTTTGCAGGCATATCTTATTATTGATGAAATTGAAGAAGAATTGTCTATTAATAATATAAAATTAATTGATGGTTCTATGAATCGAGTTTCTGTAACACCTTTTTTGAATAAGTTAAAAGATGATTATTATGTTTATTTTAATTTGCCAATTGATTTAGATTTAGATAATTATTCTATTGTTGTTGAAGATGTAATTTATACTAATGAGAATGGATTATTGGTTCAAGGTGATTTTTCTGCAGATTTTACAATTGTTGAAAAGGAGACTGTTATTTCTGTGGATCCTGGAATTATAATGGCTGATGATTTAGATAGTCAAAATACATTTAATATTTATTTGTATAATCATGGAGAACTTACTTTAGTTGATTTTTCTGTTGATAGTGAATATATTAGTTTGTCTGAAGATGAATTGCCTTTGTCTACTAGTGGTTATTTAGATGTTTATGTTAGTGAATTAATAGGTGATGTTGATACAAAATATTTGAGTATTAATTATAATGGAGGTAGTTATTCTATTCCTATTTGGTTAGGTGGTGAAGGTGTTGCTGTAAAGAATGAAACTCCAATTAATAATACTCCTGAAGAAAATATTAGTATTGAAGGTGTTTCTATTGAATTTTTAACTGAACAAGATTTTATTAATATAACAATAAATAAAAATAAGTCTAAGTATATTTCTATAGAGTTTCAGAATAAAGGTAATTTAACAGTTGAAGATATAGAATTTAGTTTGGAAGGGAACATTAGTTTGATTTCTTCATTAGGGTATTCTAATTTAGATATTTTAAGTCCTGGTGAGATTGCTAAACAAAATGTGCGTTTAAATAGTGATAAAAATGCTTTAGGATATTATACAGGTAAGTTAATTATGAATTATGGGGATGTTAAAGAGTTTGTTTTTGATATTTATTTTGTTGAAGAATCTGTTCCTGATGTTGTTCTTCCAGATGATTCTATCTTTATTGGTGATGAAGAGAATTATGAGCCGGAAACTGAAGAAGATGGTGAAACTAATTATTGGATTTTATTTGGTTTTATTTTTGCTGTAATTTTATTTGTGATTTATATTCTTTATATTAAACATAGAAAAAAACAAAATAAGGGGTTTTGGTTGCCTACTTCTCGTTTTGCTTCTTGAGATTTGCTCTTTGTTGTAGAATAATTTTTTTAAGGGTCATATCATATTGATGTAATTTTGCTAAAAAATCGTTTAATGATTGTCCTAAATCTTTTCCATCTGTTTTTACTATTTCTGGCTCTATAATTTCTACTGAAGATGGCATGAACTCAAAGCAGAAATCTGTTAAGTCTAAAATATTTTTGAATTCTATTTCAAATTCACCAAAACTTGACCATACGTTTTTGACATCTGTTACTAAATCTACTTCTTTTATTTCTGCCACGTCTTGAGATATTAAATCGAATTTTTTATTTTCATTGATTAAAGTTACAACTTTGTTTATAGTTTCTTCTACATGTTCTTTTGGAGTTCCTACAATTTCTATTATTGTTTTTACTTTTATGGTTTCCATTTTTTTCTTAGTGATTGAATTAGGGTTAATATCAGTGCTATACTAAAAAAGTATATTGCTTGTTTATTTGCTTTTTCTGATGTTGATTCGTATATTATTGGATTACTAATAATTTGACTTTGTGGTTCGTTTATAATGTTTTCGGAACCTATTTTTTCTGATGTTGACTGTTCTTTTATTATTTTTATTTCTTCACATAAATCTTTTGTAATTCCTTCTATTTTTATATCTTCTTTATCATTTGTTCCTAATCCATTCACTATTAATTTATAATTTCCTTCAGGTTCTTTTAGGTTGCAGTTTGGAATAATTTGAATTGGAATTGTTAATGTGTTTTCTGAGTATTTCTTTTCTATGTTGAATTTTGTTATTTTACTTACTTTTTTATCATTTCTTTCTATGTAAGCTTCAATAACATTTTTAGTTTCATCTCCTTTGTATACATCTACTTTAACTCTTAGGTTATCTCCAAATCTTGCTTGGTTATCATTTCCTAAATATATTGTTGCTATTTCTATTGTTGAATCTTTTTCTTGGTCTTCTTTGTAATTTTCTTTATTTGGACTTGGTTTTGTCATTTTCCAATAATTATCTATTTTTGACCATGAATTTCCTTCTATTGAATCTGTGTAGCTCATTTCTTCTATTAAATTATTATTTGGATCATATAACTTTACTTTTTCTAAATCTTCATTATTGAGGAATCCTGAAAAGCCGTTTGTGTAAACTACTAGATAATTATTTGATTGTATAGTTTGGTTATAAGTAGTTGTTGATGATATTATGATTTTATGGTTTGCATTGTCTTTTAAGATTACACTTGTTAAGTCTATAGGTATAGTTCCATAGTTGAATAATTCTATCCACTCTCCATCTGGCATTGGTGCATTGTCATCTCCTTCTGGATTTGGTAAGAATTCTGATATTTTAATTGTATAATCTTGCATGAATTCTGAATTTATTGAACCTGGAGTTTGAGCACATTCTTGCCATGAACCTGTTAAATCTGGAAGTTTGCATAATGATTTTCCATTGTTGTCTGCTCCCCAATAATCATAATAGTGGATTACATCAAGAATTTCTGTGTTATTTTTTATTATTATATAGTCTTCATCATTGTTTAAATTATTTCCAATTGCTGCACCTGCTGAATATATTGAAGCATTGATATTTGTATAATCAAATCCTTCTTCTACTATTAATGCGTATGTTGAATTAATTTCTTTTAATGGTTCTAAAATGTCCTCTGAGTTTGCGTCTTGAATTATGAAACCAGTTAAGTTTAATTCTGTTATTACTTCTAGGTATTCTCTATTGTTATCATTTCCTTCTGGATTGTAGTTTATTTCGTTTATTGTTAAAGCTTCTACTGTTTGCAGTGTTATTAGGAGAATAAATATTGTAATTATTATTTTCAATTTATTTTAGATAGTTGAATGATATTAAAAAGTTTTGTTATTTTATCAAATCATTAAATTTAATTCCTTTTGTTTCTAATAGTTCTAGATTTACAGAATATCCTTTTGGGCTTACTTTTAAATCCTCAGGTTTTATGAAGTGCCAGCCCTTATTATTGAATCTTATAGCTAGCCATGGTTCTGCTCCAAATTTGTTTGAAAATTCTAGTAATTCTTTAATCTTAAATTCTGCGAAATGATAATAGCAATTTTTGAGAGCCTTGCATTCTATTGCTAGAGATCTGTTTTTATAACCTGCTATTAAATCTGGAGAGGGAATTGGAATTGAGCCTGAACCAGCCATCCTACTAGCAATCCATGAATTTGTACTGTAGAACATATGTAGCAATTCTCGCTCATATCGAGTTCCCTTACTCTTTGATGTCATTTTAGTTCCTCCATTATAGTTGATATGCATTTATTAGGATTTGAATTTATTTCATAATATGTAAAAAATAAAGTGTTCCATCCATATTCAAAGAATATTTTCTTTCTTTCTTTTTTATAGTTTTCTACTGAACCATATTGTCTAATTTTGAAATAATCATGAAATACTTCTATTATCACTTTTTTGTTGTTTGTTGATACGAAGTCCGGAACCTTTCCCCCTATAAAAAATTTTTTGTTTCTATAATCTCCCACATATTCTAAGGGTAAATTGTTTTCTTTAAATAATTTTATACATGTCTTTTCGAATTTATTTGGACATCTCCGTTGTGATTCCATAATTTTCTTTCTATGTTCGAATGATAGTGGTACTCCTTTTTTTGCAATACTCATTTTTTCCTTGGCTTCTTTTGACATTATTCTTCCTTTGAACGCTATGCTCATTTTTTTCCTGGTCTCCAAGCTTAATTTTCTTCCCTTTAGTTTTTTACTTATTTTTATTTTATAAAAACACTTTTTGTTTTTGTTCCACGGGATTCTTCCCTTTCCGGATTCACTTATCTTTTTTCTTGTTTTCTCAGTATGTTTTCTTCCCCTATTTGAACACCCGTGAATTTTATAAAATTCTTTTAATTTTTCTATACGTTCTTTGCTTGCTTTTCTTCCTTTAAGGGTGTTACTTATTTTTCTTCTAGTTTCTTCTTTAATGATTTTTCCCCTATGGATTTTAGAAAGCCTTCTTTTTAGTTCTTCAGGAAGTTTTCTCCCAGTCATAGAATTTATAAATTTTTTATTACTATCTTCGCTTTGAAGTTTAGTTACTGAAAATCTTTTTTTATAATCTTTAGGTGTTATATTATGTTTTTTTAAGTGGCTATTTGTAATTGTCTTCATGTTTTTTTGACAAATTTTGCATTCAATTGATGAATCTATACCTATCTCCATATATCTCTTTAATGGAGAAATTTATTTATAAACTCTATGTAGGTACTTGTCAATCTATATTAAAGAATATATAATAAAAAAGAAATAAAAAGCCACGATCTAAAGATCGCGGGCTTGCACTGTCTTTCGACCGTTGGCTTTTGCTCTTGCAGCGGCTTTTTCTATTAAGTCTTTAATAGTTCCATCAAGCGCAGTTGCGAAGTCACTTGATACATTTAAGTCACCAACATTTTCCTTTATTTTTGATTTTACAATCAACATATTAGTTGCACCTCCTAAATGCGTTTTAATGTATTTTAAGAGAGAATGGGGGGTTTATAAGGTTTATTATTCTTTTTTCAGAATGATTTCTTTTGTCATTTCTTTTATTTTCTTTTTACCAATTGAAATCATAAAGGTTGCCAATCTTGGTCCAGTTTCTTTTCCTATTAATAACATGTAAACATTTTTAAAAAACAACCTTTGTCTTTTTTTGATTTCAATTTCACTTAATCCTTCTTTTTTTGGGATTTTATATGTTAAGTTGGTTAATTTTTCCAGTTCCCAATTTTTTTCTATTTCTAAGAAGAAATTTTCAATTTGTTTTTTTTCATCTTTGCTTAATTTTTTGAAATATTTTTTGTCTGCCTCTTTTAAAAGCATAATTTTATTTTCTGGAGAATATTTTGTTAACCAATTTTCAGATAGTATTAATCTTCTTTTTATGGATTCTTTATTATATTTAGTGTTTAAGTCTTTTAATATTCTTTTTATTTCTTTTAAGTTTCCCTGAGTTAGTTGGCCTATACTGGATATAAGTCTAAAAGGAATGTTATTTTTTTTAATGAAATTTGTTTTTGATTGTGATAATTCTAATGCTTTTTCTTTTTCTTCACTTAGTTTTTTTTCTAAATATTTTTTTATTTCTTTATCAAATTCTTCATATTGCCTTATTATTTCTGAATCGAAACAGAAGTTGAATCTTTTCATTGGTAATACTCTTAAGAATAACCACCGTAATAATTCTGGTTCATATATTAATAACATTTCTTCTGGGCTTATGTTTATTCCAGTTGATCCTGACATTTTACTAGATAGTCCAGATAGACCAATAAAGTCATATGGTTGGTATATGGGTGGTTCTATGTTGAATACTTTTTTTGCAATTCTTTTTGATACTTGGTAACTTCCTTGAGGGGAAGAATGATCTTGTCCGCCTGGTTCAAAGCAGACATCTTCGTATGCCCAACGCATTGCCCAGTCTACTTTCCATTGTAGTTTTCCGATATCTTTTTTTGATATATTTACTTTGGTTTGATAACCACACGAGCATGTATATTCTACAATTGTGTTCTTTTCATCGAAAGATGTAATTTTTGTTGTATCTTTTTTACATTTTTCACAATATATTTCTAAAGGATAATAGTTTTCTATTTCTTCTTTAGTGAATCCCTGTGTTCTGAATTCTGCTAATATTTCTGCTATGATTTTTCTTTTTTTCATAGCAGTTATGATTCCTTTTCTATATTTTCCTAATTCATACATCTGTGTTTGGTATATAAATTTTGGATTTATTCCTAGTTTGGTAAGAGATTTTTCTAATTCTTTTTCAAAATGCTCGGCATATGATTTTTCTTTTCCTTTGAACGGACTTGGTATTTTTGATAAAGGTAATCCTAAATATTTTTCAAATTCTGAAGGAATATTTTTTGGTATCTTTCTGAATCTATCATAATCATCCCATGAGAAAATAAATCTTGTTTTTTTACCCTTCTTTTTTAATTCTCTTTCTACTGTTTCTGCTGTGATCAAATCTCTAAAATTTCCTATATGGACTGTTCCACTTGGAGAAATTCCAGCAGCTAGTGTGTATATCTTTTTGTGAGGGTACTTATGTATTATGTTTTCTGCTGCTTTAGTTGCCCAATGGGTATTACTAGTCATACTTTGATAACTTTCTTAATCAGTATTAAAATCTTTCTTTTTTAGAATTAAAAATAAAAAAATAAAAATGGAAATTTATTTCATTATCTCAAAGACCTTTCTTAGTGCTATTACTAATGCTGCAGGGGTTAAGAATGCCATAAACTGAGCTATTGCGGTTGCAACGAAAATTCCGAGCCATGGAATTAATGCTAGGCTTGATGTTCCAAATATAGCAACTGCTAATACTAGTAATACCATTGGTGTAACGTCTTTTAATGAATGCATGAAACCAACTACCAGTCCTAAGATTAACAATATTAGTGGCCACCAACTTCCGGATGTAAATGCTAATCCGAATGATCCACCTAATGCTAAAAGGACTGCTAATATCCATGCCAGATTAAATGACCATTTGTCCCATGGAGTTCTACCTTTTTTTGCCATTAAGTTTTACCTCCTTTTGAATTTTATAACTATGTTAATTTAATTTTGAGTTTTTTCTTATTTAAACATTGTGTAACCACGGAGAAGTTGAATTTTATTAATTTATTTGTAAGTTCCTCTTATCATGAAAACTTTTTTTGTTTTTACTGCAATTCCTTTTTCATTTTCCATTATTTTTTTGTCTGTTAGTTTTGCTATGCCTAAACAGACTAATTCATCTTTTAATGTTAGGATTGCAACTGTGTCATCTTCATTTATGTTTGATTCTAGTTTTGAAATTCCTGGAATTGCTAAATCTGAACCATGACAAACAGGATCTACTGTTGTGTCTGTTATCCAAATCTTTGGTAAGTGTTGAATTGCTGATTCTACTGGGAGAATAATTTTATCTAATTTTTTTTCTTCAAATGCATCTTTTATTTCGTGAAGTGTTTTTGAGTCTTTATAATTAAAAGGCCCTACTCTTGTTCTTACTAATTGAGTCATGTTTGCACCTGTTCCCAATTTCCTTCCAATTTGGTCACATAGTTTTCTGATGTAAGTTCCTGCTTGACATCCAACTTTGAAAAGAACATCTTGTTTATCTATTTCTAAAATATTTAAATAATAAATATCTCTTTGTCTTTCTACCCTTTTAACTGCTGATCTTACTGGTGGCTTTTGTGTTAAGCTTCCTATGAATTTATCCATAACTTCTCTTATTGTTTTTTCTTCTACTGGTTTATGGATATGCATTAAGCAAATATATTCTTTTCCACCTTTTAATAGGGTTTGAACTACTCTTGTTGCATCATTTATTGCTATTACTAAAGTGCCAGTTACACCAGGATTTCCTTGTTTTATAGCACTAAGGTCCCGGAATGACCAGCTTTTTTAATGTGCAATATTTTTTTCATGTAGTCTGTAGTATTGTGGCTCGTAGGACCACTGAATTTGTTTATGTTTACAATTCCATATTCAATTGGATTTCTATTTTCTTTAAATTTGGGGTTTGTAATTGCCTTTCTTTTTATCAATGTTTTTCTTTTTATTTTTTCGTATGGGAATTTTTCTTCCATGTTTACCTCCTCAAATATTTTTATCATGTCTTTGTAAAATTTAAGTTTTTCTGAATTATTCATTGGTTTCCAGGCTTTTTCCAAATGACTCTTTTACTAATATTTTTACCAAATCTAAACTTTTGTTTGACATTTTTTCCTCCAACCTCTTATTTTGGAATATTGATAAATCTTAAAAAATATCTATTTAGATTTCTTTTTTGCTTTTAATTCTGCTGCAGTTGGAACTTTTTCTGGTTTTTTAGTTACTTTCTTTTTTGTTTCTTCTTTCTTTTTAGCTAGTTCTTCTGCCTTAGGAACTTCATCTTTTTTTATAGGTTCTTTAATTTCTTCTTTTGGTTTTGCTTTTATAGCTTGTTCTAATTTTTCTTTTAAATTACCTGGTTTGACTTTTTTAGCTTTAGGTTCTATTTTTATTTCTTCTGGTGCACCAACTAATTCTGCATAGATTTTATCTTCATCTTTTGTTACTTTAATATTAACTTTTGCTGGAGGATTTTTAGGCCCATTTTTCCAGATTTCTTGATTAAGGTATTTTCCTATAGTTACATTATCTGATTTCATATGTTTTTTTAGAAATTCTTTTAAAGCTCTAATTGCTTTGCTCGTGTATTTATATTTTGGAGCTTTTTGGAATTCTCTTCTTAAATTAATTGTGTATATTCTTTCTATTACCATTTTTATGCTTTAGTTTTAGTTCTTCTCCAGCTTCTTTTTTTTGCTGTGAATCTTGATGGATGAATTTTTTTCCCAACTCCTGCTGCTTTTGGAACTACCCAAAAAGGTGCCCATCTAGTTTGTTTACCTTTTTTTGCTAATCTGGTTTTTTTACCTGTAGATATGTTTCTGGCCATTTTATTTTGTGTTTAATAATGATAATCCTTTTTTGGTTGCTATTCTTCCTTTATGCGCTCCTTTTTGAGCTTGTTCTGTTAAACCTGCTTTTTCTAATTGTTGTAATATTGTTCTGATTATTTTAGTTGAACCTCTAAAGAATTTTTCTGGTTTGTGGCCTCTATTCTTTTTTCCACCATATTTTTTACTTAATTTACTTGTCCCTATTGGGCCTAATAATTGGATTTTTCTTAGAATTGATGCTGTTCTTGCATACCACCAATCTAATTCTACTGGAGGCCTTTCTCTTGCCGGACTAGTTTTTACAAATTTAGACCATTCTGGTGCTTTTATTTCTTCTATTTTCTTTAGCTTTTCAGCTGTTCTTTTAATTACTTCGTCTGTTTTAATATCGTAAGCTTTCATAGAGTATTGGCAGAAATATTGGTTTTAAAAAGCTTTTGGTTTGTTTGCTATGTTTGACTGGTGGTTTGCATTTAAAATTCTAATTTAATTATTTCTAGATCGCTTTTTCTTCTAATTGTTGGATTCAATCAATTACTGCGCAAAATCTACATTTATTAAAGATTAAACTGCGCAAAACTAAGTATTATAATTTAATATTATCTTTTGTCGTATATAAATAGAAAGTGCATAAAAATATTCTTCTAAAAATACTAACCGCGCAAAATAGATATATTTAAATAGTTCTAATTTCTTATGATGTGTATGGCATGGAAAAAACCAAGATATGACAAAAATGAATTGAATAAAGCAGGAAGAATATTAAAAGATGCTAATAGTTTGGAGGAAGATATGGTTAAAGCTACTGAAATTTTGAATAGTTGGAGGGCCATACATAGTTACCCTTTACATATCTTTCAGATGACTTTAAAAAATGTTTCTAAAAAATGTGACAAGGATGCTTTGGTTGCTCAACGACTTAAAAGAGCTACATCAATTGTTAATAAATTAAATAGAAAGTATGAAGGGCGCAATCCAACTATGCAATTATCGCAGATGCAAGATATTGCAGGATGTAGGGCTATTGTTAAAAATGTAGAAATTGCTAAAAAAATTTACAACAATTATTATCTAAAAGGAAATTTAAAACATAGAAGAGTTGGGAAAAAAAATTATGTTGATTCTCCTAAGAAAGATGGATATAGGAGTTTTCATGTTATATATGAATATAAAAGTGATAAGAGAAAGACGGATTATAATGGGTTACGTGTTGAAGTTCAGATAAGATCAAAACTACAACATCTTTGGGCTACTGCTGTTGAAACTGTGGATTTTTTTACAAGACAAGCGATTAAGTTTAATGAGGGAATTTCAGATTGGGCGGATTTCTTTAAATTAGTAAGTTCAGCTTTTGCTATAAAGGAAAATTATCCAATTGTGGATAACACCCCTATTAATAAAGAAAAATTGTATTCTCAAATTAAACAAAAGGCAAAAGAATTGGAAGTTATTCATCGTATGGAAGGATGGGCACATGCAATGAAATTTTTTAATGAAGAAGTAAGAAAGAAGATGAAAGGAAAAGCAAAGTTTTTTTTATTAGAATTAGATATTTTGGGGGGAAAATTAAGTATTAAAACATATCTTCAAAAACAAGAAGAACAAGCTATTAAAGATTATTCTGAATTAGAAAAAAGACATAAAGGGAGAAATGATTATGATGTTGTTCGTGTAGGTACAGACACTCCTAAAGATTTGGAAAAAGCATATCCTAACTATTTTGTTGATACTGAAGATTTTATTGTAGAATTAGAAAAGATAATTAAAAAAGCAAAATAAGATAAATTGTGACTTAGTAAACAAAACTAAGTTTGATTTTAACCGAAAATTCCACTTGATTTTGGTGTTACTCTTACGTTTAAAGTTTTAGTTTGTTGTATGTCTCCAACTAATTGAACATTACAGCCTGTTAGTCCTAAATCAGCATCATTGCCTTTGACTGCAATTGCTATTTCTACTCTTTCTCCTGAACCTAAAGTATAAGGATTATTTGGTGCTTCTGCTTTTAATTTTCTATTTGAACTTAGAACATCAAAGAACCCACAAAGAACATCATTTTCTGGTTGTACCATGCCGACAGTTACTACTTTTGTTTCTTGTTCAAAATTAGCTATTACTACTATTGCTACTTCTTCACCATTTTGTTCTACTTCTATTGGACTTGGGATTATTGATAATGGTTTGTCTATTTTTTCTATCCCTTCAATTAATTGCTTTGCTCTTGCAAAGCTATTATCACTAACTTCTCCTAAGTCTTTGAATATATTTTGAACCCATACTAAACCTAAAGTTAATAATGTGATTCCAATTACTACAACTATAATTGTTGTTACAGAAAGTTCAATTGCACCACTTTTGTTTTTCATTTATATCTTAATTTTGTTTTTAGTTGTTTATAAATATTTTGGAAAGTTTTAAAAAAGTGGGCCCACCGGGATTTGAACCCGGATGGCCAGATATCTGACCTGGGACTTCAGTTTCACCTGAAAATCTGGTGCTCTCCTTAACCAAAGATTAGACTTAACTATGTCTTTTCAGGTTGAGCTATGGGCCCATTAAATTGGCTAGCGTGTAATTCCTTTTTAAATGTTTTCTTTGATGTGGTTTTTGGCGAAAGGATTAAATAGGTTAAGATAACTAATTTTATTAATAATGTTAAAAAAAGGTCAACTAAATTTTTTATTTTGGATTCTGGTTGTTTTATTAGTTTTGTATTTAATTTATCTGTTAAGGAGTGGATTATGGTAAATAATAAGATTAAAAACAAAATAAATAATTTTATTATAATTATTCTAACAATTCTTGCAGTTTTGCTTTCTATGTTTGTTATTTATATGTTAATATTAAAATTAACAGGGCATAGCCCAGATATGGCAACTATTGTTATGTGGACTGTTGGTGTTTTATTAACTTTACAAATTCTTATCCTTGCTATACTTTTTCCTATGAAAGGTTCGATTGGTAGATTAGAAGAGTTTAAGGATCACACTATAAATAAAATAAATGATATTAATAAGAGACTTAAAGATAAAGATATATGAATAATTCATTTCCAAAAGCTTTAAAAAACATACTTATCAGCCATAAGCATAATGAGTCTATCCAAAATATATGATGCTAAATCTGTTGAAAATAAATGGCAGGAGTTTTGGGAGAAGAGTAAAATCTTCAAATTTGATTTTAAGAGTAAGAAACCTGTTTATTCTATAGATGTTCCGCCGCCATATGCTTCATCCGGGCATTTACATATTGGACATACTTTACATTATACTCAATTTGAGCTTATTGCTAGGTACAAAAGAATGAAAGGTTTTAATGTTTATTTTGCTCCTGGATTTGATGATAATGGTTTACCAACTGAAAAATATGTTGAAGAGAAATTTAAAGTTTCTAAGGGAGATACATCAAGAGCTGAATTCAGAAAATTATGTTTAGAAGAATCTAAGAAAGTAGAGGAAGAATAT
Source organism: Candidatus Woesearchaeota archaeon (assembly GCA_043812195.1). Classification (GTDB taxonomy): domain Archaea; phylum Nanobdellota; class Nanobdellia; order SCGC-AAA011-G17; family PNOQ01; genus JBDRML01. The sequence continues at coordinate 88,171 of JBDRML010000016.1, read as the reverse complement.
GCTGAGAGATTTTTTAAGAAAATGGGTCATAGTTATGATTGGGATTTATTATATACTACAATTGGAGAAGATGCTCAGAAAGTTGCACAAACATCTTTTGTTGAATTATTTGAAAAAGGAGATTTATATAGAAATAAAGAACCTAGTTTATGGTGTCCTTATCATCAGACTTCTTTAGCACAGGCTGAATTGGAAAGTAAAGAGAGAGAAACTAAATTAAATTATGTTACTTTTGATTTAGAGGATGGAAATAAAATAGAGATCGCAACTACAAGGCCAGAGTTTTTTGCAGCTTGTGTTGGAATATTTGTTCATCCTGATGATAAAAGGTATAAAGAATTAATTGGTAAAAATGCTATTGTTCCTATTTATGGACATAAAGTTTCTATTATGAAAGATTCTAAAGTGGATATGAAATTTGGCTCTGGAATTGTTATGGTTTGTACATTTGGAGATACGACTGATATTTTATGGTGGAAAGAACATAAATTACCTTTAAGATCTATTATTACTGAAGAAGGTTTATTGAATGAAAATGCTGGAGAGTATGAGGGTTTGACTTTTCAAAGAGCAAGAGAACAGATTATTAATAAACTTAATAAAGAAGGTAAGTTGGTTAAGCAAGAAAAGGTTGTTCAAAGTGTTAATTGTTGCTGGAGATGTGAAACTCCTGTTGAGTATTTGGTTTCAAAGCAATGGTTTATTAAAACTTTGAAGTATAAAGATCAATTATTAAAGCAAGGTGAAAAAATTAATTGGTATCCTGGGTTTTATAAGATTAGATATGATGATTGGACTAAGAATTTAGCATGGGATTGGTGTATTTCTAGACAAAGATTTTATGGAGTTCCTATTCCTGTTTGGTATTGTGTAGATTGTGGAAAATCTTTAGTTGCTGATAAAAAAGAATTACCTGTTGATCCTACAATGATTAAACCTAAGAAGAAATGTAAATGTGGGTCTATTAATTATGTTGCTGATAGTGATGTATTGGATACATGGATGACTTCTAGTATGTCTCCTCAAGTTGCTATGAAATGGTTAGGTAATAAGGCATTTTATAAAAAGAATTTTCCAATGAGTTTAAGACCTCAGTCTCATGATATTATTAGAACATGGGCATTTTATACTATTTTGAAATCATTTTTACATTTTAAGAGTATTCCATGGAAAGACGTTATGATTGGAACTTTTGTGTTAGATCCTGAAGGAAAAGGTATGCATAAAAGTAAAGGCAATGCTGTGTGGAGTCATGAATTGTTAGAGAAATATTGTGTTGATGTAGTTAGATATTGGGTTGGTGGTGCTAAAGTTGGAGAGGATTTATCTTATCAGGAAAATGATTTAATTGCAGGTAATCGATTTTTGACTAAATTATGGAATGCATCTAAATTTAGTATTGATATATTAGAAGATTATCAGACTAAGAAAATTAAGTTAGAGGCTTTTGATAATTGGTTATTATTAAAGTTAAATAAAGTGATTAAGAAAGCTACTGAATCTTTTGATAAATATGATACTAGTAATGCTATGAAACATGTTGAGATGTTTTTTTGGGAAGATTTTTGTGATAATTATTTGGAAATAGTTAAAGATAGAATGTATAATCCTGATAAAAGAGGAGAAGATGCTAAATTATCTGGACAGTATACATTGTATAATTCTTTATTGAGTATTTTGAAAATGATGGCGCCTATTGTTCCACATATAACTGAGGAAATTTATCAAGATTATTTTGTTAAGAAAGAGAAATTAAAAAGTATTCATTTAAGTGAGTGGCCTGAAGAGATTAAAGTTGATGATAAATTAGAAGAAGTTGGAGATTATTGCGTTGGAGTTATATCTGAAGTGAGAAAGTTTAAGACTAAACATAAAAAATCTTTGAAAGAGGAAGTTGTTTTAGTTTTAGATAAAAAACATGAGAAAGAGATAAATGATTTCTTGGAAGATTTGAAATTTGTTTGTAGGGCAAAGCAAATAACGTTTGGGAATAAGTTGAAAATATCATGGAAGTAATTAGTTAAATTTAAAAAAGGAGAATCTAATAATCTATTTATGTTTGGAGTAAAAATTAATAAGACAATTAGATTGTTGATGCTTTCTGATATTTTTTTGATTACTGGTTTTGGGTTAATAGCTCCAATATTATCTATTTTTATAAAAGAAAATTTAATTGGTGGAACAATATTTGCTGCTGGATTGGCTAGTGCTTTATTTATCCTTACTAGAAGTGTTATTCAACTTCCTTTTTCTAAATATGTAGACTCACATGATAATAAAGTAAAATGGCTGATTTTTGGAACTTTGTTGATTTCTATAGTTCCGTTTATTTATATTTTTTCTACCAATATCTGGCATATTTATTTAGCTCAAATTTTGAATGGTATTGGAGCAGGATTTGCTCATCCTACTTGGTTGGGATTATGGAGTACTCATTTGGATAAAAAGCATGAAAGTTTTGAGTGGAGTTTATATTCCACTTTAGCAGGGATAGGAACTGCAGTAACGGCTTTAATTGGAGCTTTAATTGCAGAATTTATTGGATTTAGTTATACTTTTATTTTTGTAGGTCTGATGGCATTGGTTGGATTCTTTATCTTATTTGGATTAGAGAAAAAGAGAAAAAAGTTAACTAAAGTTAAGATTACCCATTATCATAAGAAGAGAAAGTTAGTTGGGCACATTAAAAATATTCATTAGAAAGGTTTAAATACGTTCCAGGGGCTTTGAATTTTGAATGATATGGAAGTAAAACAAAAGAGAGAGTTAAGGAAATTTATTGAGAATTTGGAACAGTATAGAGGTAGACATACTGAATTAGTTAGTGTTTATGTTCCTGCTGGTTATGATTTGATTAAAATTATTCATCATTTAATGGAAGAACAAGGAACTGCTTCTAATATTAAAGATAAAAGAACTAGAACTAATGTTATTGATGCTTTGGAGAAAGTTATTAGACATTTGAGATTATTTAAGAAAACACCTGAAAATGGTTTAGCTGTTTTTGGTGGTAATATTAGTGATAAAGAGAACCAGATTGATATTCAAGTGTTTAGTATTGAACCTTCACATCCTTTGAATATTCGTCTTTATAGATGTGATCAGACTTTTGTGGTTGATATTTTGAAAGATATGATGGTTCATAAAGGTGTTTATGGTTTACTTGTTGTTGATAGGAGAGAAGGAACTTTGGGATATTTGAAAGGAAATTATATTGCTAAGATTGCTAATTTTACATCTGATGTTCCTGGAAAAACTACTAAAGGCGGACAATCACAAGCCAGGTATGCTAGATTAAGAGAAGAGGCTGCTCATAATTTTTTTAAGAAAGTTGGAAGTGCTTGTAATAAAGAATTTATTGAGATGGAAGATTTAAAAGGAATTATAGTCGGAGGTCCTGGTCCTACTAAAGATACTTTTTTAGATGGTGATTATTTGCATGCTAGAATTAAAGAAAAAATAATTGGTGTAAAGGATTTAAGTTATACTGGAGAGTTTGGTTTGAATGAGCTTGTGGATAAGAGTCACGATGTTTTGGGTAAAGAAGGAATTATAGAAGAAAAGAAAATTATGGAGAGGTTTTTTAATTCTATGTCTACTAAGGGTGGCAATAAAGGTGTTTACAAAGAGAAAGATGTTAGGAAGGCTTTAGAAATGGGTGCTGTTGATGTATTATTGTTGTCTGAAGATTTAGATGATAAAATAGTTGAAGAGTTGGAGAAGAAAGCAGAAGATATAGGTGCTAGTGTTGTAATGATTTCTATTGATAGTGCTGAAGGTCAACAATTGGGAAAAATTGGTGGCATGGGTGCAATTTTAAGGTTTAAGATTTAAAGATTTCTTATATCTAATTCATTTTGTAGAATAGTTAAGGTGTGACTAGCAAAATACATTTGTGGACCTATTGAAACTTTTTCTGCGATTTTTGATATTCTCTTTTTTTCTTTTTGTGGTATTCCTTTGTGATCTCCTAATAAAAATACAGATTTATTTGATAGTTTTTGGTTTCTTAATGAATTTCCTTTTTTGTCTAGAATGTATATTTCTTTACCTTCTTTTTTTAATTCTTCTATTAAATTTAATAATGGCTTTTTTTCTATGAAACAGGATGGAAATGGTTCTGTTTTCTTTCCTTTTTTATATTTGAATAACATTCTTTTTATTAGTCCTGCTACGTCTTTTTTACTTAAGAATTCGTGCAACCTTTCTGAGCTTATAATTTCTAAATGTTTTGGTGGATCTGGAGGACCGTAAAAAATTAAATGCAATTTTACGTCTTCTCTTAAATTATGAGATAGGAAAAAGGCTGCTATTATTGTGTGGCAGGCTATATCCATTCTACCTGCTTTCATTAAATCTTGAAAATTACCAGAAGTTCTTGCATCTCTTGAAAAATATATGAATTCTCTCATAAATCTAAATTTATTGGATTTGTTTTAAATCTTTCTTTTTAGCATTAGATTTATAAATTAAGAAAACACATATGTATTTATGGAAGATAATCCTAAGCATAGAGTTGAAGCTGTATTGTTTACTACAGGGAGATTTCTGACTATTGATGAAATATCTAAATTAGCAGGGATTGGTAGTGTGGGATACTTAAAACAGATTTTGGGAGAATTAAAAGAGGAATATGGGAAAAAGGAAGGGGCTTTAGAGGTTGTTTTTGAGAATAATAGATGGAAATTAAATTTAAGGAAAGAATATATTTATTTAACTGAACAATTATTAAGCGATGCTGAGTTAGATAAACCTACTCAGGAGACTTTGGCTATTATTGCTTATAGACAACCAGCAATCCAGGCAGATATTATTGGAATTAGGGGAAATAAGGCTTATGATCATGTTAGGAAGTTGAAGGAAGAAAATTTTATAGTGACTGAGAAATTTGGAAGAACTAGGTTGTTGAAGTTGACTCCTAAATTTTATGATTATTTTGATGTAGTTGAAGATAAATTAAAAGAGAGATTAGATGGTGGAAATGAAATTAGTTTAGAAGGTTTGAAAACTTTATAATTAATCACAATCTTTATAATAATTCTGGGGTTTCTGTTTTTGAGGTAGAATGAACGCTTTAACTATTGTATATTTGTTTTATATTTTGACATCTCTGTACTTTTCATTAGTCACATTGATGGTATTTTTTAAGAATAGGTCTAAATATTTTGATGATACTCCTGAAGATTATACTCCTAGTCTGACTGTTTTAATCCCTGCGTATAATGAAGAAGATACAATAGCAGATACTCTGGAATCTGTTTTAGCTAGTGATTATCCTAAAGATAAATTTGAAGTTATTGTGGTGAATGATGGCAGTACTGACCGAACTGAAGAAATTGCTAAGACATTTGAAGATAGGGGAGTTAAAGTTTTTACAAAGCCAAATAGTGGAAAACCAGATTCTATTAATCAAGCTACTAAAATAGCTAAAGGTGAATTAATTGGAATTATTGATAGTGATTCTCACCCTGAATCGATAGCATTTAGGAAGATGTCTAGACATTTTAAGGATGAAAGAGTTGGTGCTGTTACTGGAACTGCTTTAGTTAAGAATAAAAATAATCTTATGGAAAAAATGCAGGCTATGGAATATGCTTTAATTGCATGGACAAGAAGGATTTTAGATTTTTTAGATAGTGTGTTTGTTACTCCAGGATCTTTAAGCATGTATAGAAAATCTGCTTTGAATGAAGTTGGAGGTTTTGATAAAAATGTTATGACTGAAGACATTGAAATAGCGTGGAATTTGTTAAGATATAAATATAAGATAAGGATGGAATCTATTGCACATTCTTTTACTTTAGCTCCTAGTAAACTTAAGGTTTGGTGGAGACAGAGAATACGGTGGAGTGTTGGAGGTTTTCAGACTTTTTGGAAGCATAGGAAGTATATGTTTAAGACAAACTACGCAATGTTTGGTGTATTTGTGATTCCTTTCTTTTTAACGCATATAATTTTATCTTTTGCAGGGTTTTCAGTGTTTTTAGGTGTGATTTTGCATAGACTTTTTAATTGGGTCATACTTGCTAGTTATAGTGTGAAAGCAGGGGAAGGATTAGCCAGGATGCCGGAAATTAATCTTTTGCCTAATGTGTTGACTGTTTTTGGTATTTTATTAGTTCTTATTTTTTTGGTTGGAATTATAATTTCTTTAAGAACTTTGAAGAAAGCTGAAGTGAAAATTAGGTTTTCATTTATTATATATGCTTTGTTTTATTTAACTACGTTTCCTGTTATTTTGATAGTTTCATTTTTTAAATGGATTAAGGGGTATAGTGAATGGTAGAGAATCAAAAGAGTGTATTTTGGAAAGCTGCAATAGCTACTTTGGTTATTTTTATAGTTGGGCTTTTATTGGGTGTTTATATAGAAAGCATTAGAACCGAGGGTATTCAAGATGGTTATGAGGATTTGGAGTTGAGATGGCAAGATTCTAAATTAAGGACTGATTTTTATCAGTTATTGGGAAGAGATTTTTGTGAATATGCAATTGAAGAAAATTTAGAGTTTTCAGATGCTATTTATGCTAGAGGAAGACAGATAGAGTTGAATGAGCAAGCTAATAAATTTGATGAAAAATTGCTTAAAGAAAAAAGAAAGTATGCTTTGTTGAAGACTGAGTTTTTTATGAATGCTATTTTATTGAAAGAGAGGTGTAATGCTGATTATCATAATGTTGTTTATTTTTATAAGGATGATCCTAATTCTGATTTTGAAAAACAGGAACAGAAAGTTCAATCTGGTATTTTAGGAGATTTAAAAGAAAAATATGGTAGAGATATAATGTTGATTCCATTACCTATTGATTTGGATGTTAGTGTGATTGATATATTTGTTAGCACTTATAATGTTAAAGAAACACCTGCTGTGATGATTGATGAATCTGTTGTTTTGCATGGATTGCATAGTTTTGAAGATATTGAGAGTTTTTTATAACCACAATCTTTTTAATTTTAAGTAGATTACCTTTTGTATGGTTGGTTGCGAAATGTGTGGAAAAGGTGGTGAATTAGTTGATGCTATTGTTGAAGGTGCGATGATGAGAATTTGTCTTGATTGTTCTAAACATGGCAATGTAATTGCGGTTAATCAACCTGTTGTTGAAAAACAATTAGAGAGGAGACGAGAGGAAGAAGCTACTTTTCAATATGTGGATATTATTAAAGAGGATTTTCCAGATAGAATTAAAAGAGCTAGAGAGAGAAGAGGAATGAAACAAGAAGATTTGGCTAAAGCTATTGCTGAGAAAGAATCTGTGATACATCAGTTAGAGACTGGAAGATTAAAACCTAGTTTTAAATTAGCTAAAAAAATTTCTGTGTTTTTAGCAATAGATTTGGTTGAGAGTGTTGAGCAAAGTATGTCTAAAAAAGAAAAATCTGTGAATTTTGGGGATAAGGCTGTGACTATTGGTGATATACTCAAAAAAGTAGAATAATTGAAAAACGAAAGGTTTTTATATAAATAATTATACTGTTTATACATGATAGAAATCAAATCTAAATTAAGGAAATGGGGAAATTCGTTTGGTGTAATTATACCTATTGGTGAAGTTAAAGATGAGAATATAAAAGAAGGAGATGAAGTTACAGTTTTGGTTAAAAGAGAAGGCAGGAATGTTTTAAGAGAGACTTTTGGGACTTTAAAGAATTGGAAAATAGATACACAGAAATTTAAGGATGAGATTAGAAAAGAGGAGTATGAAGCTGAAAAAAGGAAATGGAAGAATATCTCTTAGACACTTATGCATTAATTGAAATTGTTAAGGAAAATAATAATTATGAAAAGTTTAAGGACACTATAAATTTTACATCATTACTTAATCTTTTAGAGTTACATAATGCTATTCTTAAATCTTTTGGAGAGGGAAAAGCGGATGAAATAACTGAAAAATTTAAAGAACTTTTAATATCATTTGACATAGAAGATATAAAACTTGCTTCAAAATTAAAATCTAAATTTAAACCAAAAAAATTTAGTTATATAGATTGTTTGGGATATGCTATATCAATAAATAGGAAATGGAAGTTTGTTACAGGAGATAAAGAGTTTGAAAATCTTGATAATGTTGAATTTGTTAAATAATTGAAAAACGAAAGGTTTAAAAGACTATATTTTTTCCATTTATAAAATGGAAGTTAAAGTTTTAGAAGAGGATAAGAAATTAATTAATGTTGAGATAATTGGAGAAGATCATACTTTAGCTGATGCTTTGAGACAAGAGTTGTGGAATGAGGCTGATGTAACTATTTCTGGTTATAATATAGAACATCCATTAGTTAGTAATCCTGTTTTGACTGTAGAGACTTCTGGCAAGAAAGAAGCTAGAAAAGCTTTATTTGATGCTGTTGATAGACTTAAGAAAAAAAACAACGAAATTCTTCAGAAAATTCAAAAGATTTAAAAAGGGTTATTTTTGTCATATATTCTTATGGTTAGTACTTTAAAAAAGACTTGGAATTTTTTATGGAAAAGTGATTCAGTTTGGAGTTGGTTAGTATCTTTTGTATTAGCATTTATAATTGTTAAATTTTTAATATATCCTGGATTAGGTTTACTATTGGGAACTGGGTTTCCTATTGTGGCTGTTGTTTCTGGGAGTATGGAGCATGATAATAATGATTTTTTTGCTTGGTGGGAAGATAATAAAGAATGGTACGAGAGTAATAATATAAAAATAGAAGACTTTGAAAACTTTGAATTTAAGAATGGATTTAATAAAGGAGATATTATGATACTAGTTGGTGAATCTCCACAAAATATAAATATAGGGGATATACTAGTATTTCAATCAAATTTAGACAATCCAATCATACATAGGGTTGTAAAGGTTTGGGATGTAGATGGAGAGTATCATTTCCAGACAAAAGGAGATAATAATGTGGATAGTGGCCAAGGATTAAATGAATTAGATATTACAGAAGATAGAGTTGTTGGGAGGGCCGTTTTTAAGGTGCCTTATCTTGGCTGGTTAAAAATTGCGTTTTCGGAGTTGATATAAAATGATGGCGAATCTATTTTGTCAAAAGTGTGGGACCATAATGATTCTTGATAGTGATAAGAAAAAAATGAAATGTCCTAGTTGTAATTATTCTCCTAGAGGAAAGAGCGAGAATATAATTTTAAAAGAAAAAGTTGCTTTAACTAAAAGTCAAGAAATTGAGGTTAGTGATAAAAAAGTAGAGACTTTACCAAAAGTTAAAGAAGATTGTAAGAAATGTGGAAATAAACAAGCATATTACTGGACATTACAAACAAGGTCAAGTGATGAGTCTGAAACCCAATTTTATGAGTGTACTAAATGCGGATATAGATGGCGAGTGTATTAGTACAGAATCGAAATAGATTTAAATGAGATACCCATCTCTTTTTTTGATGAAATTAGTATTAGCTGAACCACGACTTTTGAAAGAAGGTATAAATATCATTTCTGAACTTGTTAATGATGTTCGGATTAAATTGGATTCTAATAAATTAGAGATAGTTGCTATGGATCCTGCTAATGTTGCCATGGTTGTTTTTAATTTGTTAAGTAGCGCTTTTGTCGAGTATGATGTTAAGGATGAAGAAAGTTTTGCTATTAATTTAGATTTGTTTAGACAGATTTTAGGCAGAGCTAAACCTTCTGATAGTATTATAATGGAATTAGATGAAGGCAAGAATAAATTAAAAGTTGATTTGAAAGGAGAGATTAATAGAAGTTTTAATATAGGTTTAATTGATTTACAGGATAAAGCCCAGAATGTTCCAGATTTGAATTTTGCTGCTAGTGTTGAAATAGCTGCACATTTCTTTAGTGATGCTGTAGATGATATGGGAATTGTTGCGGATTCTATTTCTTTAGTTGCAGATGGTGATATTTTTGTTTTAGAATCTAGTGGAAATGTTAGTGATGCAAGATTTGAAGTTAGAAGAAGTGAGGAAAATAAGTTTAAGTTTGATAATGATAAAATTACAAAAGCAAAATATTCTGCAGAGTATTTGAAAAAAATTGTAAAAGGTGCTAGATTGGCTGATAATGTTTCTATAAAGTTTTCTGATGACTATCCATTACAAGTTGAGTACAGAGTTACTGATAAATTACATTTGATGACTATCTTGGCTCCGAGAGTTGAGAACAAATAGTAGTTGATAGACAAGTGAAATGAGGGTTCTAAAAAAGTAACCGTTTAGCTACTAAAAAAGAAAGATTTATATATATCAAAAATACCACAAAAAGTAGTGAAAAAGTATGGACATAAGTAACTACAAAATTAGACCAAGCAAGCATTTTATTTTAACATGGATGAGAAAGTGGGATTATGATATTTATTCACTAAAAAATGCATTGGAGAATGCGTATAAGATTGACAAAGTTGGCAAAAATAAATATGAGGCATATATGAGGACAAAAAGAAAAAGTAGGAAATTAATATTTATAAAGGATGAGGATTATAAAGAAATTTTCATAATAACTGGAGCTGAAGGAAAATGAGAAAATGTCTAACATGTGAGAAAGGAAATTTAATAAAAGTAGAGGATATAGTATTAGAAATTGAAGGTTATGTGTTTATAGTTAAGGGGGAGAGATGTATTAATTGTAATGAAGAGTTCCCTTTTGAAGAAGAAACACAAAAAACAATTGAAGTAGCAAGAAAATTAGGTGTTTGGCCTGAGCCGTTAAAGCTTTATAGACATCTGTCAAAAAGCGGGGGTGGTTTAACATTTAGAATACCCAGTGACTTAGAAAAACAACTTAAATTGGATGAGCATACTGAAATATCTATAACAAAAATTGGAAATAAAATTGTGATAGGGGCAGAAGGTAGGTGAATAATTAAATATTATAAATCTTGTTTTTTCTAATTATTAATAGTTTCAAGATTGATATAGTTACTGGACAAAAGTAAGTTATATTAATATATCTTAGAAATAGCTTAAGGTGTTAAATAATGGAAAAATCTTTAATAGTTTTTATATTTTATTTATGTCGTAAACTAATAAAAGGAAAAGTTTATAAGTTTCTATCTTGTTTTTAAGTTAATAATGAATAAAAGAGGTCAAGTAACAATTTTTATTATTCTGGGTATTGTTGTTTTAATTATAGTTGGGCTTTTATTCTTTTTTAGAGATACTATATTTAAAGGAGATTTAGATGATGAAGAAGCTGAGAGATTTGTTTCTGCTAGAGTTGAACCTATTAAGAATGTTGTTAGAAATTGTGTGAGTTCTAAGCTGATGGAAGGTGTTAGATTAGTTTCTTGGCAAGGTGGATTTTACAATCCTGTTTATTATGAAAATGTGTGTGTTGATTATGATTTAAATTCTGAAGAATGTTTTGAAAATATAAGTATTGGTTATGCTTGTAAAGGTGATGCAAATACATTGCCTTTGCTTTTTAATGTTGCTAAACAGATAAAGTTATTTATGAATAGTGCTGAGCAGAGAGAAGATTTGGAGAATTGTATTGGTAGTTCTTTTGTAGAATTTGAAAGAGAAGGTTTGGATTTAGATTATGAATTTTTAAAATTGAATTTAGATGCTCCTGATATTTTACCTAAAAAAATAAGACAGGATGTTAGTTTTCCAGTTAAAATAAGTAAATCTGGTTATAGCACTGATTTTAGAGATTTATCTATTGATTTGGATTCTAATTTGTTTGACATTTATATGATTGCTATTGATGTTGTGAATGGAGAATGTGGTGGAGAAGGATTTGAAATTGATGATTATGTGTGGGATCATGAGCAAGGGGGAGATATTTTAGCTGCTTCAATTGCAAATGGTCCTAATGATGAAGGATTTAAGCCGTGGTATTTAGAAGGATATGAAGATGAGGAGGATGGTGAAGCTTTAAGATTTCACTTTATAATTGAAGAATGAAATATGCTATTAGAAAATCAATTGCTGTATTTTTCTCAGTTATAATGATTGTAGCTGTTATTAATTTTGCTTTGGTTTTAAATACTGAAGAAGTTTCAGCTGCTAATGTTGATACTTGCGGTTTAACTAATAATGGAGATTATTGTGTTGAAGTTTCTAATGGACAAGGTTGGGATGCTTATGGTGGATGTGCAGGAGGGCATGAATGGAATTTTCAGACTAAAGGAGAAATAAATGAGTGTCAAAAAGGTGCATGTGTCCCTTCTGATGTTGGTGGTTGTTTAGATAATGTTGAAGAAGTTAGATGTAAAACAGATGGCGGCACTTTTCATTTAGGTGCTTCTAAGGAATCTGTTAGTGCTTGTCAATCTGGATGTTGCATACAATTTGGTTCTTGTAGTGTTCAAGAAGAAAAAGTTTGTAGAACTGATTTAGGTGGCGAACAATTTATTGGTGGAATTACAAATAGACAAGATTGTAATTTAGAATGTTCTGGTTCTGTAACTGGATGTTATAAGAGTGCGGGTGGTGGAGTTTGTGAATATGGTCCTTTAGATAGATTTAAAGATGCTCCTGGATTTGAAAGGGCTAATTTCTTTGAAAGTACTTTATGTTCTGAAGTTGTTGGGTGTCCTAGTTATAGAGAAGGTCATAAGTTTAAAAGCTGCGGCGATGGAACTACTGATGATGATAAGTGGGATGTTTATTATTATGATTCTGATGGAAATAGAGAAGAAATATTTGATGAATGCAGGCCTGGTGGAATGTGTGATGACCCTGATAATGTGGTTGGTGGTGAAGATGCGGTTTGTTTAAGTACTGATTGTGTTGAAGATTCTCCTAATACATGGCCAAATACTTTTAAAAGTGGAGAGTCTATTTGTATGAATGTTCTTTCTGGACATTTTTTGAATGATAGAAAAAGTACTGGATTGCATAATTATGTGTTAACATGCCAGAATAGAGAAATAGAACCTGATTATGATGATAAAAATAGGGGAATGAGATGTGAAGAATCTGTAACTAAGATTGGAAATTTAACAAGGGTAGAGGCTGATTTGGTTGATAATGCCTGGGAAAAATGTCATAAGGATTGTGGAGATGGGCGTTCTGTGATTGATTTTTTTAATTATGCGCCAGGTGTTGGACAATTTTTAGCTAATGTTGTTGGCAAACAATGTACTGATGATAATGGGTGGTTTAATAATCAAGATAAATGTTCTGATTTTGGTAATTGTGGTGGTGGACCTTTAATGCAAGAGGAAGGTTATGATAGGGATGTTTGGGCACCAATTGGAAGTTGTAATGCTTTGTATCCTCCTGGTGAAGGAGCTGAAGGATATGGTGATTCAGGAAATAGATGTAGCCAGTGTGGAAAAGGTGGCGATGGTTCTGTAAATGTTTGTACTGATTTTGAGTGTAATGCTTTAGGAGATTGCCAGTTCGAAGCTGATGGTTTTTCAACAGCAGGGCTTGCAACTACTGGAGCAATTGCTGTAGGTACAATGGGATCTATGATTGCAGTTTGTGGTGTTGTTGCTGCACTTCCTGGTGTTGGGTTCCCAGGGTGGGCTGCATGTGCGTCTGGTGTTGTTGGTGGATTTATGTCGCTTGGTGCGGTAATATATTGGGGTGTTTTATCTATTGTTTATGGTTATACTGCTGCTACAGGTACACACGATACTCCGAAAGATGCTGGAGATTTATATTATAATGATAAATTGAGATTATCTTATATCTTATCTTGGGCTAACCATTTAGATAAGATTTTGAGCGAAGAAGAAAAAAATGAAATATTTGAGGCTAGTGGTATTGATTCTGATAGAAAATTTCCTAATTCATTCTATTATTCTGCTGCTGCTAATGTTTTAACTATTGTATTTTCTAAGATTGCTCCTAATATGATTTCTCCATTAGTAAAATTTAATTTACAAGTGACACAAAGTGTTGAAGGGGTTGCTTATACTCTTGAAGGTGGTGAAGTTTCTAGTGGTGGTTTATTTGGTAAAATTTCTTCTCAGGCTGTTAGTAAGATTTTGATTATAGCATCATATATAGCTTCAATTTATACTGTAACAACCTCATTTAAAACAGGAGAATGTATTCCGGAGAAACCATATACTGATAATATTCATTGTGCTGAGTGTGGATTAGAAGGACAATGGGATTGCACTGAAAAGAGATGTAAGATTTTAGGAGCTGAGAGTGATTGGTGTAGTTATGTTCCTTTTGAAGAAAATGGGGTTGTTGGAGGATTGTGTTTGCCTTCTGAGCCTGATGATCATAGTTCCCCTTATTTAGAATCTATAGAGATTGAATTTAAGGGTGAAGATAATTTAACAATACAAGAATTTAAGGGTGAAGGAAGAAAATTAGAAATTAGTGATAAAATTGAATGGGAAACTTCTTATACTCTTCTAAAAATAAATACTAGTGAAATAGGACATTGTAAATATAGTTTTGCTAGAAGTACTGAATATGATGATATGACTTCATTCCCATGGGGTGCATCTGCTGATCATGGAGTGAATATTACATTTAGAGCTGAAGATAAAGTTAGAGACAAAACTTATATTTATATTAAATGCCAAGATATAGCTGGAAATACTAATAAAGAAGATAAAGATTATGTGAGTTTTAGTTTTAAAGAGGCTCCTGATGAATTGCCTCCAATTATTGATTATATTAATCCTGTGAATATTAATGTACCTGAAGGAACTACAAATATTCCATTTATATTGTATGCTTATGATAAGAATAATGTTCAAGATTGTAAATATTCTAAGGATAATGATACTTTGAATTATGGAGATATGACAAGCTTTGGTGGTAAAGGAAATACTCCATGTAGTCAGACTGATGAAACTTGCCAGAAATTCCAAACTGAGTTTAATTTAGGAGAAGCTGGCTGGTGTGAAGAAATTAATATACCTGAAGGTAATGGAATTACAAAACCATTTAATAGTACTTTCTGTCCATTATGGATTAAATGTGGAGATGTACCTGATATTGGGGAGGAATCTAATGTTATGGAAGATCCTTACTTATGGACTGCAATGATTTGGCCAACATTTGAAATGGATATTATTGAGCCTAATGCAACATTTGAAACATATGATGATAAATTTGAAATTGAGATTGAAACAGGAAATGATGCTATATGTAAATATCAGATAGGAGATAATTGGTATAATGTAACTACTTTGTTTTCAAGAACACATAAGACTTTACATGAAGATATTGAAGGAACTCCTGAAGGTCTGCATTATCCTGTTTTATATGAGTGTACTGATTTTGCTGGTAATGTGGTGCAGGAAGAAAGAACTATAGTTATATTCAAGGACTTAGATGCTCCTATTTTATTAAGAGTTTGGACAACAAGTCAGCAATTACATGTTTTGATGAATGAAGAAAGTGTATGTAAATATAGTAGTGAGAAAGATAACTTTGATGTGCAGGATGAAAATGAAGATACAGTCTTTACTATGATTTCTGCTAGAAACGAGAAAGAACACTATGCTTCTTTAGGTGAAGATGTTTATTATATTAAGTGTTTAGATAAATGGGACAATAAGAATACTAATCCATTTACAGTTTATCCAAGATGAGAAAAGGACAATTAATGGGGCAACCTTTTGTGTATATTTTTCTTTTGATAGTTGCTGCTATTATTTTATTTTTTGGAGTGAAAGCTATTATTAATGTTATAAATACTGGACAGGAAGTTGAGTATCAAAGATTTGTTAGTGATATAGAGGAAGTTGAAAGTAAGGTTTATCATGATAGTTTTGGAAGTATAATGTCTTTAGAAAATATTAATATTCCAAATAGTATTTCTGAAATTTGTATTATTGATAGAAATAGTGAAATTGATTTAAGTTTGGTTAATAATTTTAATTTGAGAGAATTTATTAATTTGTCTTATTCTGGTTTTCAAGATGAAAATGTGTTTTTTGCTGATGAGAAATTAAGATCTAAAGAATTCGAAAGAATTTATATTGAAGGTTTGAATCCATTATGTGATAACTTAATTGATAATAAAATTGACATTAGATTTACTAATAAAGGAGAATTAGTATTAGCGGAACATATTTAATCCTTTAAGTCCTTTTTAATTTTTCGTTAAAATTTTTCCAATCTATTTTTAGATTTTTTTCTAATTCTTCCCATTCTTTATCTTTTTTTAGAATTCCTAAACAATCTTTTAAAGGATTTTCTGGCATTTTTTTACTTTTCATTATTAATTGATCCATAGTTTAATTCTTTTAAAACTTCTAGAGTAGAGTAAACTTTAATTTTATTTTGTTTCTTAAATTCTTTATCATTAGACCATATGGGGGATTTTAGTTTTAAAGCTAAAGCAATAAAATCAACATCATCTTTATCATAAGAAATTTCTGATGCTTTTTTTAAATATTCTGAATATTCTTTTAAAGGTATAAATTCAACCATAAGAGCGAGTTCTTTTCTGATATCCTGAAATTCTTTTTTTGATATTTTTGCTCTTCTAATTATTTCTTCGGAATATTTTTTTATTTCTTCTAAAGCGAATTCTGGAGATATTAATTCTAAATCTTGATTTATGAATAATTTTCTTGTATAGGAGTTTTTCCAGAAAAAAGTGAATAATATGTTTGTATCAGTTACCAATTTCATATTAATCCCTTCTTTTTTAAATCTTGGAATCTTCCTTTCCTTGATACTCTTTGAAGTTTTACAGACCAATCTATTATATCTTTTTCTTTTTCTAATTCTTTTAATAACTCTTCTTTTTTTGTTAGTTCTTGTGTTTTTTCTATGATGGATTTTCTGACAAATCCAGACCAGTTTATTTCTGAAAATGTTTCCATGCTTTTTTTAATTTCTTCTGGGACAGATAATGTGATGCTCACCATTTTTAAACCTCCTTACGTTAAAAAACATAAATACGTTAATATATATAAACCTTTGGGTTTTTACCTTAACACAATCTATTTAAATAATAATTCTGAATTTAGGTTATGGAAAAAAGAGGTCAGGGCATTCAGTTTAATTGGATTTTTGTTATTATTGCTGGTGCGTTGTTTTTAATATTTTTTGCATTCTTTAGTGTAAGATATATTGATTTAGAGCAGAGTAAAGAAAATGGTAAGATTGTAAGGGCTTTGGATAGTTCTATTTTGGGTGCTAAAGGAATTTCTCAGTATAAAGTTTTTGGAGAAGATTTTTCAGATTTTGTTTTAGAATATAATTGTGAGAGGATGTATATTAATGAAGATCAGTCTATTGAATCTAGTAGTGTAATCTTTGTTGAAGATAAAAGCGAAGGTCCTTTTAGTATGTGGAGTCAGAATTATGAAAAACCTTATTTGATTGATACTGTGGTTTATTTATGGAATTCTGATTTGAAATTTTATTTTTCTGGTGTTAATGAAGAATTTATGGATGAGATACCTAATGAATTGAAAATAACTAGTGAAGGGAATGCTGATGTTTTGGTTTATTTTGGAGGTGCTGAACCTAATCCTAATAAAAAAGTTATAGCTTTTAATGGAAATCAGATTTGGTATGTTAATGAAGATAAATATTTTAATTATAATGGAGATAATGTTTTTGTTTATGGTGCGATGTTTTCAAGTCCGGATGTTTTTGAATGTAGTAAGAATTATTTAGAAGAAAGGAAGAATAGTTTGAAAGAACTTTATATCAAGAAGGCACAATATTTTGGAAGTAAATGTGCTGAATATGGACAAATTATAGGTGCTTTAAGAGATGATAATATTAATTCAATTATTAGTTTGAATGAGGCTTTGGATAATCATGGTTGTGAGGTAATTTATTAATGAAAAAAGGACAATTACAAATACAGGAAACAGGATTTGTTATATTTATAGTTGTGGTTATTTTATTGATTGGTTTTGTTTTGTTTTATCAATTTCAAATTAGATCTATTGAGAATCTAAATGAGAAGTATCAAGAAGATAAATTTGAAGATATGATTAGTTTTGTTCCTAGTATGCCTGAATTGAGTTATTCTGTTAGAGGAGATCAAAAAGGAAGTATTGATTTTTATAAGGCAAGAGCTTTTGCTGATGTGAGTGATAATGAATATTATAAGAATTTGTTCGGTTATAAGAAAATTACATTGAAAGTTTCTGCTGATACTTTAGTTTTGTATGATAATAAATTATCAAGTTATACTGGAATAAGAAAAATAACTAGTCCTGTTAGTGTGTATAATGCATGGGATGAGAAGTATTATGTTGGTGTTCTGGAGGTAGAGAGGTATGTTTAAAAAAGGACAAATAGAAACATTTGGATTGGTTATTATTGTTTTGTTAGTTGTGTTTATTGGGTTGTTTGCTTTATTGTTTTCTAGGAGTGGAGGAGATGATAGGAATGTTTATTTGAATAATAAAGCGTATAATTTTGCTAATGCTTTGGCTAAAGCTGATGTTAGCGGAACTAATTTTGGAGATTTAGCAACTAGTTGTTGTTTGGGTGAAGAAGTTGATTGTAATACATTGAGAAATTTTGTATCTGGGAATATGAATTTTGTTGATGAGGATTCTGGATTTGTAATGGAATGCAGTAGTGGTGAAGAAATTAGAGTTGGAGATTGTTTTTTAGGCATTAATTCTGAATCTTTTAGAAGGTCTGGAGAGTTTGAATTTTATGTTGTAATTTGTGAAAAATAAATGTTTCTATTATTCACTTTTTATTTAAGAATACTAAACTTTTTGTGAATAATGGCATAGTTTGAGCGTAGTTGGAGATTGTTTTTTAGGCATTAATTCTGAATCTTTTAGGAGATCTTGGGAATTTGAATTTTATGTTGTAATTTGTGAAAAATAAAGGTTTAAAAGTATGTAGTTCGTAACCGCAAACTTTATAAAGATGTTTGTGTTTTGATTCCTATGCAATTAGAGATACTAAAAAGGATAATAGAAGACCAAAGGAGAGAGCTGGAAAAGAAATTTAGTGAAGAGAAAATAGTAGAAAGAGAGCTCATAGACTACGAGAAAAAATATCTTAAGTATCCTAATATACTTGCTATACTTGGTGTTAGAAGAAGCGGAAAGTCTATTTTTTCTCTGATTTTATCAAAAGAATTAAAACAAAATTTTGCTTATATAAACTTTGACGATGAAAGGCTGATTAATGTCAAGACATCTGATTTGAATAAAATATTGGAAGCATTTTATGAAATGTATGGTGATATAGACCTTGTAGTTTTGGATGAAATTCAAAATGTAACTGGCTGGGAATTATTTGCGACAAGGCTTAGAAGAAGCAAGAAAGTTATTATAACCGGCAGTAATTCTAAATTATTATCCGGTGAGTTAGCTACTCATTTAACTGGCAGATACATAGATTTTGTTTTATATCCGTTTTCATTTAAAGAAACATTAAGCTTTAAGCCTAATATTTATGCAACTGAAGATCGCGCCAAAATAAGGCGGGAGTTTAATAAGTATCTTCATGGCAGCGGATTTCCTGAATTTGCAAAGTTTGGCTCAAATATGGTTGTGAGAATTTACGAGGATATAATAAACAAAGATTGTTTGAGAAGATATGCTATTGAAAAAAAAGGC
This sequence comes from Candidatus Woesearchaeota archaeon, assembly GCA_043812195.1. GTDB lineage: Archaea > Nanobdellota > Nanobdellia > SCGC-AAA011-G17 > PNOQ01 > JBDRML01. The sequence goes on along the minus strand of JBDRML010000016.1, from coordinate 68,735 downwards.
ACTTTTAGAGAACTTTCTAGCTATCTCATAAGCAATTTTTCTAGTGAATTTACATATTCAAAACTTTCTAAAATATTTAATATAAAAGATCCTCATACGATTAAAAACTATGTTAATTATTTAAAGGAAGCTTTTTTGATAATAGTTTTGGAAAGATATTCAAATAAATTGAAACAGCAAATAATTGCTCCTAAAAAGGTTTATTCTGTTGATCATGGATTCTGCAATTTTGTTAGTTTTAGGTTGTCGAAAGATAATGGTAAATTATTCGAAAATATAGTCGTTATAGAATTATTAAGAAGAAAGTTCAAAAACGATAAAATTAATACTGAAGTTTATTATTGGAAGGACCATCAACAAAATGAAGTTGATTTTGTTGTTAAGGAAGGATTAAAGATTAAAGAACTAATTCAGGTATGCTATGATATTGAAAGTGAAAATACGAAAAGCAGAGAGATTAAATCATTATTGAAAGCGAGTATAGAGCTTAAATGCAATAATTTAGTTATTATAACCAATGATAAGGATGGTGAAGAGAGAATTAATGGTAAAAAGATAAAATATATTTCTTTGTGGAAATGGTTGTTATAGGCATTTGAGTTTTATGTTGTAATTTGTAAAAAATAATGTTTTGATGTTGGGTGACTACATCATTAATTTTTGTAGACACCTAATTCTTTCTTTAATTCTTTATATTCTTTTAAAATCAATTTAATTGTGGGTTTTATGTCTCCTTTTTTTTGATAAGATTGTAGAGTTGAATAATATTCTCTTCTATTTCCAAGACTTATATTTACTGGAGGCAGGTTATTTTTTAATAAAATATTATTTAACAATAGCCTTCCCACTCTCCCATTGCCATCTTGAAAAGGGTGGATATTTTCAAATTGATTATGAACAACAGCGGCTAATAGTATTGGGGGATATTTATTCTTATTTTTATTATGCCAATCTATTAGTTCTTCTAATAATCCTCTAATTCTATTGGCAGGAGCCCCTATATGGGCTATATTTCCTAATTTATCCCTAATAGCTACTTCAATACCTTTGGTTCTAAATTTCCCTGCAAATGATTTGGAATTTTTGAAAATTATTTGGTGTATTTTTTTAATCAAGGAAAGGGATATATGTTCTTTTGTTTTTCTTATGAATTCAATTGCTTCTGCTACCCCGTATGTTTCTGAAATATCTTCCCTATCTACTTCTTTTGGCCATTTGTTTTCTTCTAAAATTTCTTTAACTTCTTTTTGATTTACTTCAGAGCCTTCAATGGCATTTGTGTTATATGTAAAAAGCTCTGTGAATTTAGTCCATTGCTCTTTGGAAAGATGTTTTATTTCTATTTTTCCTTTTGTTTCTAAATTTTTTAGGAATTCTAATTCTTTTTCTGTTAATTCGTGTTTTAATGGATCTGCTATGATCTTATAGTTTTCTATTTGTTGCTTTATGATTTCTTCTGATCTTTCTTTTAGTTTTTCTAGTTGAATTTTATTTAGATTTGAGCCTAAATATCTTCTTATTTTCTTTACTTTTTTTCCTTCTCTGAATGAGTGAGCTAAATAATACTTTTTCTTTTTCCCAACATTTCTTACTTCTAAATTCATATTTAATATATGGGTGACTACATTTATAAGTTTTTCTATTGTTGGGTGGGAATTACTATCAATATAAAAAGCTTTTCAAATTTTTGATGAAAGATATTTTATGTTGTAATTTGTGAGAAATGATGTTTTTTATAGAAGTATCTTCTATAATTGAAATTATAAGGAATTGGGGCTTGAAATTGCTAAATTATAAGGAATTGACATTATTTTGTTTACTATAGTGTATAAATGTTTATAAATAGACGAAATGCGTTAGATTTAATTAAGATTAATAAGACGACAGTATGACATTTGTAGAGGTGACAGTGTTCTTGATACAATGAAAAAATGAACACGAGGAGGTGTTTAGATTAAATGAAACGAATAATTAAAAAAGTAGCAGCAGCTGGTGCTGGTGGACTAATGTTATTGTCTGCTTTCGGGGGCGCATTCGCAGCTGGAGAAACTTTAGCTGATTTACCTGCGCCATTTATTGTAAGTGATTCTTATGTAGATACTGCAATGGTTGTAGGTAGCGCTGCTGGAACAAATGATGACGCTGCAAGAAGCACTTTGAAAACATATTTTGATGGTTTAGCTACAGCTGAAGCTGCAGGTCTAGGGGATTTAATTCAGATAGAAGAAATTAAATTACAAGATAACATTGCAACAAGTACTGGTTTGGATACAATTTATGATGACTCAGATTCTGCTATCTTTGATGATGCAGAAGTGAGTATTGCTGGAACAAGTTATGATTACCATCATGAACTTCAAATAACAGCTACTGCTAATAACTTTGATATGGAAACTAGTCTAACAAGTAGTGATGATAAGTATGAATGGGATCCTAAGTTAGAGATTAGAAAAGATGCAATTAAGTATTGTTATACTTTTGATGAACATATTAATGTGAGTGGAATAGTTAGTACTTCAAATCCATTTGATATGATGTTTTTAGGAAAGACATTAAGAGTTGACGCTATTGCAAGCAACTCATCTTTTACTGCACAAGTTGGTGATACTTGGGTTGGACACACAGGAGAAGTATACTCTGGTAATGGAATAACAATGGAAGTAGTTGCTGTAGATGGAACTAGTGCTATTATTGATTTTGGAAATGACCAGAGAACAATTAGTGAAGGTTCTACAGTTTCTGAAGGAGAAATCGATGTTTATTTGGACTCTGCTATAGCTGGTGTTGGTACTGCAGCTGAAGCAGTTGCAACATTCGTGATTGGTGAAGACGCTAGAGTAACTTATAAAGATGGAGATAAGTATCCTACATATTGTTCTCCAAGTGACGCACATGGTGATCCTGATTGTGATAAGAATAATCCTGATTGGGTTTGGGATATTAAGGGATTGCAAGCAGGAGCTTTGACATCTGGAGCATCTGGATCTTTTAATGAGGTTTGTATAGAAAACGACTTTGAAGCATATAACTATAATAAAGACCCTGCTGGAACTGGAGAGTATTATGGATTGCCAGAGGGATATGCTTACATAGGAGTTAAAGACTTCAATGTGGCTGATGATGACTATATGCAGGTACAAATTTATACAGATAGTCAAAATACAGAAGATCTTACCAATGCAGGACTTTTCCCAAGCGCAGCTATTGTTATTTCTATAGTGTCTGATGAAAATGAGGGATTGGTGCTTGATCAAAGTGCAATAGAGGCTGCAGGTACAGCAAAGATAACATCTGATATAAAAACAGACGAGATTTTTTTATGGACTAATACCACTTTTGCTGGAAATAATTCTGCTACAGCAGATAGGGATGTAGGAAGAACTTTAATCTTCTATACAGACTCAGATAACAAGGTGCAACACGCAGGAAATATATCTAATAATGCTAATTATACTGCATGGGGATATGTGAACTACAGAAATACTAAATCTACAGATATGGTTTTTGGATCATACGGAGATATTGGTGCAGATGACGCATGGTATTTAGGGATTATTCCAGATAACGCAACTGATGTGAATGATAACTTATGGTGGAGAATACAATCTACAAACGCTACAGCTGGTAACTATCTAGGATTTGGAACTACAGATAACTCTGAAAGTACTGAAGTTGTATGGGGAGCAACATTGGCACCAAGTGCAACTGCAACTGCTGTAGAAAGAGTAATGGTTGGAGCTAAGAAATATGACTTGTTAACTGGATATGGTATCAGGGCAGATGAAACTGATTCTTCTGGAGACAACGACTTGTTTACATTACAAATTCCTGGTGATCAGGTAAAAGCTAATGTAGGAGTTTATGAAGGTGGAGCAGCAACAAATGTTGAAGCAGTACTTGTAACTGAATCTGGAGCAGCTGGTTATAACAATTTAATCCTTGTTGGTGGACCATGTGTTAATAGCTTAACTGCAGAATGGATGAGCTTAACTTACCCAGCTTGTGAAAGTGCTTCTGGAATCGCAGCAGATACAGCCGTTATTAAGTTAATGGAAGATGGCGATAAGATGGCATTGATTGTAGCTGGATGGGAGAAAGCAGATACTGCAAGAGCAGCAAGTAGTGTAGCAGCTAGTGGCCTAACTGGAACAGAACAAATAGTGTAAATAAATTTTACACTTTTTCTTTCTTTTTTTCTTTTTAATTTTTTACGAAACCTTTTTAATTAAGATTAAATTCTAATTATTTATGAAAAAATCTAAAAATCTGTTTGCAGCTCTTTTTATTATATTTATAATGGTAATGAGTACTTTGGGATTTATTTATAGTGGGGGTGGTTCTGAAAAATACAACGGATATAAATTTCAACAAACTGATCAAGGATGGGCCACTTTTGTTTCAAGAACTAATTCTTATCAAACTTTTACATATTTGCCAAGTGAAGTAGAAGATATGGGTCCTATAGATATTAAAGGCAATTTGATTTATGTTGTTGATAAAAGTAATGGGTATCAGGGAGCCAGATTGAGAGATGTTTTTACTTCTGCTGGTATAATTAGTCAATTTGGTAGTTTGGATGATAACAGCACATTACCTATTATTGATTGTGATGGGGATAATTTTGTGGTTGTATTAGATTCGTCTGCTGATGAAGATTTTTATTTGGAAGATAATTGTATTTTTATTAATGGAAATCTTAATAAAGGAATAGACTTTCTCGCTTACGTTGTATTCGGGATTATTGTTTAAAAATGGATAAAAAACAGGGAAGAAATATAACAATAGGTATTATTGTTTTAGTTGTTTTACTTTTAATAGTTATTTTTGTGCCTACTTTATCTAGAATTTCCTATGAGTATAGCTATCTTGGGGCTGATGGGATTGAATATAATATAAGTGTAGATAAACATACTGGAAAACCGATACATATAGTATCTTTTTGGATTGATTATAGAACAGTTAATAATGTACCTCAATTTAGAAAGGAGTATAAGGTTCCCTTTGAATATGGTCCTGAAGAGTTAGAAGGTATCCCTTTAGATGATACTATAAATGATTTAATATTTAATAAGTCTAAAACTAAGAATATTTATATTACTAGAGATGTTGATCTTGATATTGAATCAGATGGAAAAATGGCAATTGCTATATTGACTGCTCAGAGAATATTAAGTACTGGTGTTGAGCCTGCTGTTTTTAAGATAAATACTATTAGTGCGTTGACTGAAGAGAATGAGTTTACACAAGATATAGATATTCCTGTAAGAACATGTGATGATTCTGGTAATGGGAGAACCATAATATTATTTGAGAAAGGGGATGAGAATCAGATTTATTTAACAGATAATGACTGTATTATCTTAGAATTTATTGATTATGATGATGCAATTGCTGTTTCTACTAAGTTAGTTTACCATTTAGTTGGAATATTTTAAATAAAAAGATTTTCCGAAATTTTATCATATGTTGGTTCAGAATTTATAAATCTGTAAATCTATAGGATGGCGTGGAAGATATAAATATTAATAAATTAGCTCTTTTTTTGGGGATGGTAATCGGAGATGGTAGTATTTCTAACCGTAATGAATGGATCTGGTTATCTTACTTATTCAATTATGTTCTATAATACTTCTAATCTTTAGTTGACTTATTTTATAATTTATACTTTGATTTATTTGGTGAGAAAGGAAAGATAATAAATAGAACTAGGTCAAATAGAAAGACTATCTATGAATTTTTTAAATACTCAAGATCAATGTTTGATTATTTAGTAAATGAATTGAATATTCCTTCAGGAAAGAAAGCATCTATTGTAAGGGTTCCGAATTTAATATTGAATTCATGTAGGAAAGTTAAAAAATATTTTTTCCTTGGATTATTATTAACAGATAGAGTGATAAATAAAAGAGGGAGAGTATTATTTCATATGGCTAGTAGGGGTTTATTATTGGATATAGGCAAGATAACTGAAAGTTTATTGGGATTTAATAAACCTGTTAAAGCTGTTATACAAAAAAACAAATATTTTTCATATCAGTTAAATTTAAATATGGCTGAAAGCAACATGGTTTTACAAAGTTTATGCCGCGATCGCGTAATCTGGTATCGCGCAGATTCAAGTGATTTAATATCTTTGAAGCGTAAGTCTTGAAAACCTGTTTCCGAAAGGATATCTGGGTTCGAATCCCAGTCGCGGCGTCCTATGTTTAGGTCGAAATCCCACCACTGAAATCAAATAATTTAAAAACAATAAGCCATTACTGATTTCATATGTACAATATATTCACTACAGATGAATATGATAAGTATTTTGATAGATTAGATAAATCTCTTCAAATAATGATCGATAACGAAATTGAACAATTAGAAATGAATCCCTACGTTGGTAGATCTTTAGGTTATAAATTCTTCAGAGAGAAGAAAATTAAAAACCATAGAATATACTATCTAATTTATGAAGAACATGTTGTAGTTTTTTTAATTGCTATAAGCACTAAAAGGGATCAACAAAAAGCAATCGATAAAATAAAAAGTTTAATACCCACCTATAAAGAAGAAATCAAAAGAAAACTTAATCTTTAATTTTGCTTTTCCATGGTTTTATTCTGCCGGATTTTATATCTTCTAAACCTCTGACTAATGAAATTAATAAATCTTCATCTAATTCTGCTTTCTCTTTTAAGCATTCATACTCTTCCTTTGGTATTGTTACAGTTTCCATATTTTAGTGTTATTATGATTGTTTTTAAAGATTTCTGTTTCCGGTAACCGTTTAGCTGCTTAGGGTTTGCCTAAGCATACTAAATGGTTACGAAGTTAACAAATATTTATATATCTTTAAATTAATAGTAATAAAAATAAAGTAGAAATAACAATACGGATTTCTACCTAAACTCCTCAAGCCCAGTCGCGGCGTTTTTTTTATTTGATATTTTATACCAAACAAATAAAGTATTTAAAAAAATTCTGCAAAAATCAAAAGTTTTATATATAAGGATTATGATACTAAAAAATAGGATATAATACTATTATAAAAACTACTATAAAAATATGGAGGTGTTTTTATTGAAGAAAAATTTTAATTACGGGAGAATCTTTATATATATTTTAATTATTATTGTTATGGCTTTTATGGCTAAGGGTGATGTAGGGCCTGTTACTTTTAATTCACCAGCTGATAATTATTGGACCACTTCAGGAAATAATATGACTTTTAATTGTTCTGCAACAGCTACAGGAGATACTAATGTTACTAGTATAACTCTTTTGGTTTGGAATACTACAAATACAAGTGGAAATTCTACTGCTTTGCAAGTATTAGTAAATTCAACTAGTGCAGATTATGGTTATAGTAATGAGAGCGCGGTTAATGGAACTTTAACTGTAAATTTTACTGTTACAAATTTAACTGAGATGGATGGAGGACTTAATTGGTCATGGAATTGTTATGCTGCATTTAAAGATGGTAATTATAGTTATAATACATCTAACCGTACGTTTGGTTTAGATTCTGTAGCTCCAGCCATTACTATGAATTGGCATGGCGATACACTGAACAGAACAATATTTAGTGGACCTACTAATAGTAGAGCGTTCCAATTTTCATTTAACGTATCAGATTCTATAGGTGCTTTATCTGGTGCTGTAAGGGTTGAGAAGAATTGTAGTTTGTATTTGAATGGTGCAATAAATGAAACTAATACATCAACACATAGAAACGGATCAATGACTAATTTTTCAATTACATCGTTGGATATTTTTGATGATACATTAGAATGGTATGTGCAGTGTTTTGACAATGCTAGTAATAGTAATGTAAGTAGCACATTTATCTTTGATACTTTGACTATAGCTACAACACACGCGGGAGTTAACAATGATACATGGTTTACCAATACTAGTCCTAATGGATTTAATTGTAGTGCGACACCTACAACACCCAATAGTGTTAATCGTGCAGCTAATATATCAAGTATGGTCTTTATGGTTTGGAATGCTACTAGTGGGGCACAGGCATTTAATTATAGTATTAATGTTAGCGGAGCAGAAAATGGAACTTGGTCTGAATTATTTAACATAACTGGTTACACTAATTTGACTAATGCAAGTGATCAGAGCACTGATAATGGAACTAATGTTACATATAAGTGGAATTGCTTAGCTTATGATAACAATTCAAATGCAATGTTTAATGTGACGAGTAATAGAACATTTGCTATTGATACTTGGGATCCAAATATAACTTCATTATCTCCAGTAGATGGCGATTCTGATATAGATGGTTCTACGACTTTTATATATGTTGTTAGTGATGTGACGGGTGAGAATGGTATTGTGAATAATTGTACACTAAGTCTTAATAATGTGTTATTTTCTAATACAACTACGATTACAGATACTGTGGTTAATTTCACAATAACTACTACAGATAATAGTAACCTAGAAGGTGAAAATGTCGATTGGTATATTTATTGTTACGACAAATCTGGAAGACGAGGAGCATCCGGAACGAGACAAATTACAGTTGCGATAGCTGCGTCTGGAGGTAGTGGTGATACAGATACTGGTGGTGGAGCTAGTGATACTGGAGATGAAACAGAAACAGAGGAATTAGTTGATATAGAAGATGGTGGAAGCACTACTGCAAGAGGATTAGGAGCTGGAGAAAGCCATAGCTTTAGATTAAGTGGAATTGGACATTCAATTACTGTAGATTCAGCTGATTCTGTTACTGGTACAGCAACAATAACAATTAGATCTGCACCTGTTACATCGACATTTACAGTCGGACAGGAAAAACAATTTGATTTGAATGATAACGGAATTGACGATACCATGGTTAAATTATTGAGAATAAATGTGAATAATGAAGCCGACTTTAGGATAACAGGTCTTGTTGAAACTCAGACTACGTCAGGTGATGATGAATCAGATACTACAACTACGGCTGGAGATACATCTACTGTGCCAAGTACGACAGGCTATGTATGGATAATAGTTATTGTTGCGATAGTTATAATAGCAATAATATTATTCAGTGTGTTGAAAAAGAAAAAATAATTTTTTTCTTCTTCTTTATTTTTAAATAATTCTAACTAATGATAATATTTATAAACTAAAACAAGAGTATTTTATTAATGGTTTCAGTAAATCTTAAAGATTATAGTAGATATATTTTGCTAATAATAGTATTATTACTAATATATTTATCATATAAAGTAATAGAACCTTTGTTGCCAGCTCTTTTAGGGGCAATAATCTTTACTATATTATTACATCCAGTATACTTAAGGATAAATAAAAAGATTAAAAAGAAAGGATTATCATCTCTTATTATTATAGTACTTATAGTTGTTTTTATAATAATTCCACTAATCTTTTTTGCAAATACTTTATTTAATCAGGCTATAAATACCTTTAATTCTGCTAATAATTTAGAGTTGACATCTGTTTCAGAAACTCTTAAAGAAGTAACTGGGTTAAACATAAATTTTGAGAGACATATAAGGGAAAATTTAGAAGAAGTATCAAAGTTCTTCTTGCTATCAAGTTCTAAAATAATAGAATTTTTGGCTAAGGGAACAATTAGTCTTTTAATAATGTTTTTTCTAATTTATCTTCTTTTAATTAGAGGCACTGAAATAATTTCAAAAATTAAGAAATTGTTTCCAATGAAAAAAGAGGATAAAGATAAATTATTCTCTGAAATAAATAGCATAATTAAAGGTTTGTTCAAGGGCTTATTTTTAATTGCTATTTTAGAAGGTGTAATAGCGTGGATTGGTTTTTCTTTATTTGGAGTTCCTAATCCAATTATATGGGCACTTGTTATAGCTTTGTTTGCAATGATTCCTGTTGTTGGACCTTTATTAGTATGGCCATTTGCTGCTATATATCTTTTAATTAATAACCAAGTAACAAATGGGATTCTTTTGATAATTTATTCTGGAATTTTGTTGACTTATGTAGATACTTTCCTTAAACCTATTTTTATAGGAAAAAGATCCAAAATAGATCCAGTAATAATTTTGTTAGGGATAGTTGGAGGAATATCTTTATTTGGAATGGTTGGAATTATAGTTGGTCCTTTGATTTTATCTATATTATTAGTTATATACAAGATATATGAAGAAAAGAATATACATATTAGTCAGAAAGAATTATTAAATTAAAAATAAAAAAGAAAAATATTGTTGTTTGTATTATTTAGCTTTATTCAAATATATCTTAGCGCTTCTTCTTTTACCTTCTTTAATATTGTAGTCTACTGTGTATCCATCTAATTCAAAACTACCTTCATTTAAGCTTGGTTGTAAAACTGCAGTTTTTTTGTTTAAGTCTGGATATTTTCTATTTTTTGTAGTTGCTATTCTAATTAAATGTGCTCCAAGCAAGTTTTTACCAACATATTGCATATAATATTTTTTATTGTCTAAGTTGAAACTTTCTAAACTAGAAAAGTCACTTTTAACAGAAATTGATTGTTCTATTAAATCGAATTCCCTTTCACCATCATTTGTAATATTTGTTTGTTTTTTTGATGTAAAAACCTCTAAAGTTATATTGTTTTCCAAAAGCTATATAAATAAAGTAGAGTACTTTTAGTTATGGCTTTAGAATCTTTGTCAACGCCGATAAGGGCAATAAAAAGACCTTGGGAACTTTTGTTTATAGGTTTTTTATATGCTACTGTGGCTGTGTTTTTGGCTACATGGATATTTAGAGCTTATTCTAGTTTAATTATGGTTTTGTTGACTGTTTTAGTTAGTGTTCCTTTAATGTACAAATCTATGAAATCTGAAGAGGAAGAGGCTGCTAAGTCTAAAGATCAAGTAGATTTATTGAGCCATCATGGAAAGACTTTGCGTTATTTATTGTTTATGTTTGTTGGGTTTTTATTGGCATTTGCAGTATGGTTTGTTGTGTTGCCTACAACTATAGTTCAATCTTTATTTTCTAGTCAATTAGAAACTATTGGCGCGATTAATAGTAAAATTGTTGGTGATGCTGTTGGTTCTGGCGCTATTTTTTTACATATATTTTTGAATAATTTTAAAGTCTTATTATTTTCATTATTCTTTGCGTTCTTTTTTGGAGCTGGAGCTATATTTATTTTGACTTGGAATGCTTCTGTGATATCTGCTGCGATGGGTAGTTTCATTAAAGATAAGTTAGCTATGTGGGCAGCTGCTGGTGGTGTTGGAGCTGTTAGTTATTTCCATGCTTTTTCTTTAGGGTTATTGAGATATATTATTCATGGTGTTCCAGAGATTGCTGCTTATTTTGTTGGTGGATTAGCTGGCGGAATAATTTCTGTTGCTATGATAAATAAGGATTTAGAAACTGGCAGATTTAAGAATATAATGATAGATGCTATTGATTTAGTTTTGATTGCTGTGGCGATGCTATTGTTTGCTGCTTTCTTGGAAGTTTATATTACTCCTATATTCTTTTAAATTTTTATTTTTAAGAAAAATATAATTATTATATTTTGGATTTCTGAAGTCTATATGTTCTCCTCTTTCTGTCATAGTTTTAATTTCAATTATTCCATCTTTTATAGTTTTTTTTGGTTCAAAACTTAGAGTTTCTCTTAGTTTTTTGAAACTTACTCTATAGTTTCTTTCGTCTACTTCTTCTGCATTTATTTCCATTATTGCTTCTGGAATAATTTCTTTTACTTTTTTCCCAATATCTATGATTTTGTGGTTTCCTTCGTCAGAACCAATATTAAATATTTCTCTTCCTATTTTGTTTAGCGGGGCTTCAAGAACTTTTATGTAAGCATCTGCCGCATCGTTTACATGTAACATAGGTCTCCATTGGTTTCCACCGAATATGCAGAATTTTCCTTCTTTTATTGCTAATGTAGTTATTGTGTTCAATACTAAATCAAATCTCATCCTATAAGAAGGACCATATAGTGTTCCCATTCTTAGTATTGTTGGGGAAAAGTTTTCATTTGCTAAATTTAAGATAGCTTTTTCACTTTCTATTTTATCTTTTCCATAAACTGATATTGGATTTAATTTTGATTCTTCTGTAAGAACATCATTATTTTCTCCGTAAACTGAACAGCTTGATGCGAATAAAAATCTGTTTACTTGGAAATGCTTGCAAGTTTGTGCTAATGCCATAGTTGCTAAAAGATTTTGTTCTATGGTTTGTTGTGGATCTAACCCACATGCAGGATCTCCTACTATGCCTGCTAAATGAACAACTGCATTTACGTCTTGTATATTTTTACTTATGTTTTCAATATGCCTAATGTCTCCTATTTTTAGTTCGAAATTTGGATTATCATAAAGATCTTTTATTGAATCATCTCCATATGTTAAATTGTCTAAAACTCTTACTTCATAACCCCTTTCTAACAACTTTCTACAAAGGATTGATCCTAAATAACCGGCACCACCTGTGATCAGTATTTTTTTCATTGGCATTTCAGCTACGTTATGTTTTGATAAGAATCTAATTTTTTGTTCTGGTATTATTGCTAAATCTATAATTTTCCCATCTTCATCTATTATTGGTATTTTTCCGTTTATTTTTTTTTCTTTTATTGTTTTTTCTAATTCTTTTAGTGAGAAGTTTCCTGTAACTATAGTTGGATTTTTATTCATTATTTTAGATGCGGAATCTTCTATTGAGTGTCCTGTTAGAATTGCTCTTCTTATATCTCCATCAGATAATATTCCCTTTATTTTCTTTTCATTGTTTATTATTATGCATATGCCTAATCCAGAATTATCAATATTGTTCATTACATCTCTTAAAGTTGCATTTTCTTGTATAAGTATCATGTCTATCTTGTTATTTTCTTCCATTTTCTTGAATTATAGTAGAAATAGCATCACACACCTTTTCTACCTCTGTTTTTTTCATGTGGGAGTAAAGTGGTACACTTAAAACGTTTGTGGAAACTTTTTCTGTAATTGGATACCTTAAATTGTTGAATTCTTTAAATGCTGTTTGTTTGTGGACTGGAGGGTAAAAGTATTTTTTAGATATAATCCCTTTCTTTTCCAATTGATTACATAATTCATCTCTGTTAATGCCTATTTCTTCTGGGTTAATATATAAAGAGAAATCTTTGTAAGTAGTTTTTACATTTGGAGCTATTTTTTGAAAACCTATCTTTAATTTTGATAATTTTTGTTTGTAGAATTCTGCTAGCTTGTTTCTATTTTCTATATTTTGGTCTAATTGTTGTAATGTTTTAATGCCTAAAATTCCATTTAATTCAGACATTCTTGCATTTAATCCAGAATATTCACAATTATAACTTCCATCATCTCCGTAATTTCTTGCTATTTTTAATTTTTTTATTAACACTTTATTATTGGAAGATACTATTCCTCCTTCACCTGCGGTTAATAATTTTGTTGGTGATAGACTGAAGACCTCTGCATCTCCAAATCTACCTATGTTTAAATTGTTTATTTTAGAGCCGAAGGCGTGTGCAGCATCAAAAATTAATTTTAAGTTGTTATCTTTTGCTATTTCTTGAAGTGCTTTTGTATCTGCTGGATGACCAAACATGTGTACTGCTAGAATTGCTGATGTGTTTGGAGTTATGGCTTCATTTACTTTTTGTGGATCTATATTGTAGTGATTTTCTTCTATGTCTACGAATTTAGGTTTTAAATTGTTCCAAACTAATGAATGTGCAGTTGCATGAAATGTGAAACTTGGAAGTATTACTTCTCCTTTTAGATTTAATAGTTTTTGTGTTAGGATTAAACCAGATGTGCATGATGAGAGTGCCGCAGTGTCTGGGATTTGAATATATTCTGCTGCATTTTTTTCTAATTCTCTTACATATTTGGCATTTGTAATCATGCCACTTTCAATTATATTTCTTAGCTCTTTTTCTACCTCTTCATATTTTGGTAATGTTGGTTTTGTAATTGGTATCATTCATTTTTGGAAAAGTGGTTTTGTTTATAAATAATGTGTAATTAAAGACTATATGTTCGGTTTTTATACACTTTAAAATGCCACCATAAGCTTTAAAAACGGTTGTAAATTTCTTTAAATTATGAAAAAAGTTTTAGATTATTTGGGCCAACCTACCAAAGATGGTCATGTTTTTAGACAAGGTAGTGTTGATGGGCTTGCTAATGATCTTTTGAGATTGTCTAAGAACGTTTATAATGACACTCTTTATAATTGTGTAATTACTGAAATGGATTTGACTGATTGTGAAGGGAATCCCTTGCCTAAACGTGTTATTGATTTAGTTAGAAGAGGAGATGTTCATTTAAGAGACGAGTTTTATATTAGGAGTAGGGAGTTTGAAGATAAAGTAGGAAATAGTGTTGTAATGTGTTATGATTCTAATGATGAGATTGTGGGTGTTAGGGTTCATGCTAAACCTACAGATGGTTATCATTATAAGGCTGGAAAAGATAAAAATGGAGATTCTGAATTAGAGATTCATGGAGAATGGTCTAATCAAGCACATTGTTGGGAAATGGCTTTTTTGGAGAGTGTAAGAAGAAAAGGATTTGGAACATTTGCTTATTTGGCTGCAGTGAGGCTTTCTGAACAAGAAGGTGCTGAACATATTACTACATATACTTCTATAGAGTCTGATGATTTAGCATCTACTAAATTTGCAGAAAAAATGCAAGAGTTAGTAGGTTTAAAATATATAGCTAAGTTTCCTATGTTGGATGAAAATAATGAACATGTGAATAATGGTAGATTATGGATGCTTCCCTTAAAAGAACCAAGGGTTCAAGAGGGGTTAAATGGGCTTGAACATAAAGTTATTGAGAGATTATTTTAAAATGAATTTAAATTTAAAAGGAAAAAAGGTTGTAGTTACTGGTGCTGGAAGTGGAATAGGTGCAATAATCTCTAGTGAATTGGTGCAAGAAAATGCTTATGTTATTGGAATAGATTCTTTGGAATTTGATAAATCAGAACTTAGTAATTTATTGGTTCCTCACCAAAAAATTGATTATTTTCAAGGCGATGTTTCTGATTTTGATAGAATGAAAGAAATTTTTGATAGTGATAGATTTGATACTATTTATGGCTTAGTGAATAATGCTGCTATTTTAGGAAAGGATGACTCTCATGGTGGAAGATCTATTGAATCTTTTGATAGAGTTATTTCAGTGAACACTAGAGCACCATTCAATTTGATAGAATTATTGTATCCTAAAATGTCTGAAGGTGGATCTATTGTTAACATAAGTTCTATTAATGCAGATATGCAAAATCCTAATACTGTTTTATATGCAATTTCTAAAGGAGGTCTTGGAGCTATGACTCGAGCTTATGCAAATACTTTTGGAGAGAAAAGAATAAGGGTTAATACGGTCTCTCCTGGAAATGTTGAAACACGTAAGGTTTTAGAAGCTTGTTCTAGTAGTAAAGAGAAGAAGGATTTGATTGATCGTTTTAATGAAAGGGCTCCTTTGCACAGAGGTGTTAGGCCTGAGGAAGTTGCTGACTCTGTTTTATTTTTGCTTTCTGATAGAAGTAGTGCAATAACTGGACAAAATATTCTAGTAGATTGTGGATATTCTATTGCTCTTTGAGTATTATTTTTGTTAGTTTTAGAACATCTTTACATAATTTTTATAAGGAGTTATTTGTTTCTATATTTAATGGAGTTAAACATAACTGGGAAAAAAATAGGTCCTGGAAATCCTGTTTTTATAATTGCTGAGGCTGGAGTTTGCCATGATGCAGATGTTGAGAAGGCTAAACAGTTAATAGATATTGCTAAAGATGCTGGCGCTGATGCTGTTAAGTTTCAAACATGGATAACTGAAGAACTTTGTTTACCAGATACAGCTAAGGCTTCTTATCAAGAGGAACAGACGGGTGCTGGTGAAACTCAGTTTGATATGATTAAAAAATTAGAATTAAGTTATGATGATTTTGTTGGATTAAAAAAATATTGTGATGAAAAAGGAATAATTTTTATGTCAACTCCTGATGAGGAAAAGAGTGCTAGGTTTTTAGTAAATGAAACTAAGGTTCCTGCTATTAAAGTTGGTTCTGGGGAATTAACTAATATTTCTTATTTGAAATTTTTAGCATCTTTAGGGAAACCATTAGTTGTCTCTACAGGTATGGGAAATATCAAAGAGATTAAAGCTGCTCAAGAAGCAATATATAGCCAAGGTAATAAAGATGTTATATTTTTACATTGTACTACCGATTATCCTGCTCGTTATGAAGATTCTAACATAAATGCTATGTTAACTATGAAAGATGAATTAGGAACTTTATTTGGGTATTCTGATCATACAATTGGAATACATGTTTCTTTAGTTGCAGTTGCATTAGGTGCGCAGCTTATTGAAAAACATTTTACGTATGATAGAATGGCATATGGCCCAGATCATAAAGCGTCATTATCAGTAGACCAACTGAAAGAAATGATCCAAGAAATAAAGGAGATGGAAAAGATACCAATTAATAAAAGAGTAGATTATCTTAAAGAGAAAATTGGTGCGAAATATTTTGATTTGATTGCTGGATCTTTTGAAAAAAAACCTTGTGAAAGAGAAATTACTATTAAACCAGTTGTACAAAAATCTGTTGTTTTTAGAGATGGATTGGTTGCTGGGACTGTTTTGAATGAGGCTCATTTAGTTATGAAAAGAGCAGATGCTAGGGGAATTACAGCAAATAAATATGAAGAAGTTATTGGTAGAAAATTGAAGCATAATGTTAATAAAGACCAGCTTGCTTCTTATGATGATTTTGAATGAGAAAGATTGTTTGTGTTACAGGATCTAGATCTGAGTTTGGATTACTCTATTCTACCTTAAAAGCTATTGATGAAAATTCTAATTTAGAATTATCTTTAATTGTTACTGGTATGCATTTATCTAGAGAACATGGATATACTTTGGATTTTGTTAGGGAAACTGGATTGAAGATTGCTAAGGTAATTGATATAGGAGTTGATACCCAAGAAAGTAATCTAAATACACCGATTTTTTTTGGTAAATTTTTAATTGAAATTACTAAAGCATTAGATGAAATTAAGCCAGATATATTATTAATAGAAGGAGATCGTTTTGAGAAATTACCTGCTGCTATTGCTGCTGCACATTTGAATATTCCTGTAGCTCATGCTTGTGGTGGTGATGTTTCTAAATCTATTGATGATTCTACTAGACATTCTATAACTAAATTTGCACATATCCATTTACCTGGTTCTTATCAAAGCGCTGAAAGAATAATTAAAATGGGTGAAGAACCTTGGAGAGTTTTTATGACTGGAACACCTTTGTATAAAGAATATGATTCAAAAGAAGAGTTAGAAAGGAAAATTGGAGTAGATTTTTCTAAGGAGACTATATTGGTTTTGCAACACCCTGTTAGTACTGAGTTTGAGAAAGCAGGAGAATACATGGAATTAACCCTTAAAGTTGTTAGAGATTTAAATAAACAGGTTGTTGTTATTTATCCAAGTAATGATCCTGGTTCTGATAAGATAATAGAGGCTATTAAAAGATATGAATATTTACCTAATTTTCATGTATTCAAAAATCTGAGTCCGGAAGTTTATATGGGGATTTTGAGAAATGTTTCTTTAATGGTTGGAAATTCTAGTTCAGGTATTGTTGAAACCCCTATGTTTAAATTGCCTTGTATTAATATAGGTATTAGGGAAGAAGGACGTGAAAGAGCTGGCAATGTTATTGATGTTCCACATGATGAAGAAAAGATTAGAGAAGCTATTTCTTTGGCTTTGTCTAATGAATTTAAAGAAAAGTTAAAAGATATGGTTAATCCTTATCATTCTGAGAATGTAGAAAAAAATATTTGTGAAGTATTAGAAGAGATAGAATTAGGTGAGAAGCTATTAAATAAAAAAATGACCTATTAAAAATGATTAGAGAAATTGGTAGTGATTTTGAAATAGGATTTGAATTGTTTTTTAATAGTAAGAGGAATAATATTTTAAGAAATTCTATTCTTTTAACTAGCGGAAGGGATTGTATAGATTATATTATTAAAGATCTTGGATTAAATAAAGATTCTTATATTCTTTTGCCTTCTTATTTTTGTGATTCTATTTTAGATCCATTAAAGAAATGGGGGTTAGATTGTGGATTTTATAAAATTGATAAGAATTTGAATGTTGATATTGTTGATTTAAAGAAGAAAGTTTTAAAGAAAAAACCTAAATTTGTTTTAGTTATTCATTACTTTGGGTTTATTCAGCCTGAAATAAATAAAATAAAAGAAATTTGTGAAAAAAATGAAATTAAATTAGTTGAGGATTATGTTCAATCATTTTTATCTGGCTATCCTTTTGTTGGAGATTATGTATTTAATAGTTATAGAAAGTTTTTACCTTTGCCAGATGGTGCATTTCTTTTAGGCAATTTTAATAAGAGAGTTAAGGTTAATCATACTAAAACTGATTTTGTTTCTAATAGGTTAATTGGTGGTTTGTTAAAGAATTTTATTTTTCTTAAGAAACATTATAGGAAATTTTTTGTTGAAGCTGAAGATAGATCTATTGATAGTTATGATAGGCCTGTTGCAATGTCTGGAATTTCTAAGTTTTTATTGAATAGAATAGATTTGAGAGAGATTATTTTTAAGAGAAGAAGAAATTATTTATACTTAGTTAATAAACTAAAAACTATGAAAAATGTTAAGGTTTTATTTCCTAAGATTTCTAAGAATGTTTGTCCTTTAGGATGTCCTATTATAGTTAAAGATAGAGATAAAATTAGAAAGTTTTTGATACAGAATAAGATTTATCCCTCTATTCATTGGATCTTGCCTAAAGATGTTAGTAAAGAAGAATTTTCAGAGTCGTGGGATGTTTCAGATAATATTTTAACTATCCCTATAGATCAAAGGTATAATTTGAGAGATATGTATAGAATTGTTGGGGTGATAAATGGTTTACACTAACAGAGTTTTAACTACAAAGGATGAAAAAGAGTGGAATTCTTTAATAGATGGTTCTTGTGGCTGTGATGTGTATTATTCTTGTGGATACAATAAAATTTATGAGCAGAGTTATGGAAAAGACATTGATGATGCTTTTAATGGTGAGGCGTTTATGTTTGTTTATGGGGATGAAAATGATTATGTTTTAATTCCTTTTATGAAAAGAAAAATTGATTTGCCCTACATTGAAAATTCTGATTTTTATGATTTAATTTCTGTTTATGGATACAATGGACCAATTGTAAAATGTTCTAATCAAAGTAAAAAAGAAGATCTTATTGAAGAATCTATGGCCAGTTTGAATAAATATTGTTTAAAGAATAATATAGTTTCTGGATTTGTTAGATTTCACCCAATGACTGATAATTATCTTGATTTTAAAGATCATGTTAATCTTATTGATGAGAGAGATGTGGTTTATGTTGATTTGACTAAAAGTCTTGATGAAATATTGATGAGTATGAAGAAGAAAACAAGAAATCAAATAAGAAAAGCTGAAAAAAGTGGCATTCAAGTTTATAAAAGTAAAGATATGAGAGATCTTGAATCTTTTGTTGATTTATATTTGGGAAGAATGCGTGCTGTTAATACTGGAAAGAAGTATTTTTTTCCATTTGAGTTTTATAAAAATACAATGGATTTTTTAGGTGATGATGCTTCTTTGTTTATTGCTAAATATGATGGGAAAGTAATAGCTGGCTCTTTTTTTATTCATAGAAATGATTACGCACATTATCATTTCTCTGGTTCAGATAAAGATTATTGGACGTTATCTCCTGCTAATCTTATTTTATGGGAGGCTTTTAAGTATCTAAAGGAAAAAGGAGTTAAAAGGTTGCATTTAGGTGCTGGAAATTCTCCTGGAGATTCTTTGTATCATTTTAAATATGGGTTTTCTGATGATAGAGGAATGTTTAGAGGTGCTGGTATTATTTTTAACCAAGAAGTTTATGGTAAATTTGTTGATTTAAGAAGAAATTACTGTAAAGAGAATAATATTGAATTTAATGATAAATTCTTCCCTGCGTATAAAGGATATTTTTCGGCTGGAGATTATGATAAAAGTTATAGACTGAAAAAATCTACCAGCTAGACATGCCGCCATCTAAAATTAAATTATGACCTGTTACGAAAGATGAATTATCTGAACATAAATAGGCTATAGCTCCTTTAAGTTCTTCTTTGTTTGCCATTCTAGCCATTGGAATTTTGTCTTTATATTTTGATTTGAATAAATCTGTTTGGCCGCTTTCAAAGCCTGCTGCTGATATGCAGTTTACTCTGATATTTTTCTTTGCGAAATCTACTGCTAAATATCTTGTTAATCCAATTATGGCTGCTTTACTAGTTGAATATACTAATGGGCTGTTCATTTGTTTTCCATCATAAGTTGAACCCTCATAGATTCTTCTGTCTGGTGCAATCACTCCCATTATTGAGCCCATGTTTAGAATTGATCCACCTTCTTTCATATATTTTAATGCTTGTTGACAACACAAGAAAGTTCCAGTCACATTTATTGCCATTACTTTATCCCAAACATCTTTATCAAAAGTTTCTACAGGTTCTATATCTTCTGGTGGTGAATATTGCGCGCTGTTAATTAGAATGTCTATCCTTCCCATCTCATTATGTATTTTTTGAAATGTTTCTTCAATTGATTCTTTTTTGAATAAATCTATTTTTAGACCTATAGCTTTAACTCCAAATCTATTTGAAATGTCTTGAGCTAATTCTCTTGCTTTATCTTCTAAAATATCTATTAGTGCTAAATTACAACCTAATTCTGCTAGAGCTTCTGCATGAACTATTCCCAGATTGCCGACTGCTCCAGTTATTATAGCTACTTTTTTATTTAAATCTGATAGTTCTTTTATTGATTTCATATTAACCTACTTTTCTGAATACTTTTCCTCCGTATTCTCCCTTTAGATGTTTTTTGATATCCCCTTCATTAATGTACTTTTTAACTTTTTTGAAAGAATCTTCGTAAATCTCTAATCCTTTTTGAATATCTTTTTCTTTATGTGCGTAGCATAATCCATGGAATAATCCTGCTAACATTCCTCTTTGCATTGCTTCTTGTTGCAATAAGCCAGTTTTTTCGTTTTCTGTTCCTATTTTATCATCACCTTTTGCTTTTATTACTGTCCAAACAGGATATCCATGAATATAATAATGGTCTTGTAGATTATTTTGTTTTATGATTTTATTTATTCCATTTTTTAGTATGGATCCCATTTTCCAAAGATGGTCGTGAACATTTTTTTCTTTCATTATTTCTATTGTTTTCTTTGCTGCTATTAGTCCAGTTGTTTCTCCACCGTATGTTGTTGAGAAAAATGCACCTTTTTCAAATTCCATCATTATATCTGATTTTCCAACTAAAGCTGAACAGGAGAATCCGTTTGACATTGCTTTGCCAAATGCTGACAAATCTGGTTTTATATCAAAATAACCTTGTGCTCCAGCGAGTGAAAATCTGAATCCAGTTATTATCTCGTCAAACATTAATACTGCGCCATTTTCATGTGTGATTTTTTTAACTTGATGTAAAAAGTTATTTTTTGGCTCTGATAATTGAACTGGTTCTAAAGTTACGCATGCTATCTGGTCTGGATATTTTTCGAATATTTTTTTAAGTGAATCTATATCATTGTAATTAAATGTGGCTGTTAATCTTTTGACTGCTTCTGGAACTCCTTTGTTTCTTTCTGTGGTTCCGATATACCAATCGTGTATTCCATGGTAACCTTCTGAAGCTATCATGTCTCTGTTTGTGTATGCTCTAGCTGCTCTTACACCCATAGTTAAAACATCTGCACCGTTTTTTGCAAATTTAACCATTTCTGCACTAGGAATTGTCTTTACTATTGTTTCTGCTGTTTCTACTTCTAGCGGATGTGGCATTTGGAAAATTGAATCATCTTTTACTTGTTTTATTATGGCTTTTGTTAATGGTTTGTAGTTATGGCCTAATATTTTTAAATAACCTCCTGGAGCTAAATCTAAAAATTTATTTCCATCTACATCCCATACATTACATCCCTTTCCTTTTTGAATGTATATTGGTGAAACATTTGTTATGTAACTTATTGGTCCATTGCTTATGGTCATGCAACCATTTGGAATTACTTCTACGGCTCTTTTCCAATAATCATAAGATTTTGTTAATGTTAATTTTTTAGGTTCTATCATTTTAATTCACCATTTAGGAAATCTATTTCTGTTTTTAATTCTTCTGCATTTGAATACTGTCCTTCAAGTATTATCGGAACTTCCTTTCTTGATAATACTGTTCCTATGAAATCTGTTATTGTATCTGCGTTTCTTGCTTTATATACTAATGAATGACAGTTGTCTTCTGTTTCTCCACTAACATGTAGGTGTTTTAAATTAGGTTCCATCATATTTAATAATTCTTTAGCATAATTCATAGTTGGATCATGTTCATATGCGTGTTGAACATCTAATACAAAATTTACTCCATAAATTTCGTTTAATTCTCTTAGTTCTTCTAATTTGAATCCGCTTGGTTTATTTTTGTCCATATTTTCTGCTGCTACAGGAATTGTGTAAGTAACCATTCTTCTCCAGTAATCTCTTGAAGAGACATCACAAGGATGAATTACTCCTGTTTCTATTTTATGTTTGCTTATTACTGATTTCATTGCTCCTAATTGTGCTTCTAGAGGTTTTGCTGGATCTATTTCAGGTAGATGCATTGATCTATATTTGAAACCATTAAAGCTTCCATTTAATAAAGATCTAATTCTTGGTACTTCTGGCTCGAATGAAATTTCAAATGCGTTTGCATTTGCTTCTTTTATTATTTTTTCTTGTTCTTCTAATGTATTTGTTCCAATTGCGTATAACCATCCAGTAGATGGACCTATTATGTTAATCATTTTTTTCTCTTTCTATTTCTTTTTTGTATTTGTTGTATAAAAATTCAGCATATTCCCAATCTTCTTCATTATCAATCTCACAAGATAGATTTGGATTTGATAATACCATTTTTGTTTTTAATTGTGGATTTCTTCCTTTGTATGGGTTAAGCATGATTAATGATTCATCCATTAATGCATCTCTTTTGACTCCGTAGATTGCTGCATCCATTATGTAGACATCTTTTGTATCTTGTCTTCTGATTGTTGTTTTAGTTCCTAAAAAAGGTGTTAGATAATTGTTTTCATTTTTTTCAAGTACATCTGTGAAATCTATATCAAATTTTCTGACGCTTACTACTGTTTCAACATCTTCTTCTTTTAGTGTTTTTATTGTTTGTAAAATGTGTTCTTTTGTTCTTAGTGGTGCTGTTGGTTCTAGAATTAATATATTTTCATAATGTTCGTTTTTTTCTTCTAAGAATTTTATAACATGTCTGAATACAGGAATGGCTGGTGTATCATCTCTTGCCAATTCTTCAGGTCTTATGAAAGGTATTTCTGCTCCAGCTTCTTTAGAAATTTGAGCTATTTCTTCGTCATCTGTAGAAACAATTACTTTGTCTATTTCTGGACAAGATAATGCTAATTTAATTGTGTATGTTATTAATGGTTTGCCTAGAAATGGTTTTATGTTTTTTCTTGGAATTCCTTTAGAACCACCTCTTGCAGGGATTATAGCTAATACTTTATTGTTTTGCATGAGTTTGAGAAATGATATTTGTTTAAAAAGCTTGTGGAATAATTTCTAATTTTTTTAATATTAGTAAACTTTATAAGTAGTCGTTAAATTCTTTTTTTATGTTAAGGGAAAAATTTACACCGGAAGAGATTGATTTTTTATCACGTGCATATGATTTAGATTTTACCCCAAATCAAGAATTTCCTGAAAAAGGAGACAAAAACCAAGTCGTTTTTTTGACTGATTCTAATGCATCTAAGTATGTTGTTAAGAAATATTCTTATGATTTTACACCCCAAATAGCAGAATTTCAACTAAGGTTAAATGATTTTGTTTATGCTTGTGGAGTGCCTACACCAAAGATTTTGAAGAGTATAAATGGAGAAAACTTAACGACTTTTGAAAATAACCTTTATTCCTTGATGACATTTGTTGAAGGGAGACATCCAAGAGAATCTGTTCAATCAGAAATAAATTTAGCATTTCATGGTTTAGCTAGATTTAATTTAGCATTGGGCCAATTTGAGAATTTAGAAGAATATGAAGCTTTGCCAAGATTTTTTAAATCCCATAGAAGATTGCTTGAAGAATTAGAACCACATTTGCCCAGAAGTGCATGTAATGATACGGATGAATATGTTCTTTCTCAGGTTAGTAGAGTTAGAGAGATGATAAGTACAGTTGAAGAAAGATTACCTAAATTAGGTAAACCTAAGCAATTGATTCATGGCGACTTTAATTTAGGGTGCGCGTTGATAAACAATGGCAAATTGGTTGCTGTTGTTGATTATGATTTAGTTAGAATGGATTTTAGAGGGACTGATGCGATACATACCTCTGATTTATATTGTTTTGATAAAGAAACAAAAGATATTGCTCTTGATGATAGGGTTGATTGGGATAAATTAAAAGAATGTTTTTCTGAATATAGGAAATTTGATCCTTCTATTAGAGATCAGATTGAGAGCTTACCCTTAATGCTTGCTGATGTTGGGTTAAATAGTTTAATAGTTACGTGGGGTGAAGGATATTTACCTACGTCTTCAGATGCTGAGAGAGATTATTTTAGTAGAAGATATGATTTTTTCAATAATAGAACAGAAATTGCTTTAGGATTAGAGAAAAAACTGATTAAAACGTTAAAAAATGCTTGATAAAGTAAGAAATATTTATTATGGTACTGAAATTGCTGTTTTAGGTTCTGCTCCTTCTGTTATGATTTTTAATAGAGGGGAAGACATTGTTATTGGTGTTAATGGTGCGGGTTATTTACTTCATGGAAGAGATATTTTTCTTTCTGGAGACCAAGCTGCACATACTAGAAGTTGGTTTTTGGATTTGGATGAGGATGTGCAATGTATAATTAAACCACATTCAGCTATTTACTCTCCCAAATTTTATCCTGATGAAAAGATTAGGAATAAATTTATTAATGAATATGAAAAATATATGGATGAGAAACCTAGTTTAGTTAAAACTACTGAATTAGGATTAAGATGGGTTTCTAGCAGAGATGAACATATCAATAATCTTTTTTTACAATTACCTAGCCCTTCTGAGCCACATTTATTAATGCATTATATTGCTGGATCTAAGAATCCTGTTCCAGTTTCTAGAAGACATCAAAAGGCGATTAATGTTGGGGGTACAAGTGCATGTATGGCTCTACAAGTCGCTCATGTCATGGGTGCATCTTCAATTCATTTGTATGGTGTTGAATTTAGTAATGAGGTTTCTAGTGATTCTAGTTATTATGGTGGTAATTATTTTTATAAACCTAAATTAGGTGAAACTGGTAGAACCTTACCTTCACAAAGAGAATTTATGGATAGAATAATACTCGAAACAATGGCTGAAGGGACTCGTGTGTTTTCTCATGGGCCCACAGCTTTAGAAAATACTTTCAAAGTTGAATATTAATTATCTTTTTAGTTTTGTCAGATTTATTATTTATTTTTAAGCTTGTTAAGCAGATTTTTAACTTCTTTTGGAGTTAAGACTTTGAATACAAAAATCAGAGTTGTGTAGATTATCATTCCTATTAATATTATAATTATAGATTCTAAATAGATATTTATTTGAATAATTTCTTTTAAAATGTAAGCTGTAATAGTTATAATTGTGCTGATTAATAATATTTTGATTATTTTTCCTACTGGGAAATTTATTTGTGCTAATTTTTTTAGATTATTATGTGTGTAAATCAATATAAATGAAAAGGCGGCTGCTGTGGATATCGCAGCACCATTTATACCTATTATCGGGATTAAAATTAGGTTTATTATAATATTTATCAGCGCGCCTATTACCATTACTTTAGTTATAATGCTTGGTTTTCCTATGCTGGTTATTATGGCTATATTTATTCTTGCTAAAACTATAATTAGCGATGTGATTGCAAGAATTCTCACTACACTAGCAGCCCCCACAAATGCTTGGCCAAATAATACTTTGAGGATTAATTCAGGAAATATGAATAAGACCATAGTAAATGGTATTATTATAATTAAAATGTATTTGTAGAGATTTTTTATTCCGTTTCTGAATCTGGTTTTATCTTTTTGGAGCCATAATTCTACTGCTATTGGAAAAAGTATTACAGTTAGAGCCCTTTCAAAGTTCCATACAATTCTTATAGTTGGCAATCCTACATTGTATAGTGCTACTTCTTCTAGAGATCTAAAGAAAGTGATTATCACTGTGTCCATGTATCCAAATATCATACCTGCTGTACTTGCTATTGTGAGGGGTATCCCAAATTTTATTAATCTTTTTGCTTTTTGTGATTTGATTCCTGCTTTTACCTTTAAGAAAGTTGGAAATACTTTTTTTATTAGTAATGGGAAATAGAATATTATTGGTAGAATATATACTAAAATGTAGGCTAAAAATACCCCTGTTACACCCAAGTTTAATTTTAGGAAGATATAAGCGAAAATTAGGATTGTTAACATTTTTGATAAGTCTATTATTGAATAATATTTACTTTTTTTGAATCCTGCAAAAATAGATTTAAATATACTTATTGTAGGGGTAAGAATAAATGCTATAGCATATAATCTTATGTAAGATGATTTGGTTATATCATGTAAATAATTTAGAGCTATTGGTTCTGAAAATATAATTAATATAAGGCCTATTGTTAGAGATAAACACATGTTGATTAAGAAACTTGTTAGTATGGTTGTTTTAATTTCTTTTAATTTATTTTTGGTCTTGTATTCTGTTATAAATCTAACTAATGCTTTGCCTGATCCTATTCCAGGCAATATTAGAAAAACTCCGAATAATGCTATTATTGAATAAACTAATCCAAATTCCGTTATAGTTAAGTTTTTTGCTAATAATAATTTTAGAAAATAACCAATTAGACTTGTGCTTATTGTTGCAATGAAAATAACACTTGTTCCTTTTATCAAAGTTTTAGAATAATCAGTCATTAAATTAAGTGTTTTTTTTATACCTTATAAATTTTATTAAAAATGAATTTATTTTTACTGATAGGTTCTATTATCTTTCTAAGTAGTTTTTAAGGTAGTAATTATAATTAATATATAGATTAACTTTTTAATATATGCTGTGTTTTTGCAGTATTTCTTTTAGATTTTAAAATATATTTGTCTTTTTAAGTTTTATGGGTTTCTTTTTTAATAAAATTTATAAAGAGGGGTAAATATCTTTTTGTGTATGTTAAGGCAAGAGCTAGAATTTTTAGTATGCCTAAAAAGAATAATAAGAATATTTATTGATAAAAATTAGGAAGGAAATAGATAAATGAACTATGATTCTGTTGCTAAAGAATATAATGAAAGAAATAAAAATAATATTTTGTATCAAACAAAAGTATTATTACCCTTTAAAAAAATATTAGCAAAAAGATTCAAGAAACCAGAAGTTTTAGATATTGGTTGCGGCGTTGGTCTTGATTTACATATTTTAAATAATTTTGGATTTAAAACCTATGGTATTGATTGTTCAAAAGAGATGATTAAATTTGCTAAAAAGAATGTTCCAGAAGCAAAATTAGAAGTTATAGATTTCTTAAAAAAGGAATTTGATAGAAAATATGATGGAATAATTTTAGATGCTTTTATACACTTATTTCCAAAAGATGAAACAAAAATAATATTAAACAAATTAAAATCATTATTAATGCCGAATGGATGTATTTTTGTTTGTACCACTATAAATGAAAAATCAGAAGAAGGGTATTTTATTAAAGAAGATTATAAAAATGTAACTAAAAGATTTAGAAGGCGATTTGTTAAAGATGAGTTTATTGAGATGTTTAATGAAAATGGGTTTGATGTAATTGAATTTTATGAAGATTATAACATAAAATACCAAAAAAAATGGATGAATTTAATTATTGAAAAGAAAAAAGAAAAAAGAGTAAAAATAATGGAGGGGCAAGATCTTATGCAAGGTTCATCTATCAATAAAAAATCTGGCAATTTTAGTATAGATGAGAATTATAAAATCGGCGATTATAACATTGGATTGTTTTTTAAACAGAAAATATTAGTTGGTGAAATGCCAAAATGGGTATACGGTGAAAAAAGAAATATATATAGAAAAGCAATGTATATCTCTCAAATAACAAAGCTGATTGCGTCTAAAAAAATAAAAGATAATAATAAGTATGATATACTATACTTACTGCCATTAATAAGAAAGAAAGGTGATGAACTAGAAAGAGTTGGCGATATTTATAATTACATAAAAAGTTTGGGACATGCACAAAAAGTAATCTATTTCGATAAGTTATCAAGTAAAAGAATTAGGTATAGGGAGGATATGATATACAATTATTTTGACTCTATTTTTCAATCGAATAATATTAAATATAAAAAAACAAAGATTCCTCCAGAAGATTTTATATATTCAAAAGAAGTAATACGATTAATAAACATTTATTATAAAATTTGTTTGGATATAATAAAAAAGTACGATTGTAAATGTGTTTTGTTAGATGGATTTGGAAACCTTGTTGAAAAGTGTATGATTATTGCGGGTAAGTCTATGAATATACCTTGTTTTAGATTGACACATGGTTTCCTTATTCCCGATGTAGAATATACATACCCAGATAATTGCCATGTATTGTGTTATAATCATTTATTAAAAGATATGTTATTAAAGAATGGGGCGAAGAAAGAAAACTTACATTTGGTGGGATATAGTTTTGTAAAGAAACCAAAGAAGAAAGTTTTGTTATGCACAAATGCTTTTGTGGAAGAAGGAACATCAACAATCAAAGAGTATGAGAGTTATATAAAAGAATTAAGTGAAAAATTGAAGGGAGATTTTGAGTTAGATATAAAGATGCATCCATCTGAAGAAAATAAAGAAATCTATAATAAAATTTCTAATAAAGTTTATGAAGATAAAAATGTGGGTGATAAATATGATTTTCTAAAAAAATATGATTTAGTAATAACATTTTTTTCATCAATAGTGTTAGAAGCAATATACGTAGATAGACCAATAATAATAATAAAATATAAAGATACGGAAGGATTTTCAGAAAAATGTTTGGGGAAACACGAGTTATTAGAAGTTGATATTAGAAATGTTAGTATTGAACATTTTTTAAGAATATTAGAAAGCATAAAGAAGAGGAATTTATCCATAAGGGAAAATTTATTTGATTCTTCAAAAAAATCAGGAGATGTGATACTTGGAACTATACGAAGTAACCATAAAAAGGAAGTTTAAGAATAATCCTTTAATATGGAAGATAGTATATTGTTGTTTAATAATACTTTCAATTCCATTCTATTATTCATTTAAATGGTTAAAGATAAAGCCAGATACAATCACTTGGTTAGCAATCTTAAGTAGAATACCTGCAATAATTTTCTTTTTATCTAATGAGTTTTGGATTGGAATGTTGTTCTTAATTTTGGGCCATATTTTAGATTGCGTAGATGGTGCAATAGCACACTCAACAAATAACTTAAACAATAAGACATATGCATATTTAGACCACATGTTTCATATTGTATCTTTAATAACGCTTTTAATAGGTGTTGGAATTGGAAGTGGTTATTTAGTGGTTGGTGTAACATCTGCAATATTTTATTTGCTTAGTCAGATTTCTTTTAGATACAAAGATAATCTACTAAAAACTACAAACAAAAAAAGTAAGAAAGTCGGTGGAAAACAGAACGAAGTAATAAGAATTGCTTTAAGTTTTGAAGGTTATTTGCCTATGATAATTATTGGTAAAATACTTGGTTTAATGATGGTATTAAATTTAGGTTATTTGTTGATAACAAGTTTAATGGTTATTTATTCATTTAAGAATAGTTATAAGGCTGTATCAAAGATTGATGCATAATGAGATTATAAGTGGGCTATGCATGTAATGTAAATGGTGCGAGAATGTTTTTTAGATAAAGAATAGCTGATATTAAATCAAGGTATTATGAAGATTCTGTTCTTTCTAAATTTAATCCTACTTTGGTTAAAGCAATGAATATTGGATTGTCAAGAATTTTTGAGGTTTGTGAAAGGGTACAAGCTTTAAAAGAAGGTAAATTGAGTGAAGAAGCAATTATGCAATAAAGTCTTATTTAATTTTTGTTAAACATTTTCAATTTTAATTATCTTTTTTCTAACGAATGCACTTAATCGATCTATCATTATAACCATTAATACCATTATTATTAGAATAGTTAGAACTTCTTGGTTTTTGAATAGTCTCATACTTGTGATGAGCTCCATACCTATTCCTCCTGCTCCTACCAATCCTAAGACTGTTGCAGCTCTGAAATTATTTTCTAAATAGTACAAGGAATAATTGGCAAATAGTGGTTTAACTTGTGGGAAAATTCCTCTAGCTATTACTTGAATTTTGCTTGCTCCTGTTGAGACAATAGCTCTTATTGATTCTGGATCTACTGTTTCTATTGCTTCTGAAAAATATCTTCCTAACGCACCTGTAACGTGCGCTGTTAATGCTAATACTCCTGGAAATGGTCCTAGTCCTACCATTGAAACAAAAATTAGACCCCATACTATTTCGTTAATTCCTCTTAAAGCATCAAATATAGTTCTTGTTGTATGATATATTAATTTATTGTGCATTATATTTCTTGCAGCCAAAAATGATAATGGTAGTGCTATTAATGCTCCTAATGTTGATCCTACTATAGCCATTTGTAGAGTTTCTACAGCTTTTAATAGAAATCTTTCTAAGTTAGTTATGTCTGGTGGGAACATTCTACTGATGAAATCTGCCATATTTGGAAGACCTTTGACAAAATTAATAGGGCTTGTTTCAGTTCCAGTAATGGCCCAGTAATAGATTATGACTATTAATATACCTATAATAATTCCTTTATACTTATTTTTTGGGAGTTTTAGTTTAGTCATTTTTGGCAAGTTAGTTTTGAGTTTTTTGGTATATTTCTACTATGTCTCTTTCTGTAAGTTCTTCTGGGGTCCCATTAAAAACAATCTGCCCGTTTCGCATTCCTATTATTCTTGTACCATATCTTTTTGCAAATTCAAGAAAATGCAAACTTGTTATAAGTGTTATATTTTTTTTATCACAAATACTTTTAAGTAAATCCATTATTTCTGTCATTAGCATTGGATCTAAGTTTGATACTGGTTCATCAGCTAGAATGATATCTGGTTTTTGTGACAATGCTCTTGCTATAGCGACTCTTTGTTTTTGTCCGCCACTTAAATTATTGATTCTTTCTTCTTCGTATCCTTCCAATCCAACTATTTTGATGTTTTCTTTTACAATATTATAATCTTCTTTAGAAAACTTTCCGAATAAAGTTTTGATTGTGCTATTATATTTTAATCTTCCATTTAAAACGTTTTTAAGAACACTCTCTCTTTCTATAAGGTTGAAATTCTGGAAAATCATTGCAATTTTTCCACGTATTTTTTCTGCTTTTTTAGCTGAACAATTTATAATATCTTCATCTTCTATTAATATTTTTCCAGAATTAGGTTCTATTAATTTATTGATACATCTTAGTAATGTTGATTTTCCAGATCCACTTGATCCTATTATAACTATACTTTCTCCTTTTTTGATGTGCAAATTAATACATTTAATTGCTTCTTCATTTCTATTTTTGTAAGTATGGGTTAGGTTTTCTATTTTTATCATTTTTATTTTATTTTTCTTATTTTAGAATTATAAAAAAATAAAAAATAATTTATTTAAGTAGCGTCTGGGTTTGTTACATCCATTCCTAATATTTTTGCAGTATCTCTAATAATGTCGTAATCACTATCTGTGACTGCTTGATACCTTATAATTCCACCCCAACCATCTACTTTATGGATTGTCTGTTCTTCCATTGCTATTAAAGCATCTTGGATGGCTTTTTTGAAATCTTTAGGTAAGCCTCCCCTAACTGCTATTGGAGATCCCGGAATTGGTTCAGATTCGTAAATGATTATATTAACTTCAGAATCTATTTCTCCAGCTTCTAACATTCTGTAATATGAATTATCACTATCTGCTCCTGCATCTACTTTTCCGTTTGCTATTGCATATTGTACTGCATTGTGTGTGCCAGCATAATATTGAGTGCTAAAATCGTTGTCTGGATCTATTCCATTTTCAATTAACATCTTTCTAGGTATTAAATTTCCTGACGTTGATGCTGGATCTACAAAAGCGAAACTTTTGCCTTTTAAATCTTCTAATGTTTTTATTCCACTATTTGCATTAACTACTATTATTGATTTGTAGGTAGATTTTCCATCTTCTTTAACTCCATTAACTATTGCTTCTGCGTCTGCAACATTGGCTGCTATTATGTATGAGAATGGTCCAAACCATGCCATATCAATATGTTTTGCTCTCATTGCTTCAATTGCAGCAGTATAATCTGAAGTTACTTGAATTTCTACTGGAATTCCTAATTTTTCAGATAGGTATTCTTTAATAGGTTCATAATTTCTTAGCATTTCTGCTGCGTCATCTGCAGGGATTAAACCCATCTTTAAGACTTTTATTTCATTTGTATTTTTAACAATGTCTCCTGTTATCTCTTCCTGTAATTTTTCTTCTCCAGATATAATTGGAAAAATTAATACTATTCCTAAGAGTATTACTAACGCTCCGATTGCCAAATTTGTTTTTTTCATTATATTTCCTCCCTTTTAGCGTTAGTTCTTCTTAATTCTTTTTTTAAATTTGTTGAAGATTGTTGTGGGTAATTTGGAGTTATTATGACTTTACCACCCCATTCTTTCATTACTTCAATCGCTTCTTTTATATCTTTTTCATTGTGGCTTACTGATTCCATTAAAATATCTGGTTTTATTCTTCTTATATTATCTATTGGAGAATAAGTTTCTTGCGGAATAACTACATCTGCATATTTTATGGCTTTAGCGAGAATTACCCTCTCGTCAAATGGCATAATTGGTTTTGGTTTTTTTTCCATTGCGGCTTCATCTGTTAAAATCCCAACAACTAGTTTTCCATCTTCACCTGCAAAGTTTTTAGAATTTCTCATTTGAAGAATGTGTCCTTTATGTACCAAATCTAATACATAATATGAATAAACTATTTTCATTTTTTATTTCCTCCTTTGTTTTTTGAAACGATTTTTTAATTTACCTCTTCTTCTTTTTTAATGTTTATGTTACTATTTTCTGTAGGTTCCTTCTTTTTTGCTATTAATTGTCTATATGTTATTACAAATACTGCTAAAGCTAAAATTACTGAATGAATTGCATAAAATATCATAACTTCTTTTAAAATGCCCAATATTATGCTAATTAAAATTATTAGAATAATAACCTTTCCATCACTTATTGGAAATACTATAAGATTTTTGATAAATTTATATAATTTGTTTTGTTTTTTTGTTTCTTCTGGTTTTTGAATATCTTTGTGGACTATGTTTAATAGACTATTTCTTAATTCTATCATATATACTCTGATATAATAACTAATCCCTAATACTATACCCATCTCCCAAATACCAATTCCTATACAAATACCGATAAAAATTATCCCAAAACTAACTACATGATATAACCTTCCTAAAAAGCTACCCATTATTGGATTTTTTTCATTTCTTATCCTTGCTACAGTTCCATCCATGTAATCTAATACTTCAGTAGCAAAAATGATTATTATACCTAAAATAAATTGTTGAGTTATAAATAAATAGAATGCTAGAAAATTACCTAAAATGGCTAATATTGATACAGCGTTACCTGTTATAGGAAAAAAGGATAAAATGAATACTGGTATAAATGTTATAACTCTCATAAATGTATCGTAGATTTTGTCAAATCCTTTGTATTTTCTGGCTCTGCTGAATGAGTGCTCTTTTATTTTATTGTATCTCTCTTTTAAATTCATTTAAACATGATTTGGAATGTTATACTATTCTTAAGCTTTGTGGATTCTAAATTAATTTTAATAAACTTTATATACGAGGTTTTGTAGTTTTTGAGAATGCAATCTTTATGGAGAAGGAGAAGAAAATCTTTTAAGGAATCTTATTTGTTCGAGTTTAGTAGGTTGTTTTCATATCCCTTTACTGTGCTTTTTTATAAGCTTAGATTTATTTCTCCAAATTTTGTGACGGTTCTCAGTTTTTTAATTGGTGTCTTTTCTGCTTTTCTCTTATTAAATGGGAATTATGTATTTGCAGGAATAGTTTATTGGTTTTCTTGGGTTTTTGATTTGGTTGATGGAGAACTTGCTAGACT
Organism: Candidatus Woesearchaeota archaeon; assembly: GCA_043812195.1. Taxonomy (GTDB): domain Archaea; phylum Nanobdellota; class Nanobdellia; order SCGC-AAA011-G17; family PNOQ01; genus JBDRML01. The sequence goes on along the minus strand of JBDRML010000016.1, from coordinate 34,448 downwards.
TAAAGGAAAAGCTTCTCAATTTGGAGCATGGCTTGATGGAATATTAGATAGAATAAGGGAATTGATAATTCTTATAGCAATTTCTGTTGTGATTTATATTAATGAACCCTCTCTTTTTGTTATGGTTTTATCTATTTTGGCTATTATAAGCACCTTGTTTTGGAGACATAGTGCATTATTTACTAAAGTTAAATTTAATGTTGAAGATTCAAAACCAAAAGATCAGAAACCAATTGAAGTAGATGTTGCAATACAGAATTTAGTTATATCTGTTTTGATTATTTTTAATCAATTAGTGGTTTTGTTGTTGTTGTTTGCAGTTTTGTTTAATTTAGCTTGGATTAAGAATGTGTTGTTTTGGGTTATTAGATACAGAAAAAGATAGTTTTTCATAAATTTCTTCGTATTTTTTTATTATATTTTCCCATTTATATTTTTCAGCATTTTTCTTGATTTCTTTTTTATTCCATGTTTTGTTTAATACTTCTAAGATTGCATTGGCTAATTGTTCGCTACTTTTTGGTTTTACTAAAATTCCATTTGATTTGTTTACCATTTCTTCTGAACCGCCACATTTTGTTGTTGCTATTGGTAATCCATTGATTAGAGCATCCACATAAACTATTCCAAACCCTTCGTAAAGACTTGGCAATGAGAAGAGATCTGCAGTTTGATAGTAATTGTTTAATTCTTCGTCTGGTATGAATCCAGCGAATATAATATTTTTTTCTAGTCTTAGTCTTTTGGCAAGTACTTTTAAATTATTTAGTTCAGGACCCTTTCCTCCGATTATGAATTTTATATTTGGTTTGTTTGCCAGAACTTTTTTGGCTGCAAGAATTAAATATTCTAAACCTTTTCTTTTGTGAAGTCTTTGAAGAGAGAAAACAATTTTTTCATCTTTTTTTATGTTATATTTTTTTTTTATATCTATTGTTTTTTGCTTTATTCTATGCAAATTTGTTCCATGTGAGATTATTGGAATTTGTTTTCTTGCACCTTGTTTTCTTGCAGATTTTAATAAGTGTTTAGAGCTAGTTAATACAGTGTCTGAGTTGTTCATTACCCATGCCATGTATGGAAATGCGTATTTTGGAACAGGTTTTATTGGATCATATGTGTCCCATCCAATTAGACTAGTTATTAGTTTTAATTTTTTCTTTCTTTTGGCTAAAACTGCCGCACCTCCCAAATTGAAAAGGTGAAACATATGAAGCAAATTTATTTTTTCTTTATCGATTATTTTTAGCAACATTTTGTAGAAATATATTTGATTTAAAAATAATCTTAAGAATGGAATTTTTGAAGTTTTTGCTCTGTATACCTTTATGTTGTTTATTATTTCTATAGGTTTTGTGTTTGGTAACTGTTCTGTTGCGATTACTACTTTGTTTGAATTTGATAATTCCTTTGCAACGTCATATGTTAATTGTTCTCCTCCCCCTCTAACTGGAAAGAAAGAAGGGTTTATCAAACAAATATTCATTTTACAATTCTTTTTTGACTCTTTCCATATCATGATCTACCATCATTTTTATTAGATCCCCAAATTCTGTTTTGGGTTCCCATCCAAGTTCTGTTTTTATTTTTGATGAATCTCCTTGTAGTGTGTGTACCTCTGCTGGTCTTAAGAATTTTGGATCAACTTTGACATAATCCCTAAATTCTAAACCAACATGGTTGAATGCGATATCTAAGAAATCTCTTATGGAGTGCGATCTTCCTGAGGAAACCACATAATCTGATGGTTCTTCAGCTTGTAACATCATCCACATGGCTTCTACATAGTCTTTAGCAAACCCCCAATCTCTTTTAGCGTCTAAGTTTCCTAATCTTAATTCACTTTCTAAACCATGTTTTATTTTTGCAACTCCATCTGTTATTTTTCTTGTAACAAATTCTAGGCCTCTTCTCGGCGATTCATGGTTGAATAATATTCCAGAAGCTCCAAATATATTGTGACCTTCCCTATAATTTCTAGTTAAATCAAATCCAGTGTTTTTAGATATTCCATATGGAGATCTTGGGTGGAAAGGGGTTTTTTCATTTTGTGGTGATTCTTTTATATTTCCGAACATTTCAGATGTGCCTGCAAAATAGAATCTACAATTTGGTGTTACTCTTTTTAATGCTTCTAAAACATGAAGTGTTCCATAAATGTTTGTATTGAATGTTGTGAATGGATCTTTAAATGATTCAAAAACAAAACTCTGTGATGCCAGATGATAACATTCATCTGGTTTGACTTCTTGAAAAATATTGAATATGGTAGGATATGCTTCGAGAGATCCCGGATGTAGTTCTATGCTGTCTTCTATATGTTTAATTCTACTTAATCTATGATTGGAATCTTCTATTGCTGCTCTTCTTACGATTCCGTGAACTTCATATTCCTTATTTAATAATAATTCTGCTAAGTAAGAACCATCTTGACCAGTAATACCTGTAATAAGTGCTTTTTTCATTATCAGAAATAATCGAGATTTGTTTTATAAAACTTATGAACTCATTTACTATAAAGATCAATTATTTGCTTTATAATTTTTTCTGTTATGAATTTAGTTTTGTATATATTTTCTGATTCTAAAGACATTTTTCTCTTAAGTCTTTATTTTGTATTAAAATGTTTGTTTTTCTGGTAACCGTTTAGCTGATCGCCCACTGAAAGAAAGTGAAAAACTAATTTATCGAGAATAAAAACGTCACTGAGCCAATTTTGGCCATTTTTGTGAAAAATCATGTTTATCGTCGATAAAGCAAAAGGTAGCTAAACGGTTACTTTTTCTGTAAATAATTCTAAATCTTGAGAAGGAACTAAAAATCCATTTTTTGCTCCTTCATTCATTGGAAGAAAAGATGGTATTAGTAATGCTATTTTCATTTTGGTATAGGGTTATTATTTGCTTTATTAGTTTTTGAGGATTGAATTTTGTTTCATATATTTTTCTTGATTGTTTTGGTTTTCCATTCTTAATCAACTCCCTGTTTTCTCCTGCGAATTATTAGATTTTTTATTCCATATTAAATACATTTCTCTTATTTTAATTATAGCACTAAGATACTGCTCAAAATAAATCATTAATTTCCCTTTCCAATTCTTCTTCTTTAATTTTATTTTAAAGAAAGAATTTTTAACTATAATCTCATCAGGTTTTAATAGAAACATATTGTTAATACTAAATCCCAAGTAATAGACCTTACCATAAGATATTTGATTAGGGGTCCCAACAGAGAAATGTGGAAATGCAACTTCTAATTTTTTACATATTCTTTTCATTTCTTTTAATGAAAAATGCAAATTTTTTAAGTAAGGTATAACTGATTTACACAAACCATAATCAAATTCATTATCTTGATAATGTAATGGTTTATTCAAATTAATCTCTGGGTAATCGACATTTAAAAAACCCTTTTTTATATCTTTTCCACAGCCGAAATTTATTTTCTTCGTTTCCATTTTTTAACTTATTTTAAATTCTCAAAATCATCATTTTCATCTGGTTCTTTTTAAACTCCTTTAAATTCTATCCATATCCATCTGGCAGGAAATAAATAAAATAAACATGAGTTTTCATACAGTTGCTGATTTCTTTTAGATTTATTTACCCACCATTCCAATAATCTAACATGCCAAAACCTTCTAAAATTTAATTCAAACCAAATTTTATTTATCTTAAAATCATAATCCCAATCTCTCCATGATTTACTTTTTCTATTTTCTTCATCCAAATAATAAAAACTTAATATAGAATAACCAATCATATTTATCCCTCTTTCAAATATAGTACTACCAACCATATTTTTAGGACTAAAACTGACTATAACTTTTTTACCTATTCTACACATTTCTTTTAAACTAGGAACTATATCTATTACAGGGACATATTGCATGCAATTATCAAATAATACTTCATCAAATTCTTTATCTTTAAATGGTTGTCTTTGAGGTAATGGTGGAACTACCATATCTGGATTTGTATTATTATTTATATCTGCGTTTAGATAACCATTTAATTTTTTTCTATTACATCCCATATTGAGTTTCTTATTCATTTTTGATAGAGGTGTATTATTTGCTTTATAATTTTTTCTGTTATGAATTTAGTTTTGTATATATTTCCTGATTCTATAGCCATTTTTTCCCTTAGATTTTTATTGTTAATTAGTATATTTAGCTTGTTTGCTAGTTCTTGTTCTGTGTTTATTAGGAACCCGTTTAGATTTTCTATTACTGCTTCTGGATTTCCACCTGTGTTTGTAGCTATTATTGGTTTTTTGAAAAATGTGGCTTCTAATAGAACTCTAGCAAATGGTTCTGGCCATCTTGTTGGTAATACTACTATGTCTGTTTTTGAATAAATATATGGTAAGTATTTTTGGTTTAGTTTTCCTGTGAACTCTACTTTATTTTCTATATTAAGCTCTTTGCAGAGTTGTTTGAGATTATTTTCTTCTGAGCCTGAACCAACTATTAATAGATTTGCTTCTTTTGTTTTTGAGAAAGCTTTTATTAATAGATCTACCCCCTTTATTTTTTCTAAAGTTCCTATAAATGTAATTATTGGGTTTTTGTTTTCTGATTTTATTGGATAGAATGTTATTTTTGTTTCTATATTTGCTATGTTGTATATTTTTTCTGTGTTTTTTCTTTTTATGAGATCATTTAAGACTATTAATTTATCTACATAATTTATTTGTTTTCTTCTTTGAAGATAATTTAAATATAGCCATGTTAAAAACGCTGGGTTGTATTTTAAATAGAATCTTAATTTTTGTTTTCCTATGTAGTTTGTATTAAGCATTTCTATTATATATTTTCTGAAATTTTTTTCTCCTGGTGAAAAGTTTGTTTTTGTATAATATAAATCTGATTTGGGACAGAAGTTTGTGTAATTGTTTATTGTTGCTATTTTTTTTGCTTTTATCTCTGGTAAGTTTGTTATTGAAGTTGTATTTAGAAAGTGTATTATATCAAAATTTTCTTTTTTATTTAGTTCTGTGGCGTATTTTTTTATAGATCTTTTTAATAGAATGTTTCTTTTTATATTATCTGTTAGTTTTCTTGGATTTAATCCTGTTTCTAAGAGCCTGTATATTTTTATATTATCTTTTTCTTCATATTTTTTGAGGTTTGGAAAGTAAGAAGTAAGAACATGAACTTCTATATTATTTTTTGCTAAAGCTTGTGCTAGGGAATATGCGCTTATTTCACCTCCCCCATGTATTATTGGTGGAAAGTATTCAGTTATTAATAGAGCTTTCATATTATTTTGAAAAAGGTAAAACCTTAAATATATATTGAAATTGACTTCTTTTATGTTAAAGAGGTTATCTAATAAATTATCGGAGTATCCTGGAATTTATACTTTTTTGAGAAAAGTTATAGAGGCAAATTTTAAAAGTCAAAGAAAGATAATTGCTAATGAATTGCCTAAGCATGGACTGGTTTTAGATATTCCTTGCGGTGTTGGTGAATTTTCTGTGTTTTTTGATAAGGAAAACTATACTGGTGTGGATTTATCTGAGGCCTATGTTAATTATGGAAAAGAGAAGTATGGTAAAAATATGGTGGTTGGTGATGCTTTGAATTTGGATTTTGGAGATGAATATTTTGATTCTGTTTTAGTTAGTGGATTTTTTCATCATTTGAGTGAAGAAGAGACTGGAAAAGTTATTGATGAAGTCCATAGAGTTTTAAAGAAGAATGGTGTTTTTTTATTAATTGAAGATGCTCCCGCAAAGAATTTTATTAGTAAAAGACTTCAAAAATATGATGTTGGAGCTAATATTAGGAACGGGAATGAGTATCTTTCAATGTTAAAGAGTAAGTTTAATGTAGAGAAGTTTTATCCTATGAAAAGTGGTTTATGGTTTTATTCTGTTTTTGTTTTGAAAAAGAAAGATTTAAAAGTTTAATACTGCTGCTTTTTATTATGGAAAGAGAGATTGGAAGAAGATATGGGTATGGGTTAAAAGATCTAAATGATATGGGTGAACCAATTATTTTTAAAGAAGAAGCTGTTGTTTATTTTAAATCAAATGATGTATGGATTGAGTATGATATAGAGGCAGGTCTTGAAAAAAAGATTAATTCTCCACAGTTTTAATCTATTTTAATTTTGATTTAATATAAACAATTGTACCTATGATTAAACCTGAATAATAATCTATGCTTCTATGAACGATTGCTATTGCGAATGCTAAGCTGTAAGGTATTCCAAATATTACTAATGTAGCTGTTACTCCTGCTTCTGCTGCTCCGGCTCCTGATGGTGTTAGTGGAATTACACTTGTTAAAGCTGAAATCAGAGTTACAAATATTATTAACATTAAGGATAAATTTGTGTTTAGTGCTAAAGTAACAAAATAAAGAGTTCCAATTTCTAATGCCCAATAAATTATAGTTAATAATACTATTTGTAATATTGTTTTTTTGGTTAAACATGTTGACATACTATTTTCAAAGTTTGGTACTATGTGTTGGAATCTTTCTGGTAGTAGTCTTGTTAGCTTTGCTCTAAATCCTTTTAGAATGAAAATTGAAATTATAAGAATGATCAGTATTAAGTATGCTATTATTAAGAAATTTTTTATTTGTCCTGAAACTGCTTCTTCTATTATTAAAAAGCCAGCTATACTTATTAAGATAATTAATAAAATCAAATCCATTAATCTCTCTACAAAGGTTGTTCCTAGGGTTTCAGATTTTGAATTGCCATAATTCTTTTTTATTAAATAACTCCTGTATAAATCCCCAAGCTTTGCAGGAGCTATTAAATTTGCAAACCAGGAAAGAAAATAAATTTCTGTGATATTCTTTAATCTTTGATTTATTCCTATATTTTTTAATAATATATTGTATCTTAATGCTCTTGGAAATATTGATAAGTAAAATACAATTATAGCTAATATGAAATATATTAGGTTTATTTGAGAAATATGTTTTATTAATTCATTTATATTTGCATTGAGAACCAAAAAGATTAGAATTATTGCTACAATTATAAACGAAATTAAGGTTTGTTTATTTTTAATTTTTTCTTGGAAATAACTTAACATAATATGTTGATTATTTAAGCTGGTTATTTAAAATTATTGTTTTCTAGCTAAACAAATAATTGAAAGGCCAAAAGGCAGGTTTATGATATTTATTATTTTTGATTCTAAATATAGAATATTTATAAATAAATCATTAATTATTTTTGGAAGTGGTTTTAGTTCTGATTTTGTATTTTTTGATTCTGTTAGTCTTTTAATTAATGCTATTGGAAATAAAAATGTGTTAATATATGTTATTTTTTCAATTTTAAAGCCCATCTCTCTTAATTTTTTTTCTAATTCTTTTTTTGTGTATCTTCTTTGAGTGTGAACAAACTTATCATGATTACTAAGCATGAAATTGTAAGCTGCAACCTGAATTAAGGCAAGGCCATCTTTTTTTAATACCCTATTTATTTCTTTTAATGCTTTTATATCTGATTGAACTTCTTTATGGTAGATTACATCTATGGATGTCACTAAATCAAATGTGTTTTCTTTGAAAGGCAGGTTTTCTACAGAAGATTTGTATAACTTTTTTAAACCTCTTTCTTTGCAGTATTTTAGTGCTTCTTCAGATATATCTACTCCAGAAGGCTCACCATATTTTTTTAATTTAGTCAAAAGAATTCCTGTTCCACATCCAGAATCTAATATCTTTAAATCATTTCTTTTTATTTTTTTGTCTAAAATTGAAAATATTATTTTTCTGATTCCTTTAAACCACCAGTGATTTTCCTCAGCTTCATATGTTTGTTTATATGCTTCTTTTTCCATTTTTTTTTAATAAAATTAATTTATACCATTGGTTTAGAATTCCTATTCCAACTTTAAAAATTCTTTTAAAATTAAAAAATTGAGACTTGCCATAATATCTTGGATAATGATGAACAGGGACTTCTTTAATTTTAGCTTTTTGCATATGAATTTTTTTCATTAGTTCTACACATATAACGCCAGAATTAGACTCCAAATCAAATTGATCAAATAATTTTCTTCTTATTAATCTAAAATCACAATCTACATCTCTTATTTTTAAATTGAATAATATTTTTACAGTCCAGTGATATGTTCTTCCTATTAATTTTCTATACCAAGGATCTCCTCTACTTAATTTATAGCCATTTACTAAGTCTGTGTCTTCATCTAATTTGTCTACTAATAGTTTTAGTTCTTTTACATCGTATTGATTATCACCATCTGTGTAGAAAATGTATTCTTTTGTTGAGTTTGAAAAACCGGATTTTAATGCTCCTCCGTAACCTCTGTTTTTTTCATGGTGAATAACTTTTATTTTTGGATTTTCTTTGGCTAATTCATCTGCTATTTCTCCTACTTTGTCTGGGCTGTGATCATCTACTAGAATTATTTCATAATCTTCTGTAATTTCTTTTAGAGTTTCTAAAGTATCATTAACTATTTTTCTTATACTTCCTTCATCATTGTAGAATGGAAAGAATACTGATAGACTAATGTTTTTCATTTTCTTTTCTATTTTTTAATATCCCAACTATAAATATTGCTGCTGCTCCTAAAATATATAAGATTGTTGATAGTTTTGTGAAAGATCCTATTATTATGTATACTATTGGTATTAAAGCTAAACCTATTGTGTTGATTATTATCATTTTTTCTAAAAGGTTCATTTTTATTTTTGATACCCATGGAAGAATTGGGATAAAGTATAAGAGTATGAAAAAGGTTGTGAATTTTATCATATCTATGAAGTTATTTAATACAATACTGATTATGAAAACGATTATTATTTCTATTATTAATAATTTTATTGATTTATTCATTTTTCTTTAATATTAGGAACCTTCCTTGTTCATATATTGGTTCATAGTTATTTTCTTGTACTAGCCAAGATGCGATATATTGGTTTAGTTCTAGTAATTGTTGGTTTAATGATTCTAGATAAATGTAATTGAAGTCTGTTATTTTTTGAGTTTTACTTAGTGGTTCGTATTCTTCAAAACTTAGATATCCAGTTCTTGTTTTCCATTTACTCCAATCTATGTATCCTGACCAATGGCCTGTTACTTCTGTTGGGTCTCCTGTTTCTTGTAATTGTTTTATGTAGTTAGCGAATTCTTCTTGGTATAATGTAAATCTAACTCTTTGGAAATAAGTTGCTTCTAATTGATAATCTCCTTCAAGCATGAATAAATGTTCATCTTCTGGTATGTTTTCTTGTATCCATTTAGCTACTACATATTTGTCTGCTGGGATGTGTTCATAATTTAATTGACTTTTTAGTGTGTTAAATTGAGATATTCCTCCAAGTACTAATAAGATTAATATTACTATTGTGATTAATGTTTTTTTGTTGAAATATTTTGCTATATTTTTAATTATGAAATAATATATCCCGTAAGCTATTATTGGAGCCATTAAGTAAATTAAGAATCCTTTCATTCTCATTAGATAGTATTCCATATTGTGTATGAAAAATGGGAATAAATATACTACAGCTACAAAGTATATTGAATAAGCTATTAATGGTCTATACTTTTTATAGTTTAACAATAATTGTATTATTCCTAATCCGAATAAGATTAGTAAAATGATTGGTGTGCCTTCAAATCCTTTTGCGAATGGAGTGCTATCATAGTTTGGAGTTGCAAAATAAAATGGAGATTCTTCATTGTTTATTCTTGCTCCAATATCTCCTACTAATAAACTAGGCATGAAGATTATAATTGCGATTAATGGGATTATGATGTATGCTGCTAATCTTTTTGCTTTCTTTTTTTCTTTGAATGCTAATTTCCATAAAACTATTAGTAATAATGGGAATAAGAAAATTAATACTGGAGGGAACATTAGGAATACTGCTGCTATGTTTATTCCTAGTGCTAGAATTTTCCAAGTTTCTGGTTTTTTAAGGATATCAATTATTAATATGAAGGATAATAACATGAAAGGTGTTACACTTGATTGTAGCCAAATTCCAATATATTGGTAATAAAGCCAGTTTGATAAGTCTAAAGGTAAAACTAAAACGCCTGCTGCTATGATTCCGATAAGATGAGAATTAAATAGTTTTCTTGTTAACATGTACATTAGGGGAATAGCTAATGCTGATAATATACAGACAATTAAGTATGCTGCGTTCCAATCTGGAATTCCTGTGAGTTTTATTAAAGGAGCTATTAATACTGCTTCGTGTTGTGATACTGTGCTTATTATGTCATCATGACCTTCTGCATCCCACCAAGGATGATTGAATATTTTCCCTGTTTCTGCTATATGATCTGCTGCTATTGTGTGATAGAATGCATTTGCAGCTTTTAGATTTCCTGGGTGATTTTCAGGCAAGCCATCTAATGATACTCTAAAGAATAATCCTGTTAGAAATAAGATTAGAATTAAGAAGTAAACTATATGTTTTTTAGATATACTGGTCATTAAGGTGAGAACTTTGTTTTATTTAATAAAAGTATTCTTTTTTGAGGTTTAGGCAGGAATCAATGGTTTTTCCTTTTTTGGTGGAATACTTTCTTTGGTTAGCGTCCAATCAAGTTTTATAAGGTTCTTAATAAAATGGTTTTCCATGTTTAATTTGTAATAGTCAGACTTTCCTATTTTTCTAGTTTTGATTAGTACTTTGGATTTTACGAGGTTAGGAAAAAAGATTTTGATAGAGTTATAACTAACATTGCTTTCTCTTGCTATCTCTGTCATAGGGAAATCAAACATATGGTTATCTATAAGGAAGTCTAATACTCTTAATTGAGGAGTATCCCCAAACTGTTTTAAAAACAGACTTTTATTTTCTTTTATTTTCATTCTTCCAATAAATCCTTGGTTCTTGAGAGAACCTCTTTTGCTAGTTTTAATAAATCTTTGTATACATCTTTTTTAATAGAAAGTGAAGTTCCATACTGATAAAATTCTCTAATATCTACAATGCTTCTTTCTTTATCTTTAGGAATGCCTAACATTGATATCTCATCTAATAATCTTTTATTAAAATCTATCTTTTTATCTTCAATTAAGTTATATATTAGTGCAAGAGTACATTCTTGGTTTCTTGATTCATATCCAAATTTTGCACTTATAGCTAATAAACAATGATACATAGAATAGAAAAAGGCAATTGGTGACCAATCAGAATAATTTCCTTTTTCAAACTCTATTGCTGCATTTAAGTTATGTTCTGCCTTTTCTATAAAATTATTAGATTTTCCTTTATTTGAGCTGGTTTTAATCAATCCTCTGTGCCTATTTAATTTTTGTAATTCTTTCTCAGCCTTTTTAATACACCAATCAACTTTATTTTTAGCATGTGTTATTTTCTTAATAGATTTATAATTGTGTTATCTCCAAATATAATTATTCCTTTAATAGCATTTAATAATGGTTTATCTTCTTCTTTAATATTGTCTTTTATATCCTGTTTTGTTTGGTATATTGGATGTAATTTCTTAATGTTAATTGAGTTTATTTTTGTTATTTCATCTTTTAGCTTTGAAAATTTTTTGCTATCTATAATAAATAGAATGTCTATATCTTTAGCTTTTTTATGTTTTATTAATATAGATCCGAATAAAATTGCAGAGTCAGCATTCTTTATTTTTTTAATTTCTTTAATCCATCTTTTTACATAAGGATTAGATTGTTCAACTTCCCTTTTTAGCAAAAACTTTAGATATTGTTCTACATAATCATTATCAAAGTTTAATGTATAAAATTTAGCTTTGCCTAGTTCTTTAGATTTTAAAATTCCTTCGTTTTCTAATCTTTTGACTATTTTTAATGCTCCCATGTGGGTTATCTTTATTTCTTTGGCTATCGTTCTTGCATTATAGTCTTTTTCAGGGCTTTTAAAAATAGTTAGAATGAGAGACATCTCATTTTTAGTTACATCTTTCATATAAACTCACAGTTTATATATGTAAACTATGGGTTTATATAGTTTTTGGTTTTTGTTATTTTTTGGTAATTTTTATACAGATTTCCTATTCTCCAGATTTTGAACTACAAAAAAATTACTACAAATCTAAAAAGTCAGATGCTTTTAAAATTTTTATCCCTTTAAATTCTTCAAGATTTAATAAATGCGGGTCTCCTGAAATAATGTAATCTACATTCGATGCTAAAGCAGTCTCTAAAATCATATTATCATCTGGATCATCCTTGATAACTTTTAAGCTATTTTTAATTTCAACAACTTTAGCAATTTCTAATATAATTGAAATAAAAGTTTCTTTTTGTTCATCACTAAATTTGAATTTAGGATAATTCATTACTTTATTTAATTCTTTAAGCTGTTCCTTTGAAATAATTAATTCTAAATCTCCCTCTATACATTTTTGGAATATCTGCCTAGGTTTTCCATTCCACCCCAGAGCAGAAATAAGTATATTGGTGTCTAAAACTACTTTTTTCTTGCCCATCTTACAGCCTTACCTATATCTTCTCTTGTTATACTTTGCTTCTTGAAATGCTTTTCTATGTCCTTGGCTAGTTTTTCAAATTCTAATTTTACATCTGGTATTTTAACTCTTTTAAATAATACCCCCTCTTTTACTTGAAACCCCACAAATCTATCTCCAGGCATAAATCCTTCATTTTCCCTAATTTCTTCAGGAACTACTAATTGTCCTTTTGGACTCATTTTTACAAGATCAGTTGCCATTTTTACCTCCTATAGTTAAATTGTTAAACAGTTAAACTATATAAACTTTTTGTTTTTAATAAAAATATTCCTTTTCTAGTTGTTTTGCTAATTTACTCCAATCATAGTTTTTTGCTAGTTTTTTTCCTTCTTCTTGCTTTTTTTTGTATAAACTTTTATCTTTTAATAGTTTGATTACGTTTATTGCTAATTCATTATGATCTGTTGGTTTGTATAATAATCCTGCTTTTCCGTTTTGTGTGATTTCTCTTGTTGGAGGAATATTTGATGATACATAAGGAACTTCTGATGCCATTGCTTCTGCTGTTGCTATTCCAAATCCTTCTAAAACAGATGGTAAGCAGAAAATATGTGAACTTTTTAGTATTTTTAACACATCATCATGTTTTTTTATGAATCCTAAGAATTCTACATTATTTTCTAATTGTAATTGTTTTGTTAATTTTATTAAATTGTTTTTTTCTTCTCCATCTCCTATTATTTTTAGTTTTATATTTGGAATCTCTTGTTTTATGATTTTTAATGCTTTAATTATATCTTTAGTTCTTTTTAATGGTGTTAATCTGCTCATTGAAACTATTGTAGGTTGTTTTTCTTTTTTTACTTTTATTTTGTATTTGTCTAAATTGATTCCATTGTAGACTACTGATATTTTGTTTTTAATATTATTTTGAATTAGTTTGTTTTTTGTGAAGTTTGATACTGCAATGAATCTAGTGTTGTTTTTCTTGAGGTTGTTTAGAATGAATCTTTCTGCTATTTCTCCTATAATTCCTGCTTTTGATCCTGTGTTTTTAACCCAATTATTTATCCATGTTTCATGGTAATTTACAAAGTGTTTTATTTTGTATTTTTGTGCTAGTTTTGATGCTGGGTAATATGTGAAGAAATTGTGTGAATCTATTATGTCTATTTTATTTCTTTTTATGAATCTTTCTCCAGTTTTGTACATTTTTATTGCTGTTTGTAGTCTTTCTTTTTTGTAGCCTGTATGTGTATATGGCAATTTTTTGCATCTGATGATTAGCATATTTTGAAAATTTTGAATTCTTGGATTGTGTTGTGTGGTTGTGATTATTGTTATATTGTTTTTTTTTGCTAGTTCTTTTGCTAAGTGATAGGTTCTTGATTCTACTCCTCCTGTTAATTCTGCATTTTCTGATTCTGGGAAGTATTCTGTGAAGTAGAGAATGTTCATAGATGAAGATAATAATATGGGTTTTATAAGAAATATGAAAGGAAGTTATGGTGTTTTAAAAAGATTTATAAGCTTTTAGTAATATTTAAAATTATGACTCCTTTAACATGGTTTTTAATTGCTTTGGCTGTAGTTATCTTTTTTTCAGGAATAAGAATAATAAATCAATATGATAGGGGTGTTAGATTTAGATTTGGTAAATTTGTTGGAGTTTTACAGCCAGGCTTTAGATGGATAATACCCATAGTAGAAAGAATCCAAAGAGTTGATATTAGGGTTATTGCAATAGACATTCCTTCTCAAGAAGTTATGACTCAGGATAATGTACCTATTAAAGTGAATGGAGTTGTATTCTTTAAAGTGACTGCTGCTGAAAAAGCGGTTTTAGAGGTTGAACAATATGGATATGCTATATCTCAATTAGCGCAATCTGCTTTAAGAGATATGTGTGGAAAAGCAGAATTAGATACTATTTTGATTAAGAGAGAAGAAATTGGTGAAAAAATTAGAATTGTTGTAGATAAGGAAACAGATCCCTGGGGATTAAAAGTTACAGATGTTAAAATAAAAGATATAGAATTACCAGAAAATATGAAAAGAGCTATGGCTCATCAGGCAGAAGCTGAAAGAGATAGGAGAGCTAGAATCATTCTTGCTGAAGCTGAAAAACAAGCTGCACAAAGATTATTAGATGCAGGTAGGATTATTGATAAGTCGCCTGCTGCTCTTAAATTAAGATTATATCAAACTTTATCAGATATAGCTGCTGAGAAGAATTCTACAATTGTATTTCCATTTCCAGAGGAGATGCTAGAAATGTTTAATAGATTTAAGAATAAAAAATAAGTTTTACTCTTCTTTGCTAACCTTTCTCACTACTTTTGTAAGGTTTTGCTCTGTCTGATCTATTTTTATGTAAAGCCTGAAGATTAAATAAAAAATTATTATTATTGAAGCATAAACTAAGAGGTCAACTCCTCTTTCTATGCCAAAGAATTTTGATATCTGGCTTGTTGTTTCAGGAATTAAAACAACAGTTATTACTGCTATCCATATTATAAACCATAGAGCAAAACTCCAATTAGATATTTTTCTTTCTTTGAATCTTAAATAAGCTCTACTAAGTGCAAAAAGTGCAAATAAAATTATTATTATACTTATTGCTTCTATCATTTTGTTAGTTTCCTTATTAATAGCTTAAATGCTATTCTTAAACTATTAAAAATACTTTGTCCTTTTGAGAGTGCGTATTCTGAATATATTACTGTAACAGGAACTTCCTTATACTTTAAATTATTTTTCTTTATTAAATCTATAATTTCTGATGCATGCGCCATACCATCTTGGGTTATCTTTATTTTTGTTAGTGCTTCTCTTTTTATTGCTCTGAAACCATTATGGGTGTCTGATAGTGAGATGTTTGAGAATATTTTTGTAAATAACCTGCCAGCTTTTAGTATAATTTTTTTCTCTAATGGTATATTTATTGGTTTTTTATCTAAGAATCTAGAACCAAGTACAATTTCATATCCATTATTTATTGCTGATAGCATGCTTTCTATGTCTTTTGCTATGAACTGTCCATCTGCGTCAAAATGTACTATGGTTTCAGCTCCATTTTTTAAGGCGTATTCATGACCTGTTTGTAATGCTGCTCCTTGACCTCTATTTATTATATGTTTTATTACTTTTGCGCCGTTTTCTTTTGCTATTTCTGCTGTTCTATCTTTACTTCCATCATCTATTACTAGGATATTGTGATAATCATGAGATTTTAAATCTTTGATTACATCAGCTATGGCTTTTTCTTCATTAAATGCTGGAATTATGATTAAAGGGTCCATCATTTTTGAGGTTAATGTATTGTTTATATAGATTATTAAAGCATCTTATTTTTGACAACTTTTATATATGTTCTTTGAATATTGATTTCTTATGTCTGAAGAAAAAAAAGATGTAGATATAGAGATTTTTCCATTTTTAAAGAGAAATTGGAAATGGATTTTATTATTGATAATTTTAGTGTTTGCTTTTTATTTGAGAATTTATCATGTTGATTACCCTGTGGTTGGATATCATAACTGGAAAGAAACACATTATTTAACTGAGGCTAGAAATTTTGCTGATGATGGATTTTTTGCTAATGGATTTTTTATACCAGCTTGGAATTATCCAATAGTTGGAGATGATCCTAGTGGTGCGCATGCTGATTCGTTTCCTATGATTTCTGTTATAGTTGGGTTTTTATATATGATATTTGGTGAGTCTTTAGCTATTGCTAGAGTTGTTAATATCTTATTTATGTTGGGTGCTATTTTAATGTTATATTTATTTACAAAAGAATTAACTAAAAGAGAAGATATGGCTTTTACTGTTGCTGCTTTAGCTGCTATTTTACCATTATTTATCTTTTTTGGAAGACAGATGCAATTAGTTAATCCTGCTTTATTTTTCATGGTTGGAGCTGGTTATTTTTATTTAAAATGGAGAAAAAATATTAATTTTAAGAATAGTATTTTAGTTAGTGTATTCTTAGCTTTGACTTTTTTAACTAAATATGATTTCTTTTTTATATTTTTACCAATTTTGTTAACATTCCCATACAAAAAAGTATTTAAGAAAACATTTATTAAAGAAAATAAAAAAAGTGTTTTTTGGAGCTTTTTGATTTTACTAACTATTCCTTTATGGTTAATTTATACTAAAATTGTTTCTGAAAGATTGAAAGGACAATTATTTGCTGATGCTTTGGATTTTGGCGCTATGTTTAAAGAAGGTTGGTGGGATATGGTTTGGCTTTTTATTAATGATAGTATTACTCATTTAGGATTTTATTTTATGATTTGTGGTTTGATTATTGTTTTGCTTTTTTTAAGAAGAAGAAAAACTCATGTTTTTTTAAGAGCTATGATTTATTCTAGTCCAGTATGGATAATTGTAGCTTCTGGTTATTTGAAAGGACATGTTTATCATCAGTATCCTATTGCTCCTTTAATGTTACTTTTAATTGCTTATTTGTTTGTATTTGTGGGGGTGAATATTGAGAAATTTGTTAAGATAAAATATACTAGAATTATTGTAATTTTGATATTTTTAATTATTTTATATTTTCCTGCTATGGAAGCTAAAGATAGGATGTTTAATACACAATTTGTGGGATTAGATATTGCTGGAGAATATATAAAAGAGCATTCTGCTGAAGATGAAAGATTAGTATTTCCAAGTCATCAATCTTATGGTATTTTATGGCATGCTGATAGAATGGGTTATGGAAAGGGGTGGAGTAAGGATTTGGATACTTTTAAGAAAATAGAAGATGAAGACAATGTAAGGTGGGTGTTTGTTTATCAATGGGGTATGGATTTATTTGAAAAAGAAGAGTTGTGGGAATATATTAGTGAAACCTATTCTTTAAAACAGATAGCATTTATGCAGAATGGCGAACAAGTACAACCAATTTATTTCTTATTAGAAAAGGGCGGAAGTTTTGATTTGAATAATATTAATAATATAGTTCAAAATAAAGAAATGAAAACTAGAGATTACGAATATTCATTTGGTGTTCAGAGAATATCATATATTAATGTTTGATTGTTTGATGTATTTTTTTAGTATTGATACATGATCAAATGCTAAGTCTATTTTTAATGCTTCTTCAGGAGTTATCCATTTATAATCAAGACTGTATGTTTTGTCTATTTTAGGTTCTCCTGCAATTGTTCCAATAAAAAACATAGTTATTGTTGGATGTTCAAAAAAATTATAACTATATGTAAAAAAATCTCCCTTGAAGGGGCATTGTAAGTCTCCCTTTACTTCTGCTGATACTGCATCTTTTGGATCGTGTAATACTTTAAAAGCCCCTGTTCCTCCAGGAAAGCTCCAATACCCTTTATATGGATTTTTAGCTCTTTTAACTAATAATATTTTATTGTCTTTTTTTATAATTGCGGACGTGACTAATAATCTGATCATTTATTAAAGGATTTTGAAGGTTTTTATATAACTTTTGTTTAAATAGAATGATTTATAAAAATAGTTTGATTTTCTTTTAATATGGATAAAAGAATTAGCCCAGTTTATAGAAATAAATTGGATTTTGTAGATGAAAATTTAGGTAGTGAAGGATATTTGTTAGATGTTGGGTGTGGGGCAGGGCATTATTTTCATATTTATAAGAAAAAGGGGTTGAAATATATTGGTATAGAACCTAATGAAAGTTTGATTTCTGAAAACGTAATATATGCATCTGCTGAGAAAATGCCTTTTTCTAATGAGAGTTTTGATTATGTAGTGTGTACTGATGTTTTAGAGCATGTTGAAAATCTTGATGATGCAATTAAAGAGATTAAGAGGGTGTTGAAGATGAAAGGGAAACTAATATTGACTGTTCCAAATAAGAAATTTCCTTTTGTTTATGATCCTATTAATTGGATTTTGAATAAGTTTGGTAAAAGAATTCCAATTGGTCTTTGGGCATGGGGACATAAAAGATTGTTTAAAGAAGATGATTTAAGAAAACTTATGGAGGAGAATGGTTTAAAGATAAATCATTATGAGGGGAGATCAAGATTCTTGGTTGCTTTATTTGTTAATTATCTGCCTTATTTATCTACTTATGTTGTTTCACCATTATTAAAAAAAATAGGACTTAAAAAACAAGGAGAATTTAAAGTTAAAGAAGGAATTGAAAATTCTAAGCTTTATAGATTTTATAATAAGATAAATGAATTAGATAAAAGAAAATTTACTAAAGGTTCTTTTGTGAATCATTGTTTAGTTGCTGAAAAGAAAGATTTATAAGTTTTTGGGTGCTTCTTGAATAAAATGGAAAAAACTGTTAGAGGAAAAGATTCCTTAATTGAAGAAAAAGAAAGTAAAGTTGAAGAACTGTTAGAAACAATTCTTAGTGATGAATATTTTTTAACTTTTCCGTATAATTGTTGTGGGAGTATGGTGACTGTTAGGAATTTTTCTGGACCTTGGAATATTGAAAGGAAAATAGATATAGGGATAAGAAAAAGGATTTCAGAATGGTTTTATTATATCGGGGGTGATAAACCAAAGCACACAGAAGTTGTTGCAGATTTTTCTGGACCTGTTTCTGATGAAGCAAGTTATCTTCCTTTAGAATTAAGAGTTTATAAAAAAGATTTTTTTGAATTAGCTGAAGAAATATCAGAAGAATATAATGTGCTTTCTGGAAAAGAAACAAAAATTGTAGATATGCATTTATGAATTCTTATGATTGACTAAGATGATAGAATAACGAAAGTCGGAGATAAATGCCCAATATTTTTTTTAATAGTAAATTTTTTAATTATGTATGGAAAATAACCATATATTTGATCATTTGGGAATAATTCTTTTATATCCTTTTCTGAGAAGAAATGTTTGTGTCCTGGATTTTGTAAGTCTTTTGCTGATTTTCCAAATAGTTTGGCTAATTTGTATAACCAGAAATTAGAATTTGGTGTTGTAGTTATTATTTTACCATTTGGTTTTAGAACTCTTTTAAATTCGTTTATTGTGAATTCTGGTTTTTCTAAATGTTCAATTAATTCACTATTCCAGATTAAATCAAATGTGTTGTCTTTGAATGGAAGTTTTTTGTTTGCATCTGCTATTATACATTTATCATAAACTTTTTCTATATCTATAGAAGTTACTTCATAACCTTTTGATTCTAACCATTTAGATTGAATACCTTCTCTGCAACCAATATCTAAAGCTTTTTTCCCTTGTTCGTTTGGAACTAATGATTCTGCTATAACTTTCCCATGGGTTTTAGATCTAAGCCCTTTGTTGATATTTCCTTGGCCTAAATCTATTGGTAGTTTTTTTAGAAAGTTTATAAAACTCATCGTGTGAAACCTGTCCATTTATATATTATAAATTTGAAAATAAATATTCCTCCAACAATTACTATGCTGCTTATTATTGTTGGAATTTTTAATAAATCTATGAACAAATAAAGTGAAATAATTTGAAGAATCATCATAAATATACCTACCCAAGTGTAGGTTACAAAACTTCTATTGTTTCTAATTGCATTATTAATTCTTTCTCTCATTTTTTATTGAATAATAATTTTCGTTTTGATAGTATATCTTTATTAATATATCGGCCAAAACACCAAATACCAAAAATAGTGCTCCTAAAATAATAAATAATACAGAGAATAATAATAGTGGTCTATCTCCTATTGGCTGATTTAAGAATATTTTTATTATTACTAAATAAATTGCAATTAAGAATCCTAGAAACATACTAATTAGTCCTAATCCTCCTAAAAGATGTATTGGTCTTGTTGAAAAATCCATCCAGAATTTAATTAGCAGCATATCTAGGAATCCTTTCATTGTTCTTTTGAATCCGTATTTAGATTTTTCATATATCCTTTTTCTATGTCTTACTTTTATTTCTGTTATTTTATAGCCCTTCATGGTTAATAAAGCAGGAATAAATCTATGCATTTCACCGTATAACTTAAGATCTTTTAGAGTTTCTTTTTTATATGCTTTTAAAGTACAACCAGAATCGTGTATTTTATCTTTGAATAGTAATTTTCTTAAGTTATCTGCTCCCTTTGACATAAATTTTTTAGAGAAACTGTCTTTTCTTTTATACCTCCAGCCAGAAACTACATCATAACCCTCTTCTAACTTTGTTATAAGTCTTGGAATATCTTTTGGATCGTTTTGTAAATCTCCATCCATTGAAATTATTATTTTTCCATTAGAATGTTTGAAACCTGCTTCCAGAGCTGATGTTTGGCCAAAATTTTTTCTGAAATGAATTACTCTAACTTTTGGGTCTTTAATATTATTTAGAATTTTTTCTGATCTGTCTTTGCTTCCATCGTTTACAAATATTATTTCATATGATTTTTTTAATTGATCAAGTATTGATTTTAGTTCTTTGAATAAGATAGAAATATTTCTTTCTTCATTATATATGGGTATAACTATTGAGAGTTCCATTTGACTTTCCAAGTATATATATCGAAATTACTAAAACCTATTTGATGATCAAATAACTCATAATTTTGTAGATATTTTCCTTCAAAAAAGAATAATTCGGTGAATATGCTTTCTAATAAAACAGGTGGCATTAATATTAAAGTATTTGTTTCTGAGTTGTATGCTGCTGCAAAGTCTGTTATGCCTTCATCATCTTCATGAATTATATCATCGTATCTATATTTTGCAACTGGGATAGGACCATCATTTGTATTTACTACAATTTCTTGGTTTTCAATTATTATTCCATTTTGACAGAATATAGTTTCATTTACAATTCTACAAGTTCCAGTGTCCATGTATCCAGGATATCCAGCTATCCATGAGTTTGCATTACTTTCTTCTATTCCTTTTAATTGATTATAGATATTGCCTGCTTCTTCTTCTGTATAATCTAATTCTGAAATAAGCTTATTAACTGCGTTTTGTTTTGAATTTGATTTTATTATATTATAGGCTGCTGATCTTTCAAAACTCCAAGATCCAAAGTGAGACCAGACCCCTGATTTACTTACCATATCTTCAGAGGTTATTAAGAAAGCTTCTGGCGGATTACAGTGTGTTTTTTCTAATATTTTGTCTGGATCATTTATGTATTGAGATAAAGTATTTCTGGCTTGTTCTTTGCTTTCTAATAATATTGTGTCTATTGTGTTTTTAGTTATTAGTGCGTTATTTGTTTCTTCTAATAATAAATCATAAGCATCATTTCCTCCACAGTCTAACATTCTTAGAATTGCTATTGATTCTTCTTCATTTGATGTTAGAAGAAGTTTTCCTACCCAATGTGCTTGTGGTCTATTTTGAGACGCTCCATCAAATGTTACTGGTCTATCAGCTATTGCTTTAAACCAATGGCCAAAATCCCACCAAGATGTTATTATAGCATTTTCTTGTGAATTTTGTTTTATGTTATTTAAAGCTGTATACCAGGTATCATCAAAACTTGGTACTTCATTTTTAGCTTGGTTATCTGCTTTTGGTAATAATGGTTGAAATGCTATTATTAGCAATGCTATTAGAACTATTGCTATGAATATTTTATTTAATTTAAGTGATTTATGTGAGAATCTTATTGCTTTATTGTAGATTATTCCTGCTGTAATTCCTAATCCTATTGAGTATGCAGGGATGGCTAATAATATAAATCTCATTCCCTTTGTGCTTCCGTATATTGTTATTACAAGCCAAATTATTATTAATAAAGAATATTTTAATCTTGAACTGAAATGTTTTTTAGATAATAAAAGAATTAATGGTCCTAAGAAGGCTAGTAAAACTAAAAGGTTTCCACCTATTACACTTATAATTGATGAGAATGGAATTTCATTTAACTCTGCAACTGTTGTGTAAACATTTGGCCAAAGTGTTGCGTGTGCAGCTTGTTTTAGGAATAATGATGCTATTGGACCTGAGAATGCTGATATAAATGCTTTGAAACTTGTGAATATTAAAATAAATATAAAAGATGATAGTATGTATGGTATTGAAGTTTTAAGTGCGCTTTTTGTGAGTTTTCTTTGGAAAAATGTTTTTTTGTATTTTATTATTAAATATACTATGTAAATTCCTATTGTTGCTAATATAATATCAAAGAAGAACCACCATACACTCCATGCAAAAGAGAATAATCCTGTTGTTAATCCTGCTAAAAACGCAAAGAATAGTTTATATTTTGGATTTTTATTTTTGAAACTTTCAAATAAGAACCAAACAATCATTAATGGAAAAAATACATTATAAGCATCTGTGTCTGAAAAACCTGCAGGTGTTCTTCCTAATATTGTTGTATCTATTGCTAAAATTGATGCTCCTAATGTTGCACCAAGCTTGCCTGCAAATCTTTTTATGATAAAGAAGCAGGGAATTGTTGAGAGTGCTATTAATATTAATGGTAAGATAAATGAAGAAGACATTAATGAATCATTTCCAAAAATTGAAGATATTTTATGAACAATCACTATTAGATAAGGGTGCAAAGTTGGATTTATTTTTTTCCCATTTGGTGCTATCATGTGATTATCCAATGGTTTTCCGTCTCTTAATTCATCTCCAACATGACCGTGTTCTAAAATATTCTTTGCTTGTCTGTAATAATGATATGGATCTATTGCTAATAAGTATGTTTGACCTGAATCATCTTGATAATTTCCTATTATAAATTCTCTTGTTTGTACTATATTTTGTTTGAGTTGTTGCTGGTTTTGTTGTATATATTCATTTGTTCTTTGTGCTGCTATTTGATTTAGAGTTTCTTGATCAATATCTGGTGCTTGTTGAATAATTTGAGATCTTATTTGAGATTCTATACTTTGGTATACTGAATTTTGTGCAAAGTCTTCTGTTATTGGTAAATCATAAGTGTATGCTCTGTAAAAAATAGCTAGAAAAATTGGAATTAATAATAATAAGAATATATTATACTTTTTTATATAGTAAATTATTTTGTCTTTATCTATATTTAAAGAGATATCTTCTTTTTTGGTGTCATCTTCTTTTTTGATTTCTTCCATTTAGGTTAGGAACTTGGTTACCTTTATAAATGTTATTGGTGTTTTATTTATAAAGCCGGAGTGATGAAACGGTAGACATACTAGTCTCGAACTTATTGAGAGAACTAGTGCCTTAGGGCGTGCAGGTTCGAATCCTGTCTCCGGCGTTGAAATAGAAACTTATTTAAAAGATTTAATACATTTTTATTTGAGGTGATTAAAATATGCCAGCTGTTGATCCGTTATATGCTCCTACACAGAATATGACTTATATTTTTGGTGTGATTGTAATTATAATAGTAATATTTATTATCTTTAAGATTTATCAACTTTCTAAGAGGAGCGGTAAATAACTTTTTTATTCTTCTGTTAGAGTTTCTACCATGGCTGCGAATGCAGGTCTTGTAATAAATACACCGATTGTTACTCCTATAATTGTTGCCCATGCGAATCCTCTTAATAATCCTGCTCCTGCAATTAATAATGGAAACATTGCAACTACAGTAGTGAAGTAGGCTGCCATGATTATGAAGAAAGCTCTTTTTAGTTTTTCTTTCCATCTGTAGAAGTATTCTTTTTGAGATCCTAAAACTTCGTCTATAATAACTATTAAATCATCTACTCCTGTTCCTACTGCTGCTATTATACCTGCTATTGCTGCTAAGTCTAAATTGTATTTTATTAATGAGAATATTCCTAATAAGATTACTATTTCTGAAGTTAAACCTATTAACATTGGAATTGAAATTTTTAAGTTTCTGTATCTTATGAAAACAACTACAGAGACAGATATTACGGCTAGGATACCAACTATAAGTGCATTATTGGTGAATTCTGAACCTAGTATTGGGGATATTGTGTCTAGTCTTTCTATTTCTAAATCTACTGGTAAGGAACCTGTTATTAGAATTGTTTGTAGTTTGTTCATTTGATTTGAAGCTTCTTCTAAAGCTTCATTTTGAGTTGCTCCTACTCCAGGACCTGAAATTACAATTTGGGTTGCTTCTACTCCCTGAAGATCTGCTGAAATTTTTAAGGAATCTACTAGTTCATTATCAAGATAAAGTTCTAAATCTTGAGATAAGTATTGTTGATTATTTTCTGTGATTATGGTTAAATTTCTTGTTAGGTCTGCTTGTCTTTTTGCTGCTCCTGGACTTAATCTGATTTGGAATTCGAACCTACATTGTACTGTATCTGGAGCTACATTATCGCAGGATCTTATTCCTGCACATGTTCCATCGTTTCTACAGACAAATGTTACATCGTCTCCTCCATTGAAAGCTGTATCATTGCCTATTTTTGCTTCGAAAACTCCTTGTGAAGCAATTAATTCTGATACTTCTTGTTTGGTTGCACCTGCAATTTCTACTAAGATGAATTTATTTCCTGAAAAGTCATCTGTTTTTCTTATGTCTATATCTGATAAACCATAGGTGTTTAATCTGAATTCCATTATTTGCATTAACTCATCCCTTTGTTGTTCTGTAATGTCTGATACTGGTTTAAGAAGAACTCTTGTTCCACCTTGTAATTCTAATCCTTTTTTTATATTTGATGATGGTGCATTTTGGACTGATATTCCTAAATCTATTGAATCTTTTGGGAATGAATATTCGTCTTTGTCAGTTTTTATTCTTATAGTTGAATTTATTTCTATTTCTGATATAATTCTTGAATAATCATCTATGTTATTTATTTTTTCTCCATTTATTTCTTTAATAATTTCTAAGTTTGTTGGTGAAGTTTCTGGAGTTGGTGATTGTATTCCTGCTAAATTTGCGTTTGAATCTGTCTCTACACTTTTAATTGAGACTCCTGAAACATCGAATTGAGGATTGATAGCAAAATAACTAATTATAAGAAATGCTAATAATATTAATACTCTAGTCCGTTTAAATATTTTCTTGAGTTTCATGTTTCTTTAAGTGATTTAATAATATTGGAGCGTTCATCATCCAAGTTGAGATTATATCAATCACTAATGCGATTAGGATTATGCTAAACATTTGTTTTAGGATTAAAGAGTTTGTGACAAAATATCCAATTGTTAATGCAGTTAAAGTTGTTATTGTCATTAACATTCCTGTATTGAATGCACCTTTTAGTCTTTCATATTTAGTGCCCATTTTTCTTTTTATTAATCTAGTTGTTAGTAGAATATCTGTGTCTATTGAATAACCTATAACCATTAAGAAAGCTGCTATTCCTGCTGATGAGATTTTAACTCCTAAAATTGAGATTATTGCTAATGTTGCTGTTAAATCTAAGATTAATGATAAAATGATTGCTAGTGATGGTATGAATTTTCTGAAAGCTATTAAGATTACTATTATAATTAATACAAAAGCGATTAGTATTGCTGTTATGGTTTCTGTTAGGAAAGAAGAACCCAAACCTGAACCCATTTCTTGGATTGAAATGTCTACGGTTTCTAGATTATTTTCTATGAATTCTCTTATTTGTTTACTTGTTAAATCTGTTGCTTCTATTACTATTCCTATGTTTTCTTTAGATCCAAATGCTGATAATTGTCTAACTGAAAAATCTGAATTTGGGAATTCACTTCTTAGTTGAGATTCTAAATCGTCTAAATTAATTTCTTGATTAGAATGTATTGTGGCTGAAATTCCACCTTTTAAAGTTACATCTCTGTCTATTATATATCCTTTAGTTGCTAATTGAGAACCTAATATTATTATACTTAGTATAAATATTAGAATAGGGATTATTAGTATCTTTTTTTGATTTTTCATATAAAATTCTTCGAAATTCATGATTTTGAGGTAGGATAGCTATTTAAATAGTTTTTTGTTAGTTTTTTATTATGATTGAAATTTTAAGATTAGGACATAGAATAGTTAGAGATAAAAGGATTAGTACACATTTAGCTTTAGTTGGAAGGGCTTTTGGGGCTGATAAATTTATTTTATGTGGTCAGAAAGATGATGGAATTTTGAAAACTGTTAATTCTGTTGTTTCTAGATTTGGTGGTTCTTATGAAATTGTTTATGAGAAAGATTATATTAAGTATTTAAAAGAGAAGAAGAAAAAAGGATTTAAGATTGTTCATTTGGCAATGTATGGTTTAGAATTTAAGAAAAATATTAAGAAATTAAAAGGAGATTTTGTTTTGGTTTTAGGTGGAGAGAAAGTTCCTCCTGAAATTTATGAACTTGCTGATTATAATTTAAGTGTGACTAATCAGCCACATTCTGAAGTTGCGGCTCTTGGAGTATTTTTGGATAATTATTTTAGTGGAGAATACAAAAAGTTTGATGGTAAAATTAGGATTAAACCTAGTGTTAAAGGTAAAGAATTTTATTAATGGAAATATTTAAATACAAACATACTAAATTTCAAGAGAGGTGATTAATTGAAAAAGAGTATTTTGTTTTTAATTGTAGTAATTAGTTTATCTTTTGTAATTGCTGCTGATGAAGAATTAATTTTTAGTTTAGATAAATCTATTTATGGAATTAGTGAGAATTTTGAAGGTGAAATAGAACTTGAGTATGAAGATAAAGTTAGTGTTGGAGAAAAATTTACAGGTGAAGTTTCTGGATGTAGTTTATATTCTAAGCAGATTAGTTTATTTGATTTATATGAAAATTCTGGAATGGCTGATTTTGAAGAAAAGGCTTATGATGTAGGTGCTTCTAAGAGTTCTGTTAGCGAAACTTTTGATGGAAGCAATAAAAAATTATTTGCGTTTTATTTACAAGATAGATATATTAATAATGTTACATTTAAGGTTTCTGGAAGTGGGGGTCCGTTATTTTTAGATATTGGAAATGATGGAGTTTATGATTGGAAATATTTGGGTGATTTTTTAAGCTGGGGTGCTAAAGAGTATTCTGAAGAGTATAGGGCAGGTTGTAATCCTGGTGGATCTTATGAAGTTGTTGGGCCTGGGATTGAAGAAGTTATAGCTTTAAGATTTGATGAATTTCAGAAAGAGTCTGATATAAATATTAATGCTGTGGCTAGAAAAACTGGTGAAGGAACACTAAGAGCTAGAGTTGGGAGTGATGTGTGTGTTTTGAATAATGTTGGTAATGTGTGGACTGATGTTTCTTGCAGTATGAAAAAAAGTGTTTATAATGGAAGCAATGAGTTTGAGGTTCATTTTGTTGTTGATACTAATAATTTCCAGGTGCCTACATGTGCTGGAACTGAACATTATTTTATAAGTTTACAAAGAGCTGTTTATCAAGAAAATTTACCATCTAGTCCAAGACTAGTTTCTTCTGCTGGATTGGCACAGGTTGTTAGGGATTATATTGATGATAATTGTGATAATGATTGGTGTGTTATTCCTGTTGCAATGAAGATGACTGGAAGTGGAAGTGCTACTTTAAGTGATTTGAATATTGTTTATGCAGGTGGTGCGTCTTTAGAATTTTATGATTTAGTTGAGACATTTAATAAAATAGATGTTGAAGGTGATAAAGTTAGTTTAAAGTTTTTTGAGGATTTAAAAACTCCAAGCAGTTATGCGAATAATTGTAGTTTGAAAATTAGTTTTTTAGATGATTCTTATTCTGTTAATTTTAGTGTGAGTGAGGTTCCTAAGGCTGTTATTGTTAATAATGTTGATTATGTGTTAAAAGATATTGAGATTGAATTTAATGGAACTAATTCTACGGCACCTAATAATGGAAGTATTGTTAAATGGGTGTGGGACTTTGGAGATAATTCTACAAAAAATGGAAGTGTTGTTAGACATACTTATACAGAAGATGGAGATTATATTGTTAAATTAAAAGTTATTGATGAGAATGGATTGGAAGGAAGTACTGAGAAAGTTATTCATATAATTGATTTGGAAGATTATTTATATGATGAATTTATTAGGCAGATGGATAGGTTGTCAGAATCTATTGAATCTTTGAAAGGAATAAGCGGAGATGCTAAAGAATTTTATGATGGAATGGATTATGATTTATTAGTTGGTGGTGCTAATGGTTCTATTAAAGATTTGATGGATGAGTTTGAGGATTTAAATGGGAATGAGAGTAATTTAAGTGAAGAAGGTAAAAATGTTCTTCTTAATGATATTGCTAAAAGACTATCTGAGTTGGTTGATAGTGTTCCTAAGAAAATTGATTTTGAGGATTCTTTAGAGATTGAAAATTCTATGATTAGTTTGCCATCTAATATTCCTGATTATTCTCAAGTTTTTTTGAATGATGCTAAAAGAGAGGCTTTGTATAAATTTAATCAGCAGAATGTTGATGTTTCACTTAAGGCTGATTTGTTTGAAGTTGAGTTTTTGAGTGGAGAGATTGAGAGTTTTATGTATGTTGATAAGAGTGTTTCTGTGAGTGGTGGTGTGAATAATGTTTTAATTGAGGACTTTAGAGGGTTTAGTTTTGAAGATGTATTTATATTTAGTGAAGGTTATAATTTAGATAATATTACAGGTGTTATATTTTTTGATAGTGTTAGAGATATTAAGTATGCTGTAAAATCTGATAGTTTGGTTGAAATTAGGAGTGTGGTGTTTAGTGATGTTTCTGTGGATGATGATATCATTATTGATGATGAAGAGGAAGAATTTCCTTGGACATTGTATATTATATTGGGTGTTGTATTATTATTAGGTATTATATATATTAATTTTTATAAAGGTCCTGGAAATTTTATGCAAATTACTAATTCTGTTTCTTATGAGTTGTTTCATAAGAAGTTATTTGTTACTGAAAGGGATAAAATTATTTTGAAAGAGTTTGTTAGAAATGCTCAAGCTAGGGGATTTGGAGAAAAAGAGATTACAGATTCTTTATTGACTAAAGGGTGGACTAAAAAGCAGATAAAATTGGTTTTTAAGGGAAAGGTTTGATTTTATTTATAAATGGTATTTTTTGTTGAATAAGAAACTTTTATAAATAAGTATAATATTAATTGTATTATAGAGGTGATTATGTGAAAGATACCAGAACATTACTTATTATTTTAGTATTGGTTTTAGTTATATTTATTTCTGGATGTGAGGAAGCACAGTTTTCTCCTATTCAATTTGATCCTGGATGTTATGGTGCTCCTATAACTAATGATTGTACAGAGATGTATGAATATATGGATTGGAGTCCTGATGAATGTAATGCAGCTCATAATTGTATATGGAAGGTGGATCAAAATCCTCCATTTTGCACTAATACAGTTTTTCCTTGTCAGAATCAACCTACTGAATATATTTGTGGATTGGTTGGTGGTTGTGAGTGGATTGATAATTGTGTGAGTTTAGAAGATGGAATGGTTATAGATTCTAATACTTGTGAGGATGATTATTGTTTAATTTGCCCAGGGGACCATGAATTGCCTAATGGAATAACTGTTTCTTCTATTGATGAAGAATATAATCTTATTGAAACTACAACCTTTGCTTTGGTTAGTGATGGTGTTGTTGATGATGATTGTGAGTTTGATGAATTTAGTTTAAATTATCCTAGTGGAGAAGATTATTTTGATTTTAAATGTACTAAGACTGGATTAACAACATCTGGAAAGGTTTGGCTTAGGGCAGATGGTGCGGATGGTCAGTTGATTAGTGATTGTGTTCCTGCTGGAATTGGTGGCCAAGTAAAATGTTCTTTTGATGGTGGTCCTTTTGGTGATTGTGAAAAGAGAGTTCAATTAGATGTAGGAGATTATTATCTTAAGGCTTGTAAGTCTGGTGGATATTCTGGGCCTAATAATTATATTCAAGGAAAGGTTAAAAATAGATATCGGGCTACTTCTGTTGCTGATGAGATAATTGTTGATTGTTTTAACTGGGCAACATTAAGAGGGCATGCTGATGGTCAGGGAATTAAAATAGAGGGCGATAAGGTTAAAATTAGGAATTGCGAGATAATAGGATATAATGATGGTATTTATGTTTCAAATGGAGAATTAAATTCCTTTTCTAATAACAAAATTTATGGAAATAGGTATGGTGTAAGATTTGAGGGATCCTCAAACAATTATGTTTATGATAATGATTTATGTCATGATGGTGTTAAGGGAAATTTATTGATAGATTTGTATTGTGATAGTAATGAACCTGAAAATTCTGGATCTGGTAATTTACTTCAAGATATATTTGGATGTAATGGAGTTAGTTTTAATTATTGTACTTCTTTCCCCCCTGTTAGTGATTGTGGAGATGGTGAATGGAACCCAGATTTAGGTGAGCAATGTGAGTTTATTGAAGGGAATTTAGATGCTCCTGATTTTGGCGGATTAACTTGCTCTGATTATGATGATTATACTGGTGGTAATTTAATATGTAATCTACCAAATAGTCAAGATGAATGTAAAATAGATACTTCTGGATGTACTCCCCCTCTCCCTCCTGGAGAGTGTGGTGATAAAGTTATTAATGGGGATGATATATGTGATGGAAATCCTGGAGATATTGAAGGATATGATTGGGGAGGTATAATTGGGTGTACTAGTTATGATGATTATGTTGGGGGTGGATTAATTTGTAATGATGAATGTGAGTTTGATGTTACTGAATGTGTTCCTTATTATGAATCTGACTTTTGTGATAGCTGTAATATTGAAATAGGAAGATTTTGTTGTAATGATGGAGCATTTACGTATTGTAGTCCTAATCATTGTGAATATACTAGTTGTGATTTTGATGGTGAGTGTAAAACAAAGTTTTATGAAGATTGTAATTGCCCTGATTGTTGGGAAAGTGATCTACCTTGTCCAGATGGCTATTTTTGTGGTTTGGGTGGTATTGGATGTGTAACTGCTGGTGGAGAACCAGAATGTGGTGATGGTGAATGTAATGGTGGTGAAACATGTTCAACATGTCCAGGGGATTGTATGTGTCCTCCAGATAGATCTTGTGGAGATAATCCATTATGGCAAAATGGATGTCCAAAATATTATAATTGTTGTGATAAAGGAAATGGGGAAGAATGTTATGAGGGATTATGTGCTAATCCTTATTGTGGTAGTAATTCTCTTGTTTGTGAAGATGGGGATTCTTGTGGATGTAGTGAATGTGAAGGAGAACCAGATAATTGTGGTCTAGGATTGGCCTGTGTTGAAGGTGTTTGTTATGATGAGTTAATTAATGAAAGAAGATGTGGAGATGGTTATTTTGATCCTACCTTAAACGAGAAATGTGAATTTATTAATGGAAATCCAATTTTTGGTGGATATATTGATTGCCAAAGTTATGATAGCTATTTTGAAAGTGGAGATTTGATATGTAATCCTCCAAATAGCGAAGAGAAATGCACTATAGATTTATCGCAATGTGAACCACCATATCCGACTGGTCCCTGTGAAAATGGTGAAATCAATGATGGAGAAGAATGCGATGGAAATCCTTGGGATAGTGGATCTTATGATTGGGATGATAAAGAAGGATGTACTAGTTTTGATAATTATGAAGGTGGTCTTTTAAGATGTAATAATCAATGTAAGTTTGATGTTACACAATGTAAACATGTGTTGGATTTATGTTCTTTTTGCTCTTCTCAAGGTAAACTTTGTTGTGGTAGTGGTGATAATATATATTGTGGTATTGAAGGAGATACAGGTTGCCCATATAGGGGTTGTAATGATAATACTAGATGTGAATCAGGGGATAGTTTTGAAATAAATGAGGGTTGTAACTGTGAAGCTTGTTTATATGAGAAAGCTGATTGTGAAGAGGGATATGTTTGTGCTGAAGGTGGACTTGGTTGTATGCTTGTTGAACCAGATATTCGTGAAGAAGGTTGTGGAGATGGAATTTTGCAATGGAGGGCACCATTTAATGAAGAATGTGATGCTGGATTAAATGGTAATTGGGAAGGTTGTAATCGTCCAGACACCCCAAATGAATGTAAATTTTTTGGAGATTCAAATGGTCTTAGAGCTTGTGGAAATAATAGGTTAGATGATTTAGCTAATCAAAATCCACCTGAGTTTGATGATGTAGATTTTTATAATGATGATGGTGTTGATGTAAGAAATTTGTATAATGAAGAGTGTGAATTTTCTGAAGATTTAGATGATGCTTGTGGGGATAATGGTTTTTGTTTACCTCTTGGTTCTACTGGTAAGATTATTGAATATGTGGGAGATGATGTAAATCCAAGATATTCTTGTGAGTGTGCGGAAGGTGTTGGAGATAATCCAGGAGAATGTTCTGGAATAAAATATATTGATGATAGAACTTGTACATGTGATGATTCTGATGGTTGTCCAGATAAAATTGGAACTAAGCAAAGACACAAATATAGATTTTATGAAGATACTTTTAGTGATGTGTGTAGAAGTCAAAAAATTAGTAGTGAATTTATAGATTGTTGGTTAGATACAGATGAACCTGTACATTTCTTTGATAATATGGCTCTAATATTGTCTGTTTTAATTTTAATTGGATATTTTGTTTATACAGGTAGAAGAAGAAAGCTTTAAATAAACTTTAATGTATTTTATTTTTTGATGAAAAGAGGTATAATATTTTTAGTCGTGATTGTTTTTTTAGCTAGTGTTGGGAATGTTTATGCTGCTATTGGTGATAACCCTTCAGAATCTGGAAGAAGTTGTGCGGAGATATATTGGGGCAGACCTTATTCGTTTAGTAAAACTTATTGGGTTGATCCAGATCCAGTTAATGATCCTGAACCCTTTCAGGTATATTGTGATATGGAAATTGATAATGATGAGGATGGCCATCCTGATGGGTGGATGTTAGTTATGGCATATCATCATGAGGCGGAAGTTTCTTTGGATATTTTTCCTGTAGATGGTCCTTCTTCTGGTACATTTCCCTTAAAACCAATTGAAGATGTTAGTGGTCCTCCTTCTAACTTACATGTTGATAATCTTCAGGCATGGGGATTTTCTGTTTCAGATATAGATGAAGTTATGATGTATTGTGATTCAACAGGAAATGATGGAAGGATATTTAATTATAAAACAAATAATTTTAATGTTATTAATTCTATCTTGGATAATACTCAACTATTGCCTGTGTGTGATGATTTTAAAGATGGAGATCCTTTAAGTGATCCTCCACACGATACAACGTTACCAGATTCCTGTACTTTTTCTATCGAGACAAATTCTGATTATATTTTTGGTTATGAATTTCCAATGAGGGATGGAAAATCTGGAGCTTTACATAATTGGGTACTTGATGGTACTGAAGGTATTACTTTCCCAGCAAATCGCTGGGAATGTGATGATAAGTCTATTGATGATGATGAATTTGATACACACCACAGGATATATGTAAGAGATATAATAGAAAATGTTATTGATTATTGTGTGATTGGAGATCCTGATGATCCACCTACTGGGCCTCCTTACTTTTACGAGACTAAGATATATCTTGATAGTCTTGATTATTATAATGCTCAGGTTGGGTTACAAATTACTGATAAAGAGATTTTTTGTCCAGCTATAACTGGTAATCAAATATTTGTTCAGGATATTATTGGAGGGGGCAATATAGCTATTATGGATATTAATTGTAGGGGAGCTAATGAATATACTAATTGTCATGCTTATGAAGAAGGAACTTTTGGAGAAAAAACTTTGTATTTTGGTAAAAGCTCTTCTTTTGATGGTATATGTTATCTTACTGAGCCAGATGAACCTTGTGTTGAAAATGATATGTGCATACTGAGATTATCTTCATTAGCAAATGCACACGTAGCTTCTTGTGACCCAGCACAATATGGTGGATCAGATTATAGATATCTATTATGTTGTGAGTACACTCCTTTATCTGGTGAGGAATGCGGAGATGGAAGAATAACTGGGGGAGAGCAGTGTGACTGTGGTTATCCTTGGTATTGTGATACTCCTGAAGAACTTGATTTTAAGACTTGTCAAGATTTTGATTATCCTCCGGGCGGGGAATTATTTTGTGATCCTTTTAATTATTGTAGATTTTCTCTTCCTGGTACTTGTAATGAGTGGATAGATCCAAATAGTTATTATGATATTGGAGAATGTTATTGTCCGAATGATTCTCCTGATGGATGTGCTGATGGGGTTGGAGAACAACTTAAAACTAAATATATAAGAGATTATACATTAGATCCACC
>JBDRML010000015.1:0-43257 GCA_043812195.1 Candidatus Woesearchaeota archaeon | reverse complement strand
TAATATGTTGCTACTTTATCTACTGTTGAATATTCTAAGAATGTTGCATTTATTGTTATAGTTGAATTTGGATCTAGAGATGAATTTTCAGTTGGATTATTTGATGTGTTTGAGAATGAGGGGGCAGTTAGATCTGAAACTGTGACTGCAGCATAATCTGTTAAATTTAAGTTTCCAGCAGTATCTACTCCGTGAAATTTGCAAGCATATGTTCCGGCTTGAATATTTGTTCCATTTACTGTATAATTTCCATCTCCAGTTACACCAGAAGAAATGGATACTGTGTGGTTTGTAAATGTTCCTGTTAAATTTTCCTCTACAATCACATAATCCATTTCTACATTATCTATCCAACTTGAATAACAAGTTACGTTTTGATTATCGTTAGGAGTTGTTGGTGTGACATTATATAAAGAATAACCTGGTTTTGTGGTATCAAAAGCTACTCTTGTTCCTATTGATGTTGACATTGTATAATTTAATTGATCTTCTAAATCATCAATGGTATTATAATTTGTTACACCATACCATAATACTCTTGCTATCTTTGAATAAAAATGAGATCCTGAACTTATTGAACTACTTGAAGCTATTATTTTTCTTTGGTAATAATCATAAGTATCATCATATAAATCAATTACTGGTGAATTAACTGATGTTTGTGTTCTTTCTAAAAATATATCACCCATTGCATCTCCAGTGTCTGTGTTATAAACACTTAACCAACTTAAATTAATATCTAAATTAGTATTGTCATTGTTATTTCCACTAGCTAGAACTGTAGTTGTAATATTTCCAGTACTATTTTTCCATGCTGCAGTTGTAAATTTTCCATCTACCCATGCTAAATAATAATCATAAAAATATTCCCATGTTTTTGCTTCTTGGATTGAAATATTTGTTTCTTGAATATAGTATGGGTTATTTGCGAAAAACCTCATTGATAAATTATAAGGATAATTAGCATTTCCACTTAACGAACCATTAACAAGATAATCAACAAAAATAGGGCCCTCAGTTATTGAAACTGTGGGAGTGGTAAAATCTCTTATTGTAAATGTTGTGGTTGGAGGTATTTGTATTCTTGCTTCTGGATAGTATTCTATTGGAGTTAATCCTGATAATGATGAATTTCCACCTTGTAAACTTAATGCTTCTTGCATAAGCCCCCCATAAGTGGAATTTAAAGTTATATTAAAAAATGCGTTAGTAACTTGATACCTTCCTGTGGTTACATTTGTTATGTTAATATCTGATGTATAATTTGCTGTTAAAGATGATGGTTTCCATAACACATAGTATGTTCTATTTTCTCCTTTTTGGATAGTTGTTAAGAAGACTATATTAGCTTCAGATATATATCCTCCTGAATAAGTGATATTATATAATTGAGAAGGTATTTCAGTGTAATTTAAACCATTGTAAAAAACTACTCTGGTTGAATTTTCATTTGCATTGCCTGTAAAATTTATGTGAATGTCTACGGGCTCAAAAACTCTCTCTACAATATTTGGTTCTGTGATATTTATTTCTCTGTTGTATAAAAATGTTCCATTATCCCAAACATCTTTCCAAAGATTTCCTACATAAAATAATGAATTTCTTTTAAATGCTTTTGCTGAGCTTCCTTCTATTTTTACACCCCAATATCCTACAGGAGATTCATCTGTTAAATTTAAAACATAATAATATATTCCTGCTGTGTCATTAATCATAGAAATTTCACTTACATTTACTGTTCCATTTGGTAAGTAAATACTAACTTTTGGGTAATTTGTTGGTGGGCTAGTTACATTAGTTTCTATCCTTACTTGTTCTGCTTTGCCGAAAAATGAACGCGAATGATTGGTTGTGTTTGTTGTTTTTACCCAACTGATAGTTGTAAATCCTGCATCAACACTTCCTTGTGTGATATTTCCTTCATTTAATTTATAGCTTGATACTTTTTTAGTTAAATTTCCATCTTTTCCATGATTACTTATTAACCAGTATACTGTTGCATTTAATTCCGCTGCATCATAATTTTCTCTATCAAATCCACCCATATCTCCGTAAGAACTAGCCCCATAATTAGAATATGTATCATCATTAAATACTCCATTCCAGATTATTCCAACTTCTTCATTGCTACCGTCACACCACGCCATCCAATCTGTTTGGAAGGTTGAAACTGGTTGATTCCAACTTGGGTTTGCTATTGTGAACTTACATGGGCCTGGATTTCCTGAAGAGCATGCTGTATCATTATAACCAACTCTTAAATAACCAGATTGACCAGACCAATAATTATCTGCAAAATTCCAAGATTGCATCCA
Organism: Candidatus Woesearchaeota archaeon; assembly: GCA_043812195.1. Taxonomy (GTDB): domain Archaea; phylum Nanobdellota; class Nanobdellia; order SCGC-AAA011-G17; family PNOQ01; genus JBDRML01. Next base: position 40,942 of record JBDRML010000015.1, on the reverse strand, counting down.
ATCTAACCAATCATTTGAATAATATGATCTAGGAATTGTGTAACCACCATAACTATGGGCTGTTGCATTGTAAGTTAAATTATGCTCCATTATATAGTCTTGATGAAATGGATATACTCTCATAGTATTTTCACTAAACATTGCACCTCCTGGAAGTTCTGCATTGATATGTGTTTTCATGTATATCTGGGTATAAAGTGGCCCTTCTGTTACTTGAACTGAATAATTATCTACGGCGTCTTCTCTCCATCCGCCTACATCATCTAAATCATAACCGATCATTCCCCATCTCCATCTGTTATATGGTGTTGGGTCCCCTGGATTTGCCATATTACTTGCAGGAGTTGTTACATAAGCTATATGGGAAAACGAATTTTCTAATGAATCAATATCTGCTACATTATTTCCATCCACACTTATTTCATAACTACTTATAGATACTCTACTTGAGTAGTTAGGTGCTGCTCTTGGATTTGCACTTGTATCAAAATATACGTGGAATGTTCTTCCTGTATTTGCAGAGGTATTTGAGGCAATCCAACTTAAACGAATGAATGCATTTGAAGTTGAGTCAAATCCGCTAAAATTTGAATATTGATATGGTATTTCTGTTTGTGAACTGTTGTAATCTATATTTACTCCACTAGTTCCATTATATTCTATGATCCTTGTGGAATTGTAATCAAATGATACAGTATTATCATCTATTAAGGGGGTGAAATTAATTTCATGATCAATTAAAGTTCCGATATATTCATTATCTGAAACGTTTAAAGTTAAAGGAACTCTATAATTCCAATCTGTATCCCACCACGTTATTGTTACAGCATTAGAGGCATTTGAATTTAGGATTATAAAAAATAGTAATAATACAACCCCTAAAATAATTTTACTTTTTATGATCTTTCACCTCTAGCTCTTTTTTCATGAAAAATTCTACTTGTCTTGATAATATTAGCCCCCTTTCTCCACAGTAAGTCTGAAATTCATTATAAATTTTTTTGTATATAGATAGAGTGACTTTCTTTTTCATTTTGTACGTACAGATATTTATTAATATGTTAAGATATTTAAAAGTAAGTCTTTGTATTTATAAAGGTTTTGGTTATTTTTTAATAATATAGAATATTTCATTTGGGTATTTTAATATTTTGAATTCTAATTTAAGTCTTTTTAGCATTTGTTCTATCCATCCCCTGTGTGGGTGTTTCATTTGCTTTTGTGATATGGTCTTTGTTGGAAAGCTAATTACTAGGTATTTTGACTTTAATTCTTTTACTAATTTTTCAGCTAATTTGTGGCCTTTTTTTATTTCTATTGGATCTATTGCTTTGAATAAGAAAGTTAAGTCTGATTTTGGTAATTTTTTGATATTTTTTTCATTTATATGCATTAGAATTGCTGTTCCATTAATTTTGTTTATTTTGAAGAAATTATTTAAGAATTTGACATCTTCTTTATCTATCTCTATTGCTATGTATTTTGGTTTTACTCCTAAAAACTTGTAGGAAATTGGATTCATGCCTGCCCCAATATCTAGAATTGTTTTTGGTTTACCAGTTATTTGAAATATTTTTTTGTATAATTCTTTGTAAATATTTATTCTTTCTTTTGTAGATAAGTTTGTTCCTAGAGCTTTTTTTGGATCTTTAATGTATTTTCCTCTTTTTTTTCTTTTTTTAATTTGAAAAGATCCATATATTTTGTGAAGTCTTCCTTTTACTGCTTTGATTATTTGCTTTTCTGTTGCTTTGATATTTGATTTTAAATAGTTTTCAATTTCTAATTCTATTAAATCATCAGAAAGAGTTTTGTATTTCTTTGATTTGATTTTATTAATTAGATTTTTTAAGTTTGTATCCATATTTAGAATCTTCTATTAGGTATCCTTTTTTCTTTATTTGCTCTCTTATTTTGTCTGAATTTTTGAAATCTTTCTTTTTTCTGTAGGTTTCTCTTTTTTTTGCTAGTTCTGTGATTTCGCTTGGGATTGATTCTTTTTTTATTTTGTCTAAATCTAATCCTAAAACTTTGTCGAAATTTTTGATTAGTTCATATTTTTGTTTGCTTCCTAATGAGTTATCTCTTAGTAAATCTTGTAGTATTGCTAACGCTTTTGAAACATTTAAGTCGTCGTTGATTGCTTGTAAGAATTTTTCTTGGTATTTCTTTGTATTTCCTTTTGAAGTTTTTTTCCTTTTTATTTCTTGAACTTTTTCTTTTAATCTTTCATAAGCGCTTTGAGCTGCTGTTAGAGATTCTAAACTAAATTCTAGTGGCTTTTTGTAATGGGCTGTAAGTGTTAAGTATCTGAATGCTAATGGATCAAATCCTTTTTTTTGTAGTTCTGAGATAGTATAAAGTCCTCCTTTACTTTTGGATATTTTTTCTCCCTTAGATGTTAACCAGCCAGTATGAAGCCAGTAATTAACGAATTTTTTTCCTGTTGCAGCTTCTGATTGAGCGATTTCATTTTGATGGTGAATTTGAATATGTTCTTGACCTCCTGTATGGATATCAAAATGTTCTCCTAAATATTTCATAGACATTGCTGAGCATTCTAAGTGCCAACCTGGGTAACCAACACCCCATTTTGTTTTCCATTCTTGTTGTCTTTCTCCTGGTTTTTTTGAGAATTTCCATAAGGCGAAATCTGTTGGATGCTTTTTCTCTTTTAGAGATACTCTTTTTCCAGCTTCTATTTCTTCTATATTTATTTTTGAGAATTTTCCATAATCTTTGAATTTTGAAGTGTCAAAATAAATTCCATCTTTAGTTTTATAGGTGTATCCTTTTTTTTCTAATTTTTTTATTAATTCTATCTGTTCTTTTATGTGGTCTGTTGCTCTAGGCCAGAAATTTGGTTCTTTAATGTTTAATTTTTTGAAATCTTTTTTGAATACTTTAAAATAATAATTTGTAATTTCTTTTGCTGTTTTGCCTTCTTTTTTTGCAGCAGCTTCTACTTTATCTTCTCCTTCATCTTTATCTGAAGTTAAATGACCTACATCAGTTATATTCATTACGTGCTTTACCTTGAATTTGTTATATTCTAAAACTCTTTTTAATAAATCTACAAATATGTATGTTCTTAAATTTCCTATATGTTGGTACCAATAACAAGTTGGTCCACAAGAATATAATCCTACTTGATTTTTAATTGGTTTAAATTCTTCTTTTTTCCTTGTTAAGGTGTTATATAGTTTGAGCATAGATTATAATTACTTATATGGTTTATATATATTTTGGAAAGGTTTAAATAACTAAAACAAAAACTTAGTGGTATGCTTAGAACACACACATGCGGCCAACTCGATAAAAATAGTATTGACAAAAAAGTCAAGCTATCTGGATGGATTGATAGCATTAGAACCCATGGTAAAATTGGGTTTGTGAACTTAAGAGATAGATATGGGCTTACTCAGATATTTTTTTCTAGTAAGTTTGTTGAAAAATTGCAAAAGTTAAAGAGAGAATCTATAATTTCTGTTGATGGTATTGTGAAAAAGAGACCTCAGGCTAATAATAAAATGAAAACTGGGGAAATTGAAGTATCTGTATCTAAGTTAGAAGTTTTGAATTCTGCTGAAGAATTGCCTTTAGAATTAGGGGAGGATATTGAATCTACTGAAGAAACTAGATTGAAGTATAGATATTTGGATTTAAGAAGAGAAGAAATGCAGAAGAATATAATTTTAAGGCATAAAATGATTAAAGCTATGAGAGATTTTTTTGATAGTGAGGATTTTTTAGAGATTGAAACTCCTATTTTGGCTAAATCTACTCCTGAAGGTGCTAGAGATTATTTAGTTCCTAGTAGGAAATTTAAAGGTGAATTTTATGCTTTACCACAAAGTCCGCAGTTGTTTAAACAGTTATTAATGATTGGTGGGTTTGATAAGTATTTTCAGATTGCTAAATGTATGAGAGATGAAGATTTGAGAGCCGATAGGCAGCCTGAGTTTACACAGTTAGATTTGGAGATGAGTTTTGCTGAAGAGGAAGATATTTTCAGTTTGTTAGAAAAGATGATTAAATATGTTTGGAAAAAAGTTTTGAGTGTAGATATTAAAATTCCTTTTGAAAGAATAACTTATGATCAATCTATTAAAAAATATAAATCAGATAAACCAGATATGAGAAAAAAAGATGAAAAATATAAGTTTGTTTGGGTTACTGATTTTCCTTTATTTGAGTGGAGCGAGGAAGATAAAAGATATATTAGTGCTCACCATCCTTTTACAGGGATAAATGAAAAGGATCTTAGTAAATTAGAAAAGAATCCTGAGAAAGCTTATTCAAGAGCTTATGATTTAGTATTAAATGGTTGGGAGCTTGGAAGTGGAAGTGTTAGAATTCATGATACAGAATTACAAGCTAAAGTTTTTAAGGCTTTGAAAATAAGTGATAAAGAAGCAAAAGATAGATTTGGTTTTTTCTTGGATGCTTTGAAATTTGCTCCACCCCATGCAGGTATTGCTTTGGGGTTGGATAGAATAATGGCTTTAATTACTGAAAGCGATTCTATAAAAGAAGTAATTGCATTCCCTAAGAATAAAGATGCTAGGGATTTAATGGCTGGTGCTCCTTCAAAAGTTAATGATAAACAGTTGAAAGATTTGGGGTTGAAATTAAAATGAAATTCATAGAAGTTGAAAGTGCCTTAAAGAAAAAAACTGGACAAGTGTCTATTAGGGGATGGATTTATAGAATAAGGAAGATGAAAGATAAGATATTTATTGTTCTTAGAGATTCTTCTGATATTGTTCAATGTGTTATTAAAAAACCTCATTTGATTATTTTAGCAGATAAGTTGTTGATTGAAAGTTCTATTGAAATTTCTGGAAAAATTTATGCAGATAAAAGAGCTCCAAATGGTTATGAAGTTGAAGTAGATAAATTGAATATTGTTCATGCTGCTGAAGATTTTCCTATTGGAAAAGACCAAAGTATAGAATTTTTAGCAGATAATAGACATTTGTGGTTAAGAAGTAGAAAGATGATTGCTATTATGAAAATAAGAAGCACTGTTTTTGGAGCAATTCATGAGTTTTTTAGAAAAGAAGGATTTTATGAATATCAAAGCCCTATTTTTCAATCAATGCAATGTGAGGGCGGTTCTACTTTATTTGAAGTTAAATATTTTGGAAAGCCAGTTTATTTGGCTCAGACATGGCAATTGTTTGCTGAACCTGCTGTACAAGCTTTAGAAAAAATATATACTCTATCTCCTTCATTCAGAGCAGAGAAATCTAAAACAAGCAGGCATTTGACTGAATATTGGCATGGTGAAATGGAAGTTGGTTGGAATACTTTTGAAGAATTACAAGACTATGCTGAAAATCTGATCAAATTTATTGTTAAAGAAGTTTTAAATAAAAATAAAAAAGAATTGGGAATTTTGAAAAGAGATGTTAAGAAATTAGAACCAACTATTAAAAAGAAATTTGTAAGAATGACATATAGTGAAGTTCTTGTAGTTCTTGAGAAAAAAGCTAAGATGAAAATTCAATGGGGAAAGGATTTGAGAACTATCGAGGAAGATAAATTATCTAGTTTATATGACGTTCCTATAATTGTAACACATTATCCTAAAGGTGTTAAAGCATTTTATATGAGAGAAGATCCTAATAACTCTAAAGTGGTTGAAGGCTTTGATGTGATTGGGCCTGAAGGATATGGAGAATTAATTGGTGCTTCTCAAAGAGAGGAAAGTATTGAAAAATTAAAAAAGAATTTGAAGTCTATTGGAGAAGATCCTAAGAAATATGAATTTTATTTTGATACTAGAAAGTATGGTTCGATTCCGCATGGTGGTTTTGGAATGGGTGTTGAGAGAGTGATTTCATGGATTTGTGGATTGGATAATATTAAGGATGCGATTGCATTTCCGAGAACTATGTTGAGACATATGCCTTAAAGATTAAATAATTGGTATATTATTCCTAAGATAAATAAGATTATAATAAATATTCCAACTAAATGCATTTTTCCTAATTTATATTCTGGTTGTCTTTTTCCTAATTTTCTTGCTCTCCAGTACATTAATACTATGAGTATTCCATCTATTCCACCTACAAACGCACCTGTTAATCCTATAACTTGTATAAAACTTTTTACTCCTAATAAGAATATTATTAATGGTACAAACATAGTTAAAGCCCAACCAAGGTGTTTGTTTAATTTTAAATCATAATGGTATAATTCTTTCATTGCTAATGATAGAGTAAGGAAAGATGTAAACATTGCAAATATTGCTAATAAGTTTCCAAATATTACAATGCTTGGTCCTAAAGCATTTCCTAAACCTATTGTGGCTATTTCTGTTGTGGTTGTGCCTGTAATTGCTAATGTGATAAATGCAAATAATAAATATGCTACTATTGGGATTAAAGATCCAATGATTATAGCTTTTCTCATTAACTTTCTGTCATGAGATAGGTATTCTTTCATTTGTGGAATAGATGATGTTCCTAAAAATGCGAATAATATTACTCCATATGGAATGAAAAGGTTTAATGGATTAAATTCTGCTAGGTTAGATAAATCCATTTTTCCACTGAAAATTGCAACTGCTGCTATTAAAAGTATTAATAATGAAACTCCTGTTACAAATATTGCTTCTGATTTGACAACTGTTTTTAATCCGAGAAAAACTATAATGGCTACAATGCTAAAAAAGATTAAACTGAATACTAAAGGAGTTCCGCCGAAAAGTGCTGCTAGAGATTCTCCTTCTCCAATTATATAGGCTATTAGAGCCCCATATATTCCTAAGAGAAGTGTGAATGTCATAATTATTTTTCCCCACTTTCCTAAATATTTTCCAGCATATCCTGGAAGCTGATGATTTCCAGGTGTTCTTAGAACTATTTCTCCTACAAAAAGATTTAACATTAAAATTGCTAGTCCAAGAATTAGTATGATTGCTATACCAGTTAAGAAACCTGCTTTTGCTATTACATAAGGTATTCCGAGAATTCCTGCACCAACTACTGTTCCTGCTAATACAGCTACTGCCTTATATGTGTGAGTATTATTGTTGTTCATTAATCAAAAATTAGAATAAGAGTATTTATTTGTTTTGGTTATTTTTTTTATTAGTTTTCTTTTTATTAGTCTTTACTATGAAATAATATAAGACTGCTCCAAAAAAGAATGTAGTTAATAATAAAATGAACCATATTAATTTGTCAATGTCTTTTTTGAAATCTCTTTTTAGTAAATCAACTAAAATGTATATCCAGAATATTATTATTAAAAATGATATTATTATTCCAACTATTCCCAGATTTAGAAAGAAAGCTACCAATTCTGAATCTGCCAATAGTGTTTCAGTATAAAATGCCATTTTACCTCTTATTACTTTTTTAGAATTTGGTTTATATAAACTTTTTGGATTTAGAAGCTTTTTTAAACTAAAAACTGCTTTTTATTATGTGGGTCTATAGTTTAGTCTGGATAAAATGTTCGGCTTCGGACCGAAAGATCGGGGGTTCGAATCCCTCTAGACCCATAATATTTAGAAACTTTTAAAAATCACCAAATAAAGAATTGTCTGATGGAAAAAAAAGAATCGCATGGAATTACAGTAAAGAAGTCTGATAATTTCTCAGAGTGGTACACTCAAGTTATACAGAAAGCTGAACTAGGAGATACTAGATTTGGAATTCAAGGTTTTTTAGTTCATAGACCTTGGGGATTTTTTATTATTAAAAAGATATATGATTATCTTGAAAAAGAGGTTGAAAAGCAAGGACATCAGCAGTTTTTATTTCCTATATCTGTTAAGGAAAAAGATTTAATAAAGGAAAAGGAACATGCAGGGTTTAATCCGGAAGTCTTTTGGGTTACGCATGGTGGAAACAAAAAATTAGAAGAAAGATTTGCATTGAGGCCTACAGGAGAAGCTCAGATATACCCAATGTATTCTTTGTGGTTTAGAAGCCATAAAGATTTACCTTTCAAAGGTTACCAAAGCAGAATGTCTGTTTATAGAAATGAAATGACTACTAGGCCTTTTTTAAGAGGAAGGGAGTTCTTATTTTTTGAGACTCATGATGTTTTTAATACACATAATGAGGTAGAAAAACAAATTCAAGATGATTTAGAAACTTGTAAAAAAGTGATACATGATAAGGTAAAGATACCTTTCTTATATTTTAAAAGACCTCAATGGGATAAATTTAAGGGTGCTGATAATACCTATACTCCAGATACTTTAATGCCAGATGGAAAACGAAATCAATTAGCTTCAACTCATGATTTAGGTCAAAATTTCGCGAAAGCATATAATATAAAAGTATTGAATAATGAAGAGAATAAAGTTTATGCATGGCAAACTTGTTTTGGTCCTGGAATTTGGAGAATAATGGCTGCATTGATAGGGATTCATGGTGATGATAACGGCTTAATAATCCCATTTGATATGGCACCCTTGCAAATAGTTATAATTCCTGTAACTTTTTCTAAAAATCAAAAAGAGAATGAAAGAATTATTTCTAAAGCTAAAAAAATAGAATCTGACTTAAAAAAAGTTGGTTATCGGGTAAAGTTAGATTGTAGTGAAGGAAGTCCTGGATTTAAATATAACCATTGGGAACTCTTTGGTGTCCCTTTGAGAATAGAGATTGGCCCTAAAGAATTAAAGGGGAGGTTTTTGACATTATCCCTTAGAACAGAACCAAAAAAAAGAAAAATTGAACTTAGTAGTTTAAAAAATGATATTAAAAAATATTCTTTGAAATTAGATGAGGATATAAAAAACAAAGCTAAAAAATACTTTAAAGACAGCACAAGAACTGTGGAGTCTCTTAAAGAATTAAAAGATGTTATTAAAAAATATCGTGGTTTTATCAAGATACCTTTTTGTTCTATGAATTTAGATGGAGAAAAATGTGCTGAAACTCTTAAAACAGAAACTGAAGGTGGTAATGTGAGTGGCACTTTATATCCAAAAGAAGACAAAGTAAAAACAGGTCAAAAGTGTGTTATTTGTAATAAAAAAGCTAAACATATTGTTTATGTTGCTAAGAGCTACTAATTAATAAGTTTTATATATTAATAGTATTTTATTGTATTAGGGAGGTAACTCTAATGGCAGCTAAAGAAATTGGAAAAATAAGTCATTATTTTGATAAAATTAGTGTTGCAGTGATTGATTTGAAAGGTACTTTAAAGGCTGGAGATAAAATTACTATAGGTGATGGCGAAGATGCTTTTGAGCAAAAAGTAAGTTCTATGCAGGTGGAGCATAAAAAAATAGCTAGTGCTAAGAAAGGCGATTCTGTTGGTTTAAAAGTTGATAAACCAGTTAAAGTTAATTGGAAGGTTTGTAAATAAACCTTCTTTTTTCATTTTTCTCTAATTAATTTAGAATTATTTTCTTTGGTAATTATCTATTTCATGGCAATATATGTGGCGTTCTCTATTAAGCATCTTTGTAGATTTATATTGATCTAAAACGTAATATCCAATTATGCTGTTTTTTCCATCTTCACTTAATATGATTGTAATTATTCTTTCTGTTTCTTCTTCTTGTTTGAGATTATCTGCTATTTTTTCTAAATCGTTTGGTAGTCTGTGGATATCTCTTCCTGAGATATAACTTCCTTTTGGAAGCTGAATTTTGTAATCTCCAATTTTCATAGCATTAGGAGTTAAATGGCTTTTAAATTTTTTTCTCTTGTGATTTTAGACAAATAAAAATTATTTTAAAATAAATTTCTAAAGAAGTTTAATATTTTTTCATACCAAGGTGTATTTAAAATCTTTATCTGAGCTTGCTGTGTTACTTCAAATGGTGATCCATATTCATCTTTATATTTTACTTTTATGTCTATTATGTTTGATATGAAGTATTTTGAGCTTGTTTCTATTCTTATTTCTTCAGCTCTTTCTTGTTTTTCTATCATTATATGATCTAGATTATTTATTTCTATGGAAACGTCCTGAACTTCTGCTTCTGAAGTTAGTATAAAAGACATTATGAAATCTTCTCCGAAATTAACTTCTTGTGGATAATCTAAACCTGTTATTACTAAATCTGGTTTTTCTAAAATTTTTATATTAACATAAGATTGTAGAGTTTTATCATTAAAAGTTGCTGTTGCTATTAACTCATTTTTAGCTTGTTCTTGTGTTATTTGGAATTTTATTTCCTGTTTTTCTGCTATCTTTAGTTCTGTTGATTGACATTGAGAATTTATACATAAGTTAACATTGTTTAATAAGGTGTTTCCTATATTTTGTAAATTGCATGTTATTTCTGGTTGTTCAAATAAATAATAATAGCTTTTTGAGGGCCCACAATTTAAAGATAACTCTTCTGAATATGATTTTTCTTCTTTTTCTTGTAGTTTTTCAATTAAATCTAGAGCTTCTTCTTCTGTGAAAACTTCAAAAGAATCTGCAAATTGTAAATCTTTTTCATCTGATGATTCAAATAAATCTTTGACTTCTATTTTTGATGTGTATATTCTATTTGGCAATAAATCATTTGGTACTTGAACTATCCAGAATACAGAATTTTCTTGACTTGGTTTTAATAGGACTTGCTGTTGGTTTTGGTTTAGGGCTGCAGGTGCTTTTGTTACATGTAATGAATCTGATAGATATTTATCATAAGGGTTTGAAACTTTGGCTCTGAAAGGGATATAACTTCCTGGACCTACTTCGTTTTTTAGTATTTCTAAATCTATATCAAATATTGGATCTATTTTTGAACCTTGGTTTTTTATTACTATTTCTCTTTCTAATGGATTTGACTCTATGTCTAACTTTGTTGACTCCCATCTATACTTAACTGATGATACTTTTGAGTCTAGAGTTTTTGATAATTCTAAGTGTGAAGGATCTACCCATCCATATTGACCAAATGTAACATCATATGGAATCCATCCTTGCCCTGGAAAGTAAACTTCTGCCCAACCATGATTTTCAAATCTATAATTTATATTTGAATATACTGAGCCTGAAACAAATCTCGCTGGAATTCCTATAGATCTTAAGAAAGATATGAATAATGATGTTATTTCATCACATACACCTTCTTTATTATTTAATACCCAAGAAGATTTTTGTGCTGCTTCTGCAGTAAGTGTGTTTAAATCATAATTAATATTAGTTTTTGTCCAGTCTGCTAATTTGAAAACTACTGTGTACAAATCTGTTTCACCTTCTATTATTTCTGCTGCTTTGTTAACTATTGCAGGCGTTATATCTATTGTTTCTCCTGCTTGTAGATATTGTTCGTTTTCTGATGGTACTGATAGAATTGGAAAAGATGATTTGCTAACTGGATATAAAATATTTTTAGTTTTAATTCTTGAATTATATCCAAAACTTAATGTTGGATTGTAATTTGTCCATCTGTAAGTGATTTTATCTGAATCTTGATTAATATTTGCAGTTGGATTTGAATTTATATTTAATTGTTGTACTTCTTGTCTATTATTGTTCAAAGGTATTAAAAAAAGTTCTGCTTCTAAAAAATTCATTGAAGATCCTATTAAGACTAAATCTGTGTTTAAAGAGTAATCTATTGTTAATTCTGTGTAATCATTATAATTTTCTATCTGAGCTGAAGTTAGTGGAATTATTGAAATTAAAAGTATGAATAATATTAATTTTTTCATGTTATAAGAATTTTAATTTAACAAACTTTTAAACTTTTCTAAAAATTCTGGAAAATCTTCTTTTGAAATATTTCCTCCACATGCTAAATCGTGCCCACCTCCATAGCCATCTAATCCTTCTATTGCTTTTCTTAATGCTTCTGTTACTTTTATTTTTTGACTTCTAATACTTAATTTTATTCTATCATTACTTTCTCTTGCAACTATTATTACTTTATTTTTATTTTTGTACATTAATTCGTTTGATATTTCGCTTGTGAATGATGTTTTTGTTATTGGATAAGTGATTACTAATACTTTGTCTTTTGATTTTTGTTTAAGACAATACTCTAAAACTTTTTGATATTCTTCTTCTAACTTCTTTACTCTTTTGAATAAGTATTTTGCTTTTGAGGTTTCTTGATTTAATAATTCTATTGGAGACTCAATTTTTGATAATATTGATATTGATTTATTTACGTCGCTTGTTTTTCCTTTAAGTAATAGTGAAAATAATCTTGTAAGTTTGCCGAACTTTGATTCGTACATAATTTCTGCTGGATCTTTTGCATTTTTAGGTAGAATATTTGGATAAGATGCTTCAAACTCTTTTACAAATTCTGGTATATACCAGTCTGATATTACACCTATTGCTGATATCCACATATTTTGATTTGTTATTTTATATGCCCAATATGATGTTGGTCTGTTGTCTTTTGGATTGTGTACTCTAGAATTATAATAATGAACTCCTTTTATGTCATATATTTCATGATGATCTAACCAAATTATAGGAACATTTACAGAATCTACAAATTCTTGAGTAATTTCTGGTATATCTAGAACAAAAATATAATCTGGAGATATCTCTTTTACTTTATGCAATAATTTTTCACTTAATATTGGCTCTGCTTTTACTACTACTCCTTTTCCTTTATCTATGTATTTTTTTAATAATAAATAAGAACATAATCCATCCTGATCATCATCAAAGAAAAATAATGGATTCTCTGCTTTTCTTAAATATTCTCTAATCTCGTCTAATTCAGATTTTGTTATCATGGATAGAAAAGTTTATATTCTAACTTTATATGCTTTTTGATATGGTCAAGGAAATTGTTCTTTATATGGCTGGACTGATAAGTTTGATTACGCTTATGTTATTAACTAATGCCAGGATGAAAGTAGGAAATAAGATTTTGTTAGCATTGGCTGCTCCTATTGTGGGTGGTTTGTTTATTTTATTAGGCACTGTATTTTTATTGTTTTTATTTGCTTTAGTTATATTTGGTGGAGTATTGTATTTAATTAATAAAAAGATGTTTAAAAGATGGTTTAGTAGAGGACCTAAATTTAGTTTTTATAGATCTTATTAGATCAAAAAGATAGTTTTAAATATGTTATCATTGTTCTACTATTATGGTAATTTATGATGATGACCAAGACTTACTAGATGCATTGTATTTACGCTCTGGAGACCCTATTGGTGTTGAAGCAAAACTAAGAGTGATTAGTTCTGTTCCAGATATGAATATTACTCAAATGTCTGTTTTAAAAACAAGAGAAGAAAAAATTGAATGCCTAAAGGATTTAGAAAATAAATATTGTATTTTAGCGGGAGCTTATTATCCTGCTGTTACGTTATACTCTATTTAGCTCTTCTTTTGTTTGCTCTTTGACTTGGTCTTATCTTTTCTGCACCTTGGCCTTTCTTTCTTAAACCTCTAGATTTCTTACCTGCTGATGTTAGGCCTCTGTGAACTCTAGATTGATTTGCTGGTCTTGTAATCCATTTTATGTTTTTATCTGTTTGAATTCTTGGGTGCATTGGATCTACTAAAATTATTTCAAACCAAACTTGTTTTCCATCTTTTGCTAATGGATATGAATTTAGAACTTCCATATTTTTGAATTTTTTGGCTACTCTTTCTTCTGCTATTGTTTGATAGTTTTTTCCTACGATTTTCTTTCTTCTTCTGTGTTTTGATCTTCTACCACTTTTGAATAATTCTCTTTGTCTTCCACCCCTTAATAATCTGGTTCTAACAATAACAAAACCGTGCTTTGCTTTGTAACCTAAAGATCTAGCCCTGTCTAGTCTTGTTGGCTTTTCAACTCTTATAATTGAAGGTTCTTTTCTCCATTGGATAAGTCTTTCTCTTAATAGTTCTGGAGAAGGCCTTTTCCATAGTTGTCTAATTTTTTGGTATAACATGTTAGTTTTTGTGAAAATTTATGATTTATAAAGGTTGCTTATTTTTTGTTTTGATGATTTTTCATTTTCTTGGTCTGATTATGTGGATTAATCCTGATAAACCAGAGATAATAAATATTATTATGAAAGATGTTTGTATTGATAATGGAATACTTACTAAAATCAAGAAAATTAGGGTTAATAATGCTCTCCCTATATTTAATACGACTTCTCTAAAAACCATATAGCCTGCTAGGTTTGAGGAGTTTTTGGCAGTTTCATATGCTTTTTTTGTTGTATTTAATTCTGTTAAATATATTCCAGATATTATAAATACAGATGCTCCGATTATTTGAATTATTGTCTTTATAAAACCCATAACTAAAGATATAGTTAAGTGGATTATTGCGCCAAATTTAAGTAGTATTTCAGATTTTTTGATGTCTGATAACTTTCCTATTGTCCCATAAGTTATTAAGGCTAAAATGTTTATAGCAGTCATTACTGATCCAAATTTGAGATAATCAAGAACTATTAAATAAATGAAAAAAGGCCATAAAATAGTTAAGACTACTTGCTTGATTCCTGTTACAGCAAAAGTAAGTCCTTCTTTAAAATGTTCTTTTTTTAAGATGTATTTGTATGAAAATTTAAATTTTATATGTTGATCTTTTGAAAAGAATAATGGAATAACTGATATGAGAAAGATGAAGCTTCCAACTATAAACAATACATTAAATGAATAGAATTTTAGAATTAAACCCGCTACTAATGGACCTATTATAGCTGATATACCTGCAAGTACTTGCCATGCTGCTATCTGTTCTCCACGATATCCCTTTTTACTGTATTTTGCTAAATCTATATGAAATGAATTCCAATACAAGGCGTTTCCAATTCCAAATATAATTGGTATAAAATAGAACAGATCTTGGCTGTTTTGAATTTTTAATAAATTAAGTAATAGAAATGCGATGATGAAGAAGAAAGTACTTAATAATATGTTATGTTTGAATCCTATTCTTGATATTAATTTTCCTGCTAGTGGACTAAATATTGCAATAGTTAAAAATACTATTATATAAAAATAAAGAATATTTTGAATTGAATAATTTAAATCTTTAAAAAAATAGATTGGAATAAAGATAGCAAGCATAGATACTGCAAGTGCCCTTATCATGATTGAAATATATATTTCTGATAGTTCTTTGCTAAATATAAATTTTAAATTGGGTGGATGTAAATTGAACATGTATTATATTTTAAAAAAGATATTTATATAAATTTGGTTTACCTTTATAGTTAAAATGGGGGTAGGTTATTCTAGCAGGGATATTGTAAAGTTTAATGTAGAGAGTATTAATTTGGAAGGTACTGATTTTTGTGGAAATAGTCCTCCAACTGTGTTTGTTGGTAGATTCGGATATCCTAATGTTAATGTTGGTGTTATGAGTCCTGTTAAAATTGATGAAAGGTCTTGGTTATATGATGCTCCGGAAGAATGGGCTTATAGAAATTTAAGTGCTAGAGACGTATTGAGATTAAGAAGTAATTTGATTAATTCCAGATTCAAGAGTGGGATCAAAAGTTTTAAAGGAAAATTGTTAGATGTTGCTCAAGAAGTCGGAATGGCTTATAAGCCGGTTGATATGGAAGTAAATTTAAAAAATAAACCTTCGAAAACTTTGATGATGAATTATATTACTAGTCCTATAAATAATAGTGCGACTGTTAATAGGATAAAATTAACTAGTAATCCTAAAATTGAAACTAAGGTTGATAAAGTTGTTTCTGATAATGATTTAAAATCTGTAGATGCTTTGTTTAGTTTATATAATAAAGGTGTTAGTGAAAATTTTTTGTCTAAGGCTTTGTCTATTGGTTTGTTTGGTCTGAAGAAAAATAGAAAATTAGTGCCCACAAGATGGAGTATTACGGCTACGGATGATTCTATTACTAAGAAATTTCTTAATGAAATTAGACATTTTGATGAGGTTGAACCTAGTGCTTTTTTTGGAGGCTATATGGGAAATCATTATTTGATTATGATGTTTAAGGATGTTTGGGGTTTTGAATTGTTTGAGATGGAATCTCCTTTGAAAAGTAACCCATGGAGTAAGACTGGAAAATTTTATGCTACTGATTTTGAGGATTTTGATGGAAGAAAAAAATATGTTGATGAGACGGCGGGAGCTTACTATGCTGCTAGATTGCCGATAGTTGAAAAATTATTTCAGATGAGAAATCAAGCTGGTGTTATTGTAATTAGGATTATAACTGAAGAAGATGAATTTCCTTTAGGTGTTTGGACTTGTCGTGAGGCTGCTAAAAAATCTCTAGCTAGCAGACCTTTAATCTTTAGCGATAAGGAACTATTATTGAATTATGGAAAGGCTGTTTTGAAAAAGAAATTTGGAATTGATATAGAAAGTATTTTAAAGAATAGTAAGCTTTTGAATAGAATTAAAACACAAGAAAGATTGATCAAATGGCTTTAATAACATTCACTGAAATTTTGTATTTTGTAATTTTGAGTTTAATAATTGGATATATATTTAGTGGTGCATTTACATATAGGGCGAAAACTGTTTATGAAATGGGTAAAAAAAGAAAAAAGTTTTATTGGAGAGATTTAGGATTTGCTGTTTTAATTACTGCTCCTGCTATTGTTTTACATGAATTGGCTCATAAATTTGTAGCTATGGGTTTTGGTTTTGATGCTACATTTCAATTATTTCCATTAGGATTGGCTATTGGTGTTATTTTAAAATTAGTTGGATCTCCATTTATTTTAGTTGCTCCTGGATTTGTAGAAATAGGAACTGCTGCATTTGCTAATCCGACTGCTTATAGGTTGATTGCATTGGCTGGTCCTGTAATTAATGCACTTTTATGGTTAGCTGCAACTATAGTATTAAAGACTCGTCATAATTTAAACAGAACTCAAAAATCTGGTTGGAAGATGACAAGAATGATTAATTTGATATTATTTATATTTAATATGATTCCATTTGGACCTTTAGATGGTGCTAAGGTTTTATTTGGTCCTCCTGGTGGATAAATTTATATAAACCTTAGTTCTTTATTTATTACATGAAAAAATTGCTGATGATTTTAATATTGTTAGTTTGTTTTATGCCAATTTCTTTTGCTAGTAATGAAAAAATCTATATTTATGGTGGTGATGGGTTAATTGCTAGTAAAGAAGGTGAAGATGTTACTTATTATTCTCAGGATTTCTTAGGAAGCAATAAAATAGTTAGTGATGAAGATGGTGAAATAATTAGTAAGAATGTTCAGTATCCTTTTGGTGAGGATTTTAGTGAAGAAGGAAATAAAGAAGGATTGGAAAATAATTATAAGTTTACTGGACAGGAAGAAGATGAAGATTTATATTATTATGGAGCTAGATATTATGATCCTTCAATAGCTAGATTTATTTCTTTAGATCCTATGTATTCTTCTGGTGTAAGTCCTTATGCTTATGTTAATAATAATCCTTTGAAGTATGTGGATCCTAGTGGAAATTGGAGAGAAGAACCAAGTGAAGGCAATCTAAGAACATGGAACATTGGTATTTCTGCTGCATTTCCTCTATTTGCTGGAATTTATAGAGGAGATTCAGCTAAAGATATTTTAAAAAACACTTTCTATGGTAGTTTGACAGGTTTAGGATCTTTCGAGATTAAAAGAAATGTGGGGAAAGGTGCGAGTTCTAATTCTGATTTTTTATTTGCTGGATTAGCAGAGAATTTTTTAAGTTC
Organism: Candidatus Woesearchaeota archaeon; assembly: GCA_043812195.1. Classification (GTDB taxonomy): domain Archaea; phylum Nanobdellota; class Nanobdellia; order SCGC-AAA011-G17; family PNOQ01; genus JBDRML01. Next base: position 23,369 of record JBDRML010000015.1, on the reverse strand, counting down.
GATTAGATCTAATGTAATTCAAAATAAAAATCCCCTTACTGAAATACAACTTGATTATTTAATGTTTACTTTATCTTTTAGTAAAGAAGGGTTTGAACCTGGGCTTAATTTAGCAAGGACATTTGATTTGATAAGTTTTGCTGGGGAAGAAGGTAATAAGTTTGATTTAAGTAGTTCTTTAGAAACGGGGGTTCCGATATTCACTAGAAAATCTTTTGGTAAATCTTCTTCTACAAAGAGCGGATTTTATGCTGGAGAATCTGGTTTTTATGGTGGAGCTATAAGTTATTTAGATTATAAAGAATTTATGGGAAGTAGAAAAAATATCATGGCTACTTTTAGGCATGAATTTATCCATAATTTACAATCAAAAAATCAATTTAGCATAGGTAGTTCAATAGGACCAAATTATAACCCTTCTATTTTTGGAATAAAATTATATGGGCTTGAAAATATTAAAGGTAATTTGTTGGGGAGAAATATGCCTTATTTAATTCATGGGATTAGTACTGGTAGTTTTGGTGGACTTGAGTATTATACCTCTAACTGGGATTGGATGGAGAGAGAAGCAAATTGTTTAGAAAGATAGATAGATTTTATTAAAATAAAGTTTCTAATCCTAAAGAAACTCTGTGTAATGGATAATTATTATTAGAAATCTCTTCACTTACAAAATTTTTTTGATATACGGCTTTTATCCTAGCTTTTTCTGATATTTTTCTACCTATCTCTGCATTAATAAAGTATGTATTTTCAGGAATTGGCTCACTTATTTTGGAATCTGAAATGTGTAGCGTTTTACTTAACCTAATTTTTGATAATCCGGAAGTTATTCCTAACGAATAATTTTTAAACTCTTCTTCCAATTTTGCACCATAGCTTGTTTCAGAGTTAGTATTTTCTAATAGAGCACCCATATCTAACCCAATTGATACCCCTTTTCCTAGTTTTTGAGAAAATGTTGCACCAATGTATGCATGAAATGAATTATTGGAATCTGATGATGTTCCAATTCCTGCTTTGGCTCTAGCATCAATCTTTGCAGCTACGTTTGGTGCTAATCCTACTAAAGCTACTAATGTTAATGGTAATAATTTTTTAAACATTTTATTTAATTAAGCAGCTGCAATTGCTTCTTGTGCGCCTTCTAATTCTTCAAGCTCTCTTCTTATTTCTTTTATTACTTTTTTGTTATTAGCTTGTTTTAAAATTCTATCACATTCAGGACATTTGAAATTTCCTTCTAATGCTCTCATTAATGTTAATCTTATACATTTTTTTGGACAAACAAAAAATTCTTCTGTTTCTTCTTTTCCTAATCTTTGTTTTAATGAATCTATTTTCTCTGTTTTTAGAGATTTTTCTAGTAACACTGCTTGACTATCATTAAATGTCCAGTAATAGATATACCAACCTTTTTTCTTATCTTTTTTTCTCATGAAAGTAACAAGATTTTGTTGTTGTAACCTATAAAGCATGTTTCTTATTTGATTAATTGGGATATCTAGTTTTTCAGCAATTATGAATTCTGAGATGTTTTCTCCTTTTTTTATGAGAAATCTGACTATATCAACTACGTCTTCACCTATCCTATTTAAGATAAGTTCATCTACCTTGTTTTGATTTAATTTCATTTAATTTCCCCTATAACTCCTTATTTTGGTGGTTTAAAAAGCTTTGTTTTTTAGGGATATTCTTTTAAATTTTTTGGAGTTACTACAGTATAATAATAAGGAAAGCTTTTTATTAGTTTTAGTTTAGATTATACTTACTTATTGGAGGTGTTATATATGGGCTTATTTGACAAAAAAAAGGATAAAAAAGAGGAAAGGGCTGTTTCTGATGATTTTGATAATCAAAGTCTTGATAAATTAATGCCTAATTTGCCTGAATTACCTAGTTATGGGCAAAAAAAGAGTAATTTTCCTAGTTATGAGAGTGAAATTGGTTCTATAAAGGCCGAAGTTGGTGGAACTCCTAAAGTGATGGGTATTAATAGTGATATTCCTCTTAGAAAGCCACAAATGACACCTATGGGGATTAGAATGCCTGTTATGAGTGGTGGTAGTATGGGACCTCAATCTATGCCCCCTTCTAGACCTATGCCAGCAAGGGCAATTGGTGGTAAACCTGTATTTATTAAAATAGATAAATATAGAGATGCACTTGATAATTTAGAAATCATTAAAGAACTATGCAAAAACGCTGATTCTCTCTTAAATGAAATTAATCGGTTAAGAGAAGAGGAGAATAGAGAGCTTGAAAAGTGGAGAGATGACATAGGTAAGATTAAAGATAGATTATTAATGGTTGATAAAAAGCTATTCGAGGGTTAAATTGACTGGGCATAGAGAAGATAATATACAATTTGTAAAAATAGATACTCCTAGTGTTACTAGAAAGAATATTCTTGAAGCTGCTGTGGTGGCAACTACTTTATTGAAAAGGTGGGAAAGTTATAAGAGAATTAAAGAAAAGAAGATGCTTTATGTTAAGAAACTTAAATTAATTATGGGAAGAATACACAGAGAAGAAATGGCTTTTAGAAGACATTTTCCACATGTTGGTGATGATGTGAATACTGTTAGAAAAAGCAAAGCCATTGTTGCTCAGAGAAAACATGTTGTTAAGGCTAAAAGTGACTTGGATAGAGAAATAGATCAAATAAAAGCTAAGTTAGATAGGCTTGGTTAAGAGAAAGTTTTAAATAAAAACTTTCATTTTTATTAACTAATATACTATAGTTTTATGCCTCCATTAAATTATTTGTTAATAAGAATGATAAATAATTAAATATATAAATCGTTCCATTTTGCTATACAAACAAAACAATAGTGTTTAGTCAGCAATAATTTTAAAAATTAGAGCCTGATTTCACTTCTATGAAGTTTGATTCAAATCCTAATATAGAATGTTGTAAAGGTAGAAATGTATTCGCAGAATGGGATTCTGTTTTTGATAGAGGAATATACAGATGTAAAATATGTAAAATGGTGTATAGAAAAAAAAGTGATGATTGTTTTTTTAAGTATGATGAATCTAATTTTGAGTATAAGGGGTATTATAAAATAAATGGTGAAGAACTTTCCAAAGAGAAACAATTAGTTCTTAGTGTTTTTATCTAGGTAGTGGAGAATACTAAAACTCCACTACCACACAGAGTAAATGATTATATACCTAACATTTGTGATACTTGCTTACTAAAGTCTTGAGTTCTTGAAAATCTAGGGGTTACTCCTGTTAATTTTCTTTTCTTCTTCTTTTCTTCTTCATATAAAACTTTTAATTCTCCTTTTTCCTCTGTAAAATTTATAATAAATATTGACATAGATAAGAAGATTTATAAATCTCATACAATAATAAAATTGTATGAGTAATAATTTTGGAATCCCTGATCAAGAATTGCTAAAAATCCGTGCAAGAGATAAGAAATGTGTATATTGTCATAAAACAATGATTGACCCCTACACTAGAGACAACCAAAAAGATTCTGCAACTATTGAACATTTGAAATTTGACGGACCATTTTACTGGAAAGATGGAATGAAAATACAAGATATAACTATTTGTTGTGGTAGCTGTAATTCAAGTAGAGGTATAAAGAAGCTATCAGATTGGTTTAGAACTAAATATTGTATAACCAAAAATATCAATGAAAAAACAGTTGCTGCCCCGGTCAAAGAATATCTAAAACGAAATATATAATTTGGCTCAAAATCTCATAAAAAGTCTGTTAGTACTCCAATACATGTACTTTCTATTATATCATCTATATTTGTCATTTTTCTCCTCTTTTTATATATCTACTTCTAATAATCTTTTTTTCCAATATTCTATATCAAATTCAAAAGTATTGTCTTCTTCATTATTTGTAATTGAATTTTCATAATTATTAGGTATGCTAGGTAATTCAGTTTGATAGCCCATAGATTCTAATAGTTCTTTAATTCTATCTTCTTCCGATGTTGGTTCTACACGGCCTTTGTCAGTATTACCTTTTCCTATAGTTATAGGGACTCTATCTCCTGCTATAATTTTTTCTTCCATTTTATCTTCTTGTATAACTTTTAGGTTTCCTTTTTCCTCTGTGAAATTTATAATAAATATGGACATAGCTAAAACTACTAAAACCATAATTACTACTATTTTTAGTGTTTTTTTAGCCATTTTTACTAATTTTAAGCCCATTTTGAGGTATAAAAAGCTTTTCTTTTGATTATAGATTAGAATATTTCATTGTTTAATCTACATTATTGGATGGGGTTTCTCAGAACGTATAAATTCTAATGAATTTAGGGTTAAATGTTCACTATTTATATAAGCCTCAGGAGAGACTAACATAATAATTCGTTGTCCTTGAATTAATTCTGTTATAATAAGGGAATTCATTAAATATATAAATATTTCTGTTAGTACTATTAGTGGCTAAAAATGGAAGTTTGTGAACATTGTAAAAAGAAATTAGGTTTTTTTACTCGTATACAGAGAAAAAAAGTATGTAATCAATGTATGCGAAATTTAATTAAACCAGATGGAGATAATTTTTTAAAAAAATATATGAATGAGGAAGGGTTAGATTTTAAAAGATTAAATGAAGATAAAAAAAGCATAATTAAAAAAAATGTTATAAATTATGAAAAACATCTTGGAGAAGTTCCTGAATTAAACAAAGAATGGAAAAAAGAGAATAAAGATAAGATTAATGAATTAAAAAGAGTTTTATCTGACATTAAAAAATTAAAAAGGGTAAAAATCTTAGAACCAACTGTTAAAGAATGGGAATCTTACCTAATTACACTTCCAGCTTGGATAGGGCAATCAATTAGTACAATTTCTTTTGTTACTGGAAATTTTGGTAGTAAACAAAATTTTGATTATAAATTAAACGTTGTAAAATCTTTAAAAGGGATTAAAAAAATTAGAGTAAATGGAAAAGTTAATGGAGAAAATAAATTTAATGGGGAAATTACTGTTTACGGGTACAAAATAAACATTGGGAAAAAAGAATCAACCCCAACATTTTTTCATAAAAATGAACTTAAGATTACAGGAAATTAAAAATGAAAGGAAAAATTGAACTAACCAGAAAAATACAAAGAATAGGAAACTCATTAGCTGTAGTTGTTCCTAAACAAATAGCTCAATTGAAAGGTTGGAAACCTAAAGATGAGGTTTCTATTGTTTTGAATGAAAGGGGTGAATTGGTTATAAGGGAGATGAAATGAGATGGCAAATTGGGAATGTGAATATTGTGATAAAGGATTTGATACAAAAAAAGAAGCTGAAAAACACGAAGCTGAAAAACACGAAAAAGAGTTCAAAGAAAAACAAGGGAAAATGTGCGAATTTTGTGATAAAGTATTTGATACTGAAAAAGAGACTCTAAAACACGAAAAGAAATGTAAAAAGGAATATCTTGATAAAACATTAGGAAAAGATTACAAACCAATCGAAACAAAAGCAACAAAAGATTTCTTTGAAACCCACAATAAAAAATCACCAAGATGTGTAGCTTTGAAAGTCAAAGATTCAGCACCAGAAGAAAATAATACAGGTATTGTTAGAATATCATCTAAATTTATGAAAGAAATAGATGTTAGAGCAGGAGATATAGTTAAAATAGAAGGTGGAAGAAAAACCGTTGGAATTGTAGACAGAGCATATCCGTCAGATGAAAAAGAACAAACAATTAGGATGGATAATATTTTAAGAAGAAACTCTTTAACTGAGATAGGTTCCATCGTAAATGTGAATAAAGCACAGGTCAAAGAAGCTAAAAAAATCACAGTAGCACCTTCACAGCAAGGTATCATGATTCAAGCAGACCCAAGTGTATTCACAAAAGGTCTTTTAGGAAGAGTTATAGTTAAAGGAGACATAGTTGCTTTAAATGATAAAAAAAGAAGAAAATCCACATGCTCAGGAACTCCATTTAATGACATATTTGAAACTTTTGCACAAGAGTTTACAGGGTCAATTGGAGACTTAAAATTTAAGGTAATAAAAACTAAACCAGTAGGAATACCAATAATCATAACAGAAAACACAGAAATAAAAGTAAGTCCAAAAGCAATGCAGATAACAGAAGACGAATTACTTCTAGATGTAACTTACGAAGATGTAGGTGGGTTAGATGATGAAATTAAAAAAATAAGAGAAATGGTAGAATTACCATTAACACACCCAGAAATATTCCAAAAATTAGGAAGTAAAACTATTAAAGGGGTTTTATTACACGGTCCACCTGGAACAGGTAAGACTCTATTAGCTGAAGCAGTAGCAAATGAATCAGAAGCTAATTTCATTTTAGTCAATAGTCCAGAAATTATGAATAAATTTTACGGAGAATCTGAAAAAAGAATAAGAAAAATATTTGAAGAAGCAACTGAAAAAGCGCCTTCTATTATTTTCATAGATCAAATAGATGTAATAGCATCAAAAAGAAAAGAAACATATGGTGAAGTAGAAAAAAGAGTAGTAGCACAATTATTAGCTATGATGGATGGTCTAAACAAAAGAGCAGGGGTTGTAGTTATTGGAGCAACAAACAAACCAAACTCATTAGATCCTGAATTAAGAAGACCAGGAAGATTTGATAGAGAAATAGTGTTTTATGTTCCAGATAAGAAAGGAAGGTTAGATATATTAAAAATCCACACAAAAAACATGCCTTTGACAAAATCAGTAGACCTAGAAGAACTAGCAAAAAATACACAAGGGTTTGTTGGAGCAGACTTACAATTACTAGCAAAAGAAGCAACTATGAATGCTATCAGAAGAAAACTTCTAGAGATTAAATTAAAAGATAATCAAACAATACCAAAAGAAACATTAGACAAATTAAAAATCACAGATGAAGATTTCAAAGGTGCATTAAAATTAGTTAGACCTTCTGTAATGAGAGAAGATTATTGTAGGGTGAATAAGAAAGGAAAGAAGGAGAAATAAATGAATAGAAAACAATGGTTTATTTTGGGAATCTTTTTTATAATAGCTGGCAGTAGTTTTTCAACTATTGATAAATTTTACAATATACCTTGCCAAAGTTCTTATGGTATTGACCCTGCAACTTCATATGAAGTTCAAAGTTGTGTTATGTCTGAAATTTATGAACCATTCATATTGTTATTGTATTCTTTGGGGGTTATTTTTATTATATGTGGTTTTTTAGAACCAAAGAAACAAGATAAGTTAGACGAACAAGAAGCTATGCTTAGAAACACATTTGTTGAATATGATAAAAGATTAGCTTTTCAAAAATTGGATAAAAATGAACAGAAGAAAGTGCTTGATAAAGAAATTAAAAATCTCGCTAAAGAAGTTATTGAGAAGGCGAAAAAATGAATAAGAAAGGAAGTTGGTGGGGTTGGATTATGGGAATTTTAGCATTTTATTTTATAATTTCTATGTTCATTTCAAGTGAAATGATGGAAAGTAGATATGAGAGAAGTTTATATGAAGATAATTATGATGGGTATTACAAAGAAAAAAGAGCAGTAGACTCAGATTGTTCTTACAACAAATACAATTGTGCTGATTTTTCTACACAAGCCCAAGCCCAAGTTATGCTTGAAAAGTGCGGATATGATGTTCACTATTTAGATGGAGATGGAGATGGAGTAGCTTGTGAAAGCTTACCTTAAAGATGGGAATTAAATGTTTATTTAAAGGACATAAGTGGATTAAGATAGGAGGATATATTAACATTGGAAATGGTAAGTTTAGACAATCTATGAAGTGCGAAGTTTGTGGTAAGTTTAAGGATAAGGAGAGTTAAAATGGCTAAAAGAAAGAATTATTTAGACAGGAAAGTCAAACAAAGAAAAGATGAAAGTATTGGATGGATGTCACATGGATATAAAAGAAAGAAGTTGAAGAAAGAGAAATAAAATGCCTAAAAAGAAAAAATCAAAGATACCACATATTGCTATAGGGATATTTTTAGTTATACTCATTTTCTTTGTGATTGTAGAAATTACTAAAGTTAGTGAAAGTGAGTTAAATCAATTAGAAAATGATTGTAAATATTGGTGTGCAAAAAGTAGTGTAATTATAGATGGAGAACCAATATCAGATACTACTTGTAGAATATATAGAACTTTAGAAGATAAACCAAGATTAGAAGACAAAATTGCTTATTGTAAATGTGTTTTTACGTATGATGATGATGATGAAGATTATTGTGAGGTGAAAGAAAATAGCTAAGAAAAAGCAAGATACATTAAATAGAATATTTATGGGGATTGTTGGAATAATGCTTTTAATAATGGGTATGGGATTAGCTCTTGGTGGGTTTTCAATAGCGATTGTTAATTTTTTTAGATACTTGATTTATGTGCTTATATTGTGGGGAAGTATAAACTTAGCAAGACTTTTGGTTAAAAAATGAACGACTATCTTTAAACAATCTTAATTTGGTTTGATTTATTGCTCAACATAACCAAAACCTTGTCCGTGATAAGAATTTTCTATCTTACACTATTATCCTATTCCGTGCAACATTTAGAAAGATTTTTATGTGTTTTTATTCATTTATTTTTAAAATGAAGACCCATCAGAATTCATTTTATAAACTAAAAGAAAAGCGATTTTTAGCTGTAGTAAAGGAAACTGCAAGATTATTGGGCGTCAGGGTGCCTGCGGTTAAATTTTGGGATACAGAATGCCCATTTAATGAAGAAGAAATAGCGCACATCCACATAGAACAAAACCTGATTTGTATATCTAAGAAAATTCTTAAAAATATGAGTTTTGATAAAATAGAAGAAACTGCTTCACATGAAACAACACATTTGATTAATCGGTCACATGATCCAAATTTCCACACTACACACGCAAGTGTAAAAAGAACTATGTGGTCTCCTCCAGCAGGAACAGTTCATATTACTGAAAAATCAAAAAATATAAAGAATTTAAAAAGAAGGATCAAAAAGAATGAATGCTATTATCATTCATGTAAAGAAATTGGAAAATATAAATGTAAATATTGCAAAAAATTATATTGCAAAAAACATAAAAAAGCTATTGAACCAAAACTAGCAGATTTTAATAACTTAACAGATATAAAAGGTCACCCTTGTTTAGTATATCAAAATAAAATAATAGAAAAGGAGGAAAAACAAGAAGCTAAATATGGCGAAGCTCTTAAATCTTTATTAGGTTCCAAACATCAAAGGTTACAAGAAGAACAAAATTATCAACCAAATTATAAACATAATTCATATCACCCTAAAATTGAAAAGAGCAATAAAAGTAAAAAGAGGAAAGAGGAAATAGTAAAGAGGAAAAAACAAACTCATAATTATTCACCAAAAAAGAAAAAATTAAGCCCAATTGTGCCAATTATTATAACAACTTTAGTGATATTTAGCATCATTGCAATCATTTCATCAACTATCCCTCAAGAAAAAGAACTTATAGAAATAATAAGAAATGTTGAATCATATATAAATAAATTTATTAAGACTACAGGGGTTTTAACAGAATGTAATATTGATAACATAAAAAATTATAATATTTGTTTAACTCAAAAAGATAGAGAAGAAATTATAGCAAATATACTTACAGATGCAGATAATACATATTTAGGCAAAAATGTTAAAATTACTGCTTATTTAAGAGATGACAGTAGAGTATACAATGGAAGATACTATCTTGAAGTAAAAGAAATTAAAATAGTAGAAGAAATACAAGAAGATTCTGGAGATAAAGAATATAGGCCAGATTATGAAACATTTATAGACGACAAAAATCAAGATATTCAAGAAGAAATATTAATGGATAAATGTGATAATTCTATAGATGACGCTATAAGAATATTTGAATTAAAAAATAATCATCAAATAAAAATCTTAGATAAAGAAGAATTTAATAATGATTCCGATGCAGAAGAGTATTTTAACATATGGAGAGGTAGTATGATTTTTGGTCTTCAAACTTATGATGTACAATTTGGTAGAGAAGGAATGAGCACATATGTTGAAAAAATATTTCCAATTGTTATTTATGCTATTAGAATAGATACTACTCAAGGAATTAGCCTTCCATATGCATTAGTTTGTAATGGAGATGGAGAACTAACAAAACTGTCAAAGTCAATGTTAGGTACCACCTAAATAATTACCACCCAAAAAATATAAAAATCTTTCTTTTGAATCAAAATTGAATTGCTTAGTGGTTAAATTTAAATATATATAATTCTAAAATAAATTATGAAAAAAGAAGCAGTTTGGATGATTTTAATTATTTCTATTAGTTTATTTATTGGTGGCTGTGATATTTATAGTGGAACAAACCCTGATGATATTTATAATTTTACTACAAGTGATTTAGTTTATTCTGAAAGAGAAATTGAATCATTTGAAGAATATTATGATAGGATGACTAGGATATACTATTCCCCCAAATATTATTCCTTTGATTATGCAATCGGAGCAGACGTTAGACTTTCACCAGAAATTAATGAATTAGAATTAATTCCAGGATATGATGATGATGGATATTTAGATTATTGTGAATCAAAATATACGGATATAAATTTTACTAATTATTTTGAGCCAAAATATAGATTTAATTACGAAAATTATGAGTTTTCTTATATAATTAGATTGTTTAATGATTTATATGAATTTTCTTCTAAGTTAAAAAACCAAGATTGTTATTATGGTGATAATTATTATGAAAGCAGGTATTTTGATGATCCGTATAATAATAATTTTGTTGATTTTATTTCTAGAGATTTTATTAAATTGAGAGATGCTGGCTATTCTGACCATGAAATTTTAGAAATAGCTACAATTTTTGTTCAAGCGATACCTTATGATTTGGGTGACGATTGGTCAAACAAGTATCCATATGAAACTCTTTATGAAGAAAATGGAAATTGTTTAGATAAAACAGTAATTCTAATAAATATCGCAAAAAATTTAGGTTTCGAAACATATTTGATTTTTGGAGATTCTGAAAATTTACCTCATGCATTAATGGGTATTGCTTGTGAAGAAGGTAATTTTGAGTATAATTCTAAACAAATTTGTTTTGTCGAAACTACACAATTTACTCCAATTGGTTCAGAAGGGGAACTAACAAATCAAGAATATCATAAATTTAGCGATGGTAAAACATATTATGAAAACAAGTATGGAGTTGATTTAGCAAATAATTTAGAAAATAAATATTTAGAAATTGATGAGATTGGATTAGAACTAGATAGAATATATGAAAAACTTGGTGAAATTGATGAAGATTTGGCAAAAATAACTAGAATATTTGATTGGCAATATTCTCAATTTTATGTTAATCAATATAATGATTTAATTTATGAATACAATAGTTGGGTTAACGATTACAGTATATTACTTGAACAATATTATTTTAAAATATATGAAAGCCAACTATTAATGTTTAACAATTTTGAGATGATAGAAGGTTAATTTATTATATAGCTTATGTAGATTTATTTTTATTTCCAGTTGATTTCTTTTGATTATTATTTAATAATTTGTTTTGAGAGTTGATATATACTCTTCACATTTTGGTTTATTAGCACCATATTCCCATGCATCAGTCCAAATCCAGCACCAAGTATCATCTACTAAATCCATATCATCTACAAACCCATCTTCATCTGTTTGTGGTATGGAAGTATCAAATTTGTATATTTTTTTAGCATTTGTTTCTGCTATTAAGTTTTCTATTGGTTCTCCTTCTTCAGATAAATCAATATTCCATTCTATATTTATTGCTACATAAAGAGTAGCTTCCTTATTCCCAAAAATATCCGATGCTTTCTTAGCATTCATACAAAAATCTATTTTATCTGGCGTAGCAGAACAAGGAGCACCAATTCTCATAGCATTATCTATCCCATAATAAGTTGCATCTCTTTTAACTATAACAGCATCTACTAAATCTAATTTTATTGGACTCACGCTTTCCTGAACTCCAAAAGTAAATTGAGGATATTTATCATATTCCCAAGAAATATCTTTGTATAATTTATCTGGTTTATCAACAAATTCAGATTCAGAACATCCATTAATAAAAATTAAGAAAAATACAACCAAAGATAATGCAAACACTCTATCCATACATCAAATTTAATTGATAAATATAAAAAGCTTTCTTTTGTTCATAGATTGGTCTATTTCGTTGATTAATGTAGTGGGTTATTGGATGTTGTTTCTCAGAACGTATAAATTTAAAGGAATTAGGGTTAGGTGTTTATAAATGATTTAGAATTATTACTAAATCTATTATGTTGCTCATTTTTTCTTCCTCTTCCAATTCTTTCTTATTATATGCACTATTATCCATATAATTAATATCTTTACTAACAAATCCACAGGGTTTGAAGGTAGTAAAAATATTACTATATCTTGTATATTCATTTTTAGTTCACCAACTCAACAAAAACCCAAGTATTAACAAAACTATAAGGCCAAAAGTTATCAATCCTAAAGTGTATTTAATCTTGTCAATACTTTGTTTAATTACAACATTTTTAACCCAGGGCTCAAAAGTATGATATTCTTCTTTAGGATTGTCTAAATCGTCTCCCATTTTTCCTAAAGCAAATAACATAAAGATTGAAGCGTGTATTGGATATCCTAAGAAAAAAATAAGAGATTTAAACCAATTGTTTATTTTTATTGTTTCAGCCATTCTTAAACCTTAAATCTATAAACATTTGTGAAAAGTTAAGTCTTAAAAAGCTTGTGATTTAAGTCAAACCAATAAACAAACTAATCAAAATGAGCACAATAAGTATTATCCACCCTAAAACCTTTCCCCATTCCTCTTTTTGCTGTTTTTTAATCTCATTAAAATATTTTGCTTTTTGTTTTTTAGTCATACCTTTTGTTTCTCTTTCTTGACGTTCTCGTGTTTGATTTCCAATAATAACTATTAAAGCAATAAAGATAAGCCAAAATATGAATTCGTCCATTTTTAAGGTAAACTCTCGCAAGCTATTCCGTCATCATCGCCGTCTAAATAATGAACATCGTTAAATATTCCACCACACACTTCAAATAGTGCTTGTGCCTCATCGTGAGTTGAGAAATCGGCGCAATTATATGCGTTATACTCACAAGTATATCCTGTTAATTCATTTACAATCTCTTCATATCTTGATTCGATATCCGACTCTGAAAACTCTATTGATTCTAATGTATTTTCTTGACTATCATAACATTCACAGATTGTTTTATCTAAATTTACATAAGCTAAATAGGTTTCTGTTCCCTCGACACCAAGACAAAAATCATTACATACCATTTCTCCTTCAAGAGACGCTTCTTCAATATTATCTAATTCTTCAGTAAAACCTTCAAAAGCCCCCAATAACATTATCATAATTAAAACTATTACTGAAATTATTATTCCAATTACAGCAATACCCATACCTTTTAATTTTCTATTCTTTGATATTCTTTTCAAAGCAATAATACCAAACACAAAAGCGTGAACAAATGCTGTAAATGAAAAGACTATAGCTAAAATAGGCCAAATTTGAGTTCCTTCTTTCTTTTCTTTTAGATGTCCATACACCCTTTCAACATTTTTGGAATATTGAAGGAAGAAAAGCCAAATTATATAATAAGGTAATGAAGACAAAGTAGTAATCTCACTTGGGAAAAATATTAGTAAAATAACATTTTCAACAAGAACAACACTCAAAACTATTTTTGTGAATTCTACAGCATAAGGTTTTATTCTATACATAAATAACCCTGCTAAAAAAAATAAAATAGAAGTTCCGATAGCTTCACCTAAACCTGAATAACCAACATTTTCAAAGGTCGAAATGGAAAGTCCAAGACTAAAAAGTGAGCTAACAAATAGCGTGACTATAAATAATCCTAAGAAAAATCCAATTCCTTCCTTTTCAGTTTTTGACATCTTAAACCTTAATAATCCAATCCTTCAATAGCGATATCATAATCAGCTGGTTTATCTTCAGCCATAATATCTCCCATAAAAGAAACTTTAAACTTAAAAGTCATATCTGGGTCTAAATCAGAAACTACATCAAACCCGTTTTCAATTAAAGTTCCGTCTTCATCAAAGAACCTTACTTTAATTGTAGCCATTTCTATGGTTGTTGTGCCTGTATTCTTGGCTGTCCCTTCAACAAACCAAGTTTTTATTGAATAAGTTGTTTCGCTTTTAAGTTCGTGGTTGATTATTTCTAAACTTGTTTCTTCCAATATAGTGTTTGTGTTTGTATCTCCGTCTAAGTTTCCTTTTGTATAATCTGTGCTTTCATAATCACAACCAGAAATAACAACTGCTAATAGGATTATACCAATTAATAGTGTTTTATTCATTTCTTCTTCCTCTTACTACATTTCTTTTCGTGTTTTTCTGCTCCCACTTCTGTTGAAAACTTTCTTGAACAGAATTCGCATTCCCAACCCTTATGTTTTACTACAGGTCTTAAAAAAATCCAATAAAGAATGTATATAACTGCAAATACCCCTAATAAATAACCTATTACGCCCACCATTCCAAACCCACCAAGAACAATAAGCACAATCACAATTCCTAAGAATAAATATGTTTTATTCATCTCCAACCCCCAAACATTTTTTTCCTAAGTTTTTTTTGGTATTCCACTTCTGCTTTTCTTTGAACTTCATCTCTCTCAGCTCTCATTCTACCTCTTTCTTGAGCTCTTCCAGAAATATAAGCCTCTTTCTCAACTCTTTTGTAATGCTCTCTTTCTTCTCTTTGTTTGGCTTGTTTCTCAGCTCTCCTTCTCTTTTCTTCTAGTGTTAATGTACTTTCCCAATAAATAAATAGAATAAGTCCTACAAATGCTAGAGCAATAAAGATATTCGTGTTAAATGTAATCAAAAAAATACTTAATAAAACCAAACAAATAATAATCAAGATTGTTCTGATTAAAGTTCTATTTCTTAACAAACTTCCACTTCTACTTTTGTGTTGCTTATATTTGTGTCTTCTTGACATATTAAACCTTAAATCTATGATTTTTAAGGAAATATTAAGTCTTAAAAAGGTTGCGATTTGACATATAGTACCTAAAAATATCAATCTAGTGATTTTTATTTTAAGCTATCATATTTCTTTAAAGCTTCTTCTTTATTGCTTATACACAAGCATAACTACCGAAATCTTCATGGGTTTGTATTTTCTCATAAGATCTTAATAAATAATTTTAAAAAGCAGATGTGATTATTAATTTTAGATAAGATTCAAGATTTAAGTTCTAGGTTGAAAGATTAAAATAAATGTAGAGAGAAATATAAAATGAAATGTAAAAAAATTAAAATTGATACTATCAATAATGAAGTAAAAGTTCTATTTGGTTTAATTTTACGTGAAGATCAAGATTGGATTACCTTTAAGACTGGTAATAAGATACACTCAATAAATAAAAAATATATTCTCAGTATAGAAGATACTACTATTGATTTTAGAACGGAGACTAGAAAATGACTACTGAAATTGATTTCAATGATTTAAAGAAAGAAATAGAAAATGACATACTACCCCAACTAACAAACCTAGGAGCTGAAGACAGAGGTAAAATTAGAAACTATATTAGAGGTGCTGCTGAAAATCAATTAAGAGAAAGACTTACAGAGATTAAAAAAGAATTGCCATATATAACAACCGATTATGATGAAGTATCAAAAAAAATTAGATTAGGTTCAGAACATATACATAAACAACTAGCAGAAAGAAAAGAAGAAATGGATAAAGAAGTTAAAAATTCTTTTAATTCATTTGGTAGATGGGGACAAGCAGAAGAATTTTATAAACATCAACCATTTTTTTATGATGAAAATAAAAGATTTTGGTTTTGGAATAGTGAAAAATTCTGTTATGAAACAATAGATGAAATAACAATTTTAAATAAAATTAGAGATTTAATGAAAGTAGGGATTATAGAAACAAAATCTAGAACTGAAATATTGAATGTTCTAAAACAATTAGGGAGAAAATATACTCCATCAGAATCTAAAAATACTTGGATTCAATTTAAAAATAAAATATATGATATAGAAACAGATGAAATTATGGAAGCTGAACCTAAACATTTTGTTACTAATCCTATTATGTTTGATGTTGGTGATAGTGAAGACACTCCTAAGATTGATAATTTATTTATTAGTTGGGTAGGTGAAGAACATAAGCAAGAACTATATGAAATTTTGGCTTTTTGCTGTGTACCCCAATATTTTATTCATAGAGTTTTCTTTTTCTTTGGAAGTGGAGCAAATGGTAAATCTACATTTGATAAACTTTTAGAAAAATTTATTGGTTCTCATAATGTAACTTCTTCAAGTATTGAAATGTTAATGAATAATCCAAGATTTGAGACTACTAAATTTCATAAAAAACTAGTAGTCACATTATCAGAAACTGAAGTTGATGAAATAAAAAAATCAGATATTTTGAAGAGAGGTAGTGGTGAAGATTCGTTACCTGCTGAGTATAAAGGTGGTGCATTATTTGATATTATTAATTATGCTAAGTTTCTTATTCCTACTAATAAGATTCCTAAATCTGAAGATGATTCTGATGGTTTCTTTAGAAGAGTTAAGATTATTGATTTTCCTAATACTTTTACTAAAGAAAAAGATGTACTATCAAAAATACCAGAAGAAGAATATAGGAATCTAGCTAAGAAATGTTTAAGACTTGCTAAGAAGTTATATATAGAACGAATATTTACTAATGATGGGGATTTTAATATAAGAAGACAAAGATACAATGAGAGAGCAATAACACAAGAAGAAATATTTATCTCAAAAGAATGTGTATGTAATGATTCAAATGATAGTATAGACTTTTCTACTTTTTATATATCTTACCTGTCATTCTTGAAGAAAAATAATAAGAACACTATTTCAAAAATTGAATTGAGTAAGAGACTTAAAAAATTAGGTTGGGAGATAAGACCTAAGAATGTAAAAAATGAAATTACTAATGAATATACTACTAGTAGACATATTCTAGGATTGACATTAAAGAGAGGGGTAAATTAAAATATGAAAATTATTACACATATTATTCTTTTTCAAAATGAATTAATATCTAAAAAGATAGTTAGTAATATGAGTATTATGAGTATTAAAATTTTTAGTAAAATTATTAATAATATCAATAGGAGTCCCCTATTCTTCATTATTACTCATATTACTCATTTTTGGATTGGAGGGATATATAAGAAGACCAACCGGAAAAAGTTGTATATGAGTAATAATGAGTATTATGGAGTCCCTACTAATGAAATTCACATTTACCAAAATGGGAGGACACCACCAACTTAATGGACACAAAAAATAGTCTACTAGAAGATAAAGAAATAGGAGCATTATCCACATCAGACGGAATCCTAATCGCTCTATTAGATATTAGAGACTTATTACACAAACTAACACTAGCCAATGAAAAAATATAAAGAAATGTCTAACAAATTGGTAGAAGATAATAGTAGTAGGAGATGTATTTATTGTGGAAAGAAAATCAAGGTAGACAAACTAGACATAGCTTTAGATAATTTATCGTCTAAACATTCATATGATACTGAAAGATTCTGTTGTTATATGCATTCTAACTATTTTACAACCAAACTACAACTAGCAAGGAAGTTAAGAGTATGACAAGCCCTAAAACAAAAGATAAAGAATATAGTTTAAAGAAGAGAATAGAAATACTAGAACAACGCGTTCTATTTCTTAAAGATAAATCTGAAATTGAAGCTCTTAAAAAGAGTGTGAATATTGTAACACCAGAGTTAACTCTGACATTAGAAGGAAGCTTGACACAGAATGATGTGGATGTAGCTCTAATCATATTCAAGAAATTAAAAGCCGAAAGAAATGGTGATACTCATAATCCTATGACAGCATAGCTGTAGGATTCACTAGGGAGCATATAGTTTCACCCTGTTAGATCCTTTTCGAAAACATATAATTCAACTATAGGTGTATTTAAATTAGATATATAATACACCTATCACACTCTCAGCAACTTATTTTTAAATAGGTTCAATGTGATTTAAACTTAGAACTGAATGTTTAATACCTTATTTTGCACAGACCAACATCTCTAAACATTATTATATCTCCGATCGGTTCCTTAAAACAAAAACGTTTATAATAACTATAATTATAATAATTATATGTCAAACCTACCAACAGATTGGCCAACTGCAATAGTAAGTATTGTATTCACAATATTAGGATTTGTAGGAATGCATCTCTTTATTAGATGGTTACAAAAAAAATTAAAGAAAAGAAAAAAGAATAAAGAATAAAAAAATTACATTTCTATTTTCTCTACAAATTTCAAACAACACTTATCACTACATACATAATATTCTTTTGTTTTTACATTCAAAGTTATTTGTTTCCATTTGTCTTTAATTCTTTTATTACATACTTCACATAGATTGCTCATTTTAATTAACCTCCAACTCATTAATCATTTTGATAGGTGGGTTAAGTAGATGTGATTCACCTATATTATTAATGGCACCTTTAAGCTTTCTAATTTCATCTTGTAGGTTTAATAAGAAGTTGTCCTGTTTTTCTTTAATGTCTTTTAGTGATTTTCCTAGTGCAAACCCACATTTAGAACAATATAAGTTATCAAAGTTATTAGTTTGCTGACACCTCTTACAAATGACTGCTTGTAATTCATTAGTCTTTAGTTCCTGTTTAATAATTGTCTTTCCTTTCAGTTCAGCATATTTATTATTTGTGTGGTCTTCTCCATAGTGGAGATAAACTTTAGCCATGTCTGGTGTCTTCCAACCTGCTCTCATCATTATATCTCTTTCATTAAACCCACATTTACCTAAATAATCTAAGTGTGAATGTCTAAAATTATGTGGGTTAGTTGGTTTCTCTATTCCAGTTCTGTCCTTAACTTCTCTTAAAAGAGAATGAATACTAGGTCTTTCAAGTGGTGAACCAAATTTTTTTGAACCAAAACAATAAAACAAGCAATGTTCCCTGTCGTTCTTAAATGGATGTTGGTTAATAAATTGTAAAAGGATGCTAACAGAATCTACTACTCTAATCTTTCTCTCTCCTGTTTTTCCTTTTAATTCAATTTCAGCTCCATAGTCATCAAAGTTAATGTCCTTTATTCTAAGATTTAATAATTCGCCAACTCTCATACCTGAATCATATAATAGTTGTATTATTACTTTATCTCTTAAATTCTTACATGCACCAACTAAAGTCTTTATGTCTTCACTAGTTAACAAATCGCTAGTTCTGTTTCTTTTTATTAACATTGGCTCAATTTTTAGACCATCATCAATTTCTGGTTTACCTAACCACCGAAAGAAGACTTTAACACACTTTCTAAGAGTGTTTAATGTTCCGTGTGTAGACCCTCTATCGATATAATACATCACATATTTATCTACATCTTCCATTCCTATTTCTTTATAGTCTTTGTTAGTAAATAATCCTAGTAATCTTATAGTTTTCATATATGATAGGTGTGTCTGTAGAGATAATGCTCTTCTATGTTTTGATGGAACTTTACTTAATACTAAATCCCTATAGAAGTCTACTAGTATTTTTTTGTTATTTTCACTTAGCTTTTTGTTCATATAAAATTTATTTTTATATGCTGGTTTTATGTCGTCTTTTAATACTCGTTGTATTGTTTCCTTTAATTTTTCTTCTCGTATCTTTTCTAATCCCATTTTTCTTTCAATAAATTTTAGTATATTAGCTTGCTTTTTAAAATTATTTATTATACAAATAGATAACTTTAAATAAGAATTTCTGGTTATTTTTGATATGAATTATAAAAATATATCAAATATATATTTAGATTATTTTGTAAAAGAAAAACACAGAGTATTGAAGAGTGCTTCTTTGATTCCTGAAGAAGATGATCCTTCAAGTTTATTTATTAATTCTGGAATGCAGCCTTTGAAGAAATATTTTTTAGGTTTAGAAAGACCCCCTTCTAGAAGATTATGTTCTGTTCAGAAATGTTTTAGAACTGGAGATATAGATAAAGTGGGAGATAATGCAAGAAGCTTAACATTTTTCTTTATGATGGGTAATTGGAGTATTGGAGATTATTGGAAACTTGGTACTATTGAATTAGCATGGGATTTGATTGTTAATAAATATAAATTTGATAAAAATAAAATATGGGTTAGTGTGTTTAAAGGTGATAAAAGTGTTCCTAAAGATAATGAATCAATAAAAATATGGAAAAATATTGGTATTCCTAAAAATAGAATTGTTGAGTTGGGTGTTGATGATAATTTTTGGTCTGCAGGTCCGACTGGTCCTTGTGGAACTTGCACTGAAATGTATTATGATACTGGAAAGGGTTGTGAGAAAAAGAGTTGTAAACCTGGATGTGATTGTGATCGATTTATTGAGTTTTGGAATTTAGTATTTATTGAGTTTGATAGAGATAGTGAAGGTAAGTTGAAAAAGTTAGATTTTAGTAGCGTTGATACTGGAGCTGGATTAGAAAGATTTGCTATGTTGCTTCAGAAAAAGAATTCTGTTTATGAGACTGATTTGTTTGAACCTGTTTTGAATAAATTAGAAAAATTATGTAAGAAAAAATTTGGCAAGGATAAAGAAGTTGATAAAGCTATGAGAATAATTTTAGATCATGGTAGGGCTATTGTATTTATTATTGGAGACGGAGTTGTGCCTGAAAAAGTTGATAAAGGATATGTTTTAAGAAGAGTTATTAGAAGAATGATTAGGTATGGCAATAAATTAGGTTTGGCTAAGGAACAAGTTTTATCTCTTTGTGGGTTGTTTATTGATATGTATAAAGATGAATTTCCTAAACTTAAGAAGAAAGATTATATTTTGAAAATTATTGATGAAGAGTATGCTAAATTTTTGAAAGGTTTGAATAGAGGAACTAGATTATTAGAACAAGTTATGAAAGAGTTGAAAACTAAAACTATTCCTGGTGGTGATGTGTTTAAGTTGTATGACACTTATGGATTTCCAATTGAATTGACTGAAGAGATGGCTGAAGAAAAAGGTTTTAAGATTGATAGGAAAGGTTATGAGAATGCATTTTCGAAACATAGAAAGGTTTCTTCTGTAAGTGCTACAAAAAGATTTAAAGGTGGTTTGGGTGAGAGTACTGAAGAGGCTAAAAAATATCACACTGCAACTCATTTGTTATTGAAGGCTTTGCAAGATGTTTTGAGTAAAGATATTGAACAAAGAGGAAGCAATATAACTTCTGAAAGAATGAGATTTGATTTTAATTTTGATAGGGCTATGACTAATGAAGAGATTAAGAAAGTTGAGGATCTGGTTAATAAAAAAATAAAAGAATCTTTACTAATTAAAAAAGAAGAAATGAATTATGATTTGGCTAAAAAGAAAGGATATAGTGGAATCTTTGAAGCCAAATATGGTAAGAAAGTGATTTGTTATTCTATTGGGAATTATTCTAAAGAAATCTGTGGTGGTCCTCATGCAAATAATACTAAAGAGCTAGGACATTTTAAAATAGTTAAAGAACAAAGCATTGCTGCTGGTATTAGAAGGATAAAGGCTGTTTTAGAATAAAAAATTAAAAAGAAAGGAAACTTTTTATGGTTTCCCAAAAATCTACAAATATGTTTTTGTTTTCTCTAGTTGCTTCTCCTGTTATCTCGTCAAAAGGATTTTCATATTCTACTCCAATAGATTCTGCTTCTTTTTTTAGAACAGCTTTTGCAAATCCTCCGGCATTATTTGTTACTATTGTGTTATCTGCAGCATCGTAATCTCTTGAAGCTTTTGCTTCTGCTAAAAACTCACCAGGTATGCTTTCTTCTATATAATACTGATCTAAATCTTTAACCTGATATTCTAATTCTATGAAAGATCCGCCTGTTCCTTTTGCTATCTCTTTCCAGATTTGTATTCCTCTGTAATTCATTCCAGAACCTGCTGCTGTGTATATTGTTATTTGTCTTCCATTTGCGTCTTTAATTGCATCTTTGTAAGTGTATTGTCTTTCTTGGATTAAATAAGATTCCCCTTCATAGTATTCTGGGAAGTTTCCATAGTTGTTATGATATGGTTCAAGCTTTGGAGGTGCATCCCCTATTAACAACATAACTTTTTTAGCATTACTTCTCCAGTTAAGTTTATTTATTGCCACATCTAATCCAGCTTCAACTGCTTCTTCATAATCACCGCCACCTATTGCTTCTATATCTTTTATGAATTCTACTGCTTTATTTGGGTCTGATGTTAAATCTAATTTTTTGTAGAGATATTCTCTTTCTTGATCTGGATAATCTCTGTATACTACTACTCCTACTTTAACATCTGGTTTTGGATAACCGTTCTCAATTTCATCAACTATGTTGATTAAAAATTCTTTGATGGTTCTTATTTCGTCATGCATAGATCCTGTTGAATCAATAATGAAAACTACATCCATTTTTGGTCTATGACAGTCTATATCGTTTGGTCCACAAATTGTTTCTTCTGTGAATGTTTCACTAGCACTTGTTAATGGTAAAGTTATGAATACTAGTAAAACAAATATTGCTGATATTTTTTTCATTTTTTCCTCCTTGGAATTTTATAAGAAAGGATAGAAATAAAAATATATAAATGGTTTTTTGACTGCGAGTTTGTTTGAAGTTATCTCTTTTTTCTCGAATTGAATAAAAATACTAAAAGAATTATAAATAAAGCACCTAGTAAAAACCATAAAGCATAATTTGGCTCTGGTATTATTGTTTCTATGATTCTGATTGCTTTGTTAGGGATGTTTCCACTTATGTTATTTACTAATGGTGATCCTGCGTCTGAAGCCATTTCTCCTGCTGTACCTTTAGTTATACTATCTACTGTTTCTCCTATTTTATTTCCTGATTCATCTAAAATAGGTATTATTTTTTCGAAACTTTGGATTGTTGCAGATTTTCCTTTTTGCAGTAAATAAATTATGCCTGAACCTATTAATGCTAATAAAGTAATTGGTAAAAGACTTTTTAGTCTTGCTAATGCACCTGGTGAATCTGATGGTGCGATTATAATGAATTTCTTAGATAGTTTGTATACTAACATTTCTTTTCCTTTTTTACTCCAGTAGAATTCTTTTGATTGTATTAACTTAGAGTTTAATAATAGTTTTATATTGTAATGTATTGTAGTTAATGGTAAATTAAGATCTTTTGCTATTTGTGTTTCTGTTGCTTCATCCTTATCTGATAAATATGCAATTATTTTTCTTGAAGTTTCATTTGAGATAGCATTAGCTAACTCTTTTGAATTTTTATCTTTCATTGACATTAAAATAAATGTATCGTCTTTTTCCATAGAAATTAGAAGTAAAAATAAGATTTATAAAGGTTGTTTTAGGTGCGAAAT
>JBDRML010000014.1:0-6350 GCA_043812195.1 Candidatus Woesearchaeota archaeon | reverse complement strand
AAATATTGTCACCCCTATCTTCTCCACTACATGTTGAAGAACATTGATCAGCAAAGTAGTTTTGACCGCCAGTAGTACAACTTATGAAATCATATCCAATTTCTTGTTCATCACACTGATTTATTGATCCGCAAGAATATTAAAGTTGTCTTTTTAATTTTCTGTTCCTCCTTTTTAGTTTAAATATCGACACAATTAAAACCAAAATAAGAAATAAAAGAAGGGTTATGATGTATTTTGGAAGGTCTTTAGTTATTATTGTTAAGTTTAAATGGGCTTTTATTGAATTATCTTGAATCTTTTTTACTCTTTGGTCGTTCAATAGTTTATCAAATCCTTTTTTAGTTATATTTCCAGAAAAAAATGTTCCCCATTCAGATTCCCTTTTTAATTGAAATTCTTCATCTGAGAGCGTTGATAAAACAGAGTTCATTGTTTCTTTATAAATATCCCTTTTTTCATTATCTTTCGCTTCCTGTATCTCGGCAGGATCATTTTTGTAGTCAATTGTAATATTTGAAAAGTCTTTTACTTCAACTATAACTGGAACCCATTCCTTAAAAAAAAATTGTATTTCTTTATCATATTCAACACCAGCATCAGAAACTAACACATTAGCATTAGCAAGATCACACATACTCGCTAGAACTATAATAATTAGTAATAAAAAGGAGAGTAATTGTTTTACCATTTTTTAAAAATATAAAACAAAATTTATAAAAGTTATTATTAAACTTGTTAGTGGTATATTATGAACAAACTCAAATTTATTGAAATAAGAAAAACAATTTTAGCCTTGTTTATAATATTAAATTTGATTATAATTTGGTTTTTAATAATAAATGTAAATTTATTACCAAATATCACAAAAAAATAAGAAAAGTTTTTAAGAAAATTTTTTACCAGATATTTTAAACTCCTTTAAACATTTATTTAAAATTTTCAAAAATGCTTCTCCCCCTAATAGCCTGAGTAAAAAATCTTTTATTATCAGTAAATTTAATTTTAACTTTCTCAACTTTTCCATTAACAACTTTAACATCCAAATCGGCATGCCCTTCTATTTTACTTAAATTTTGTATATTTATATTGACATCTTTCATTTTAATTTTTTCTCACTAATTATTTTATTTAATTCCTTAAAAAGCTTTTTGGCCTTTTCTATTGCATCTTTTGCAATATCAAAATCCATCCTTTTACCATAATAAACTAAAGAATTTCTTTTAAACCTACAATCATCAAATATCATAAATAGATCATCTCTTTTTACTATTTCCTTAAAATAATATCCCAAACAGACATGATTATTAACTTTATAACCATCAATAAGAACCAATGCATGAAGAATTTCTAATATAGAAGAATAATAACCTTCAAATACATAATTTGCATTTTGTTTATTTATCTCACGATTTGAGTATTCTATTCTTTCTTTAGCTGTTTCGATTAAAGATTTGCTTTTACTTTTGTCAGGAGTTACTTTAATTGAAGAATTTGAATCTAAACAATCTTTCCATGATGCCTCTTTCATTGAAAGACCCCCATAAAATTATTAAGAGTTATACCATTTATTATATTATCCATTAGATGCGGATTTTTTACCTGTTTCAAATTAGAACAAACAAAAACTTGTATTTTTCTTCTTAATATTTTCTCAAATTTTTCTAATTTTATTTTCTTTTTAGAGGGAGTTTCAATATACAAGTCAATATCACTATCTTCATTATCTTCTCCTCTTGAATAAGAACCAAAAACAATTATAATTGGATTACTTAACTCATTTATTAAATATTCAACTAAACCACTTTCATATAAAGATTTTAAATTATATAATTTTTTTTCAAGAAGAAAAGATTTTGATACTCTATCAGCAGAGAAAAAAACAGCCCCAGATATTTTTTCTCTTTTTAATATCCCTTCATTTTCTAATTCTCTTGTATATCTAATAATAGAAGGTAATGATAGTTTAAGCTCCCTTTCTATATGTCTTACTCGTAGTCTTTTTTTTGGATTTATAAAAAAATAATTCTTAACTTGCCCTTTGATATTATTTCTTTTCATATGATAACTTATAGTATCAACTGATATTTAAACTTATCGGTTCTTACTTTGTGAATAATAATTATTTTATCTTGAACTCCTTCAACAATTTATTTAAGACTTTTAAAAATGTCTCTTCATTCATAGGACATCCAGGAACTTGTTCATCAACTTTCACTATATCTTTTAAGGTTCTAACTTTTCTTGCCATATGGAACCTCTCAATCAAAAACTCAATTTCTTTTTTTCTTTTAGGATCAAACTCATTTCTTTGCGCAGACGGCATGCCATTAATAGCACAAGCACCAATAGCAACTAATTTTTTACAGTTAGCTCTTATTTTTTTTAATATTTTAGCATCTTTCTCACTTGCTATCGCACCTTCAACAAAAGCTACATCCAAATCTTCTAATTTATTATTTTTTTTCAAAACTCTAACATGTTGAAATTCAATTATTTTAACCCACTCTTTAAAATGATCATTCATTAATTCAGTAAAAATAATAGTAGAATCTTCAGAACAACAAAAAGAAAACCACCCAATCTTCAATTTTTTTTGCATATACATATTTTAAACGAAACCTATATATATTACTTTTGTTTCAATTACATTAATGAACAAGAAAAAAGGGGTATTATTAGTTCTAGGTACAGCAATAATAAGTGGAATTGCTATTTTCATAAATAAATTTAGTTTAGCAACCATAGACTCTTCAGTATTCACATTTCTCAAAGGAGTTATAGTATCAGTATTTTTACTAAGTATACTTTTGGCAGCAAGAGAATTCAAGACAATAAAAACAATTACAAAAAAACAATGGGTATTATTAGTTTTAATAGGTTTAATAGGTGGATCAATTCCTTTCTTATTATTCTTTAAAGGATTAGCTTTAACATCAGCAGCATCAGCAGCATTTATGCACAAAACACTTTTTATTTATGCTTCTTTATTCGCAGTAGTATTTCTAAAAGAAAAAATAAACAAAAAAATATTCTTAGCCGCAATATTATTACTAGTAGGAAATTTATTACTATTACAATTAAGTTCTTTCACTTTTGGAGTAGGAGAATTATTAGTTTTATCAGCTGCTATCTTATGGGCAGGTGAAAATGTTTTATCAAAACACACACTAAAAAAATTATCAGGAAATATTGTTGCATTTGGAAGAATGTTCTTTGGGTCTTTATTCATCTTAACTTTCTTAATTATGACAAACAAGGCCGCATTAATACCTCAAATTCCATTACAGGGATTTCTCTGGACAATAATCACATCAATAGTATTACTATTATTTGTAACAACTTATTATAACGGATTAAAACACATAAAAGTTTCAGTAGCAACCTCAATTTTACTATTAGGATCACCAATCACAATGCTATTATCATCACTTTTCCTAAGCGCAACTTTAGCAATAACACAACTAATAGGAATATCATTAATAGCATTAGGAATTATAGCAACAGTTTTATACATTGAACTCCCAAAAGAAAAATTACAAAATCTCAACTGCATATCCATAATGAATACTGACAGAATCTCCGATAGAGACACCAGGAACTAAAGATTTCATAACAGTCCTTTTACGATTTCCACCATACTCAACAATCAGGAAATCATCTCTAATCTCTAAAACTTTAGCTTTATGAATTCTACATAAATTCTTTAATGATTCAGGAGCCTTAGCATAAGAAGAGAATCCTTGATCAATAATATCATTATGTCTAGTAATAAAATACTCTTTAATAACATCAAAATTCCATTTATCTTTTCCTAATTCATCAGCTAATTTCTGAATTCTTCCAAAAGCCATAACAAAAACTTTCTCTAAAAACTCTCTAGGTAAAACCTTATTATTTATAGCAGCATCTTCTAATCTCTTAAACTCCTCAAAATTTATAACTCCTCTTTGGTTAGCAATAAAAGCACAAGGAAATGAATATTTTAAAAAATAAACTTCAACTTCCATCTTTCTTAACTAATTCTAACCAGCCCCTAACCTGCTCTTCAGGAACTTTTTCAATAACTAATTTACCTTGAACTATAACGTAATCATCAACATTAAAATCTCCATCAACTATCCTAGCTTCTCTTTTCTCACTTCCATAATCCACTGTAGCAATTTCATCCTTAATTTCAATTATTTTTCCAGGTATAGCTAAACACATCTTATTCAACTCCAGTTATATTAATCTCTCCACCCTTTAATACTTTTGGATTTCCACCACAAGAAGGACAATTAAAGTAGCAAAAACCATGACCTCTTTCGACAATTCTAGCAGAACCTTCATATCCACATGAACATTTAACTAAACTTTTAACAAAATTAACTTCAAGATTCCAATCAATAAGCTTCCTCAAAGCCTCTTCAATTTCCAAAGCAGTTAATTCACACAATTCTCCAACTTCAATTTTCATAGATTTACTGGCGCCTTGTTTTTTAGCTTCTTCTATTATTTTATTTGCTATAGTGATTTCATGCATATTATAATAAAAACTAATTTATATTTAAATGTTTTTAGGTGTTTAATTATACAAAAAATTTAAAAATAGTCAAAGAACACTCGTTAAGTGGTATTCGTAAAAAAATCTTTAGATTCAATGTTAGAAGAAATAGAATTCTCATGCTTTAAAAGATTTGATTACATAATCCCAGATGAAAAATTAAGTTGGTTTTTATGTACAAAAAAGTATTTAGATATCCAAAATTTAGATTATGTGAAATCTTTAATGGAAGATTTATTAGGAGAGGATGAAAAGTATAGCCGTAAAGATAGGGATGCAATATGTGCAGCAATAGAAAATGCTCTTACAAGAGGTAATAACAAACAAATTTATCTCCCAATTTCAATAAAAATATTTTCTGGAAAATCTGGAGGCATTTTAAGATTAAGAGATTGTGGCCCGGGTTTTAATTTCAAAAGAAAAATAAACCAAATGAAATCAAGAATCTGTAGATATTTTAAGGGATATGGCCACGGATTAAAATCTTTAGATAAATCAAATTATGAAGTATCTTATGAAGGAAATGGAAATATTATAAATATGATGTTTAAAAAATAAAAAAAGAAAATTTAACCACAAGTGGCTAAATTGTTACTAGATGTTGTATCCCATCCAAACCCAGTTGATGGTGTTTCAGATTCAAACTCTGTATTACATTCTTCTGGTGCTTCATTAAATGCTCCACAAACTGCATCTAAAAGGCTTGCAGAATCTCTTGCAGCAGACACTTTTTCACCATTTATAACTAATGTTGGAGATCCACCCACACCATATTTTTCATTATCTTCTTTATGTGTATTAAATAATGGGTACCTTCCACTCAACCAACTTGCTTGGTCTTCAAAGTTTGCTGTAATACTAAATTCTTCATCAGCTGCAGCAGTACAAGCTTCTAAAGCTGTCATATCAATTCCAACTTCAGCCAAACATCTTTCACCATCACCATCAGTCAAGAAACATTCTAAGTAATCTAAATATTTGTCATTTTGTTCTTCTTGTATACAATATTGGTTCAATTGCTCATAAACCTCTGTATCACCATGCATTACATAATAGACAAATTTAATATCAAAGTCAATATTATCACCTAATAATTTTGCAACTGGCAATAATCCTTTCTCAATCTGTGTACCAAATGGGCAATGACTCATAATAAATGCCTCAACTACAGGTTTATCAGATTTTGGAACATCTACAGGAGGTAATGGTTCTTGATTGTCATTTTGATTATTTTGTTGATTATTATCAAGACTTAACTCACCTGTTAATGGTATTGCCTGCAAAAACATCAAATTTCCATCTTTAGTTATATACACTGGAGTTGATTGTCCAGCAACATTTATCAAAGCCTTGTAAACACCATTTTCAGACTCAACACTATCTAATGTAGCTATAGACTGTCCTTGTAACAGGTTTTCATTAATAAATAAAACTGCATTTTCTGCAACAGCATTTCCACTAACAAAGTTTAAACCAACCCCGCCAGCAAAAATAGATACTGCAAGTAAAATTACAAGCACAAAAGTTGAGATTTTCCAACCATTAATTTTACTAGATTTGTTTTCTTTTCTGGAATCATCATGGGATTCATCTTCTTCATTATTTTCTGGTTCTTCTTCAGGAGCATCTTCCCCTTCGTTTTCATCATTGTATTTTTTTTCTTCATCCATATTTATTCACCTGCCAAAGTTTTTATTACATTTCCAGTTACTTCCACAGTCGCATCAGAATGATACAAAGCAAAAGTAAACAAACTTATTATAACTAAAAAAACTAGAGAAATCACTACTTTTTTACAAAATAA
>JBDRML010000013.1:0-8443 GCA_043812195.1 Candidatus Woesearchaeota archaeon | reverse complement strand
CAACCAGATAGTTTAGCAAGAATAGATATGAAACAAATTGCAATAGTACCGGCTAGTATAGGAGATCATTTAATAGTTCTGAATACTAAAAAAGAAAGATATTCAAGAGATGGTTTTGATCTTTTAAGAGGAAAAGTGGTTGGTATAAAGAGTTTAGAAAGAATTTAGAAGAAATTTCTTAAGTTTTTAAAAAGCTTTAAAAGAACATATTGTTACTATTTTTATGGGCCTGTAGCTCAGCTTGGATTAGAGCGCATCCCTCCTAAGGATGAGGTCGTGGGTTCGAATCCCATCGGGCCCGCTCAAAACTTATATAAATACATTAAGATTAATATTAGTATGAATAAAAGAGGCATGTCTCCATTTATTATTAGTATTATTTTAATTGGTGTTGTTATTGTTTTTGCTGTTATCTTTAATCTGTGGGTTTCTGGAGTTTTTGATACAGCTAAAAATCAACAATTTTCTAATTTTAGATATTTTGATTTTGAAATTAATTACATAAAGGATCTTACAAAATGTGTTGATTCTGATGATAGGTGTGGTATTGAGAGTTCTGATTTTTATTGTTTGGTGATTTATAATGAAGAAAATTTAGATGTTGAATATGTGATTAAAACTGTTGGAACTGAAGGTATTTCTGTTGTTAATGATTGTGATACTTTATTGACTGCTTATGAATCTAAAATATTTAGAATAGATTATGATTCTAATGTAATTGGTAAATTAGATTATGCTGAAGTTTTACCTTATACATCATGAATAGTTTATTATTTATAAAATTCTAGAACTTCTTTTGCTAAATCATGTAATTCTGTTATTTCATTGTATAATTTTCCATAGTGTCTTTTATTTTCTTGTTTGATTATGTAATTTGTGTATAAATTGAATAGGAAATTTGATAGTTTAGTCTGTCCCCATTTTTTTCTGTAATCTACTTCTAAATTGGCTTTGAAAGATATTTCTATTATGCCTTTAACTAAATCTTCTCCTGCTGGCAGGATTTTTTTAAGAAGGAAGTTTATTTTAAAGATATATTTCATTTCATCTGTTATTTCTCTTTCTCCAATCCAATCTACTATGATCTCTTTTCCTGTATCTAAATCTTTGGAGGTGAATCCTTTTTCATCAAATTCATATTTATGATTATCTATCCATTCTCTCATTTCTTCATATAAATTGTTGAAATTGAATGCTCCTATTTTCCTAAGACGATGACTTTCTCCTAAGTTAATTTTTATATCCATAAACTTCACATTTGAATTACTTTTTTGGTTTAATAAAGTTTATGTTTTACTACAAGATTCACAAAGCCATCTTTTGGCAACTTTGTACAAAGTGTTATAAGATTCACAAGACTGACAAATTCCTTGGATGTAGTTTCTTGTTGGTGGTTTTTCTTCCTCTTCTCTTATTTTAAATTTCTCAGCTAGTATATCATATAAATCCGGTTGTATTTTAAGTATGTCTTTTTGAGTTATTAATCCAACTACATTTTCTGATTTATCCAATACTGGAAGTCTTCTTGTGTTATATCTGCTCATGAATAACATTGCGTCATAAATATCTGTTTCTGGAGATATGGTTGTAACATCATTTGTCATGACTTTTCTAATTGTTGTTTTTTTGATGTCTATATTTTTTGTTAGAACTCTTTTCAATAAATCTCTTTCTGTAACTATTCCTAGTAGTTTTTTATCTTTAGTTACTATTAGACTTCCTACATGTTCTTTGAGCATTTTTTGTGCACAGTCATGGATAGTACAATCTGGATCTGTTATTGCTGGAGATTTTGTCATGGCATCCATAACTTTTACGCCTGTTTTCATATTATTATATAGTTGACTTGTACATATAAGTTTTATTATATTGAAGTTTTTATAGAAATGTTTATATAATTCTTTTTTAATTTTAAATATATGTTTTTATTTAAGAAAAAGAGGAATAATTTTGAAAAATTAAGAGATGAAGTAAATAAATTGTTAAATAAAAGAAAGTTTGATTCTGCTCTAGCTAGATTTAGTGATTTTAGTGATTCTTATAATAAATTGAAATTGACAAAAAAAATTGAATTTGAAGAAGATTATTCTTTGATTAAAGATCAATTGATTTTGTATATGAAAATTAAAGAGATTGATATTTTAATTAGTGATAATGATTTAGAAAGAGTTAGAGATACTTTATTGTATATTGAAACTAAAATGATTAGATTGAGAAAGGGAGCTCCTGCTTTATTAGAATATATTAGCAATCAATATAACAATTGTTTAAATATTTATCATGCGATGGTGTATAAGGAAAATTTTGATGAGAATTTACATAATCTTTATAATTTAATTGAAAGAGAAGAATATGGCGAATCTTTGAAACTATTTCCTAGTTTGTTTAAGTCTCTTGGAGATGTTAGTGATCATTCTAATCTAAATCCTGCTCTTTATGATCAATTGCAAAATTTAAAGAAAGAAGTTGAAGTTAGATTATTAGAGAAGAAAGCCTATGGCAAGGTTGCTGAGGTTGATGTTAAAAAATTGAGAGCTAGCTTAAGAAAAAGTATTTAGAAAAGTTTATATTCTATTTATATTAATTTTATATTATGAAAAAGAGTGTGATTTTTTTAATATTGTTAGTTATATGTATGCCTATCTCTCTTGCTAGTAATGAAAAGATATATATTTATGGGGGAAATGGATTAGTTGCTTCTAAGGAAGGAAATGATATTACTTATTATAATCAAGATTTCTTAGGAAGTAATAAAATAGTAACTAATGAAGATGGAGATATTATATCTAAGAGTGTTCAATATCCATTTGGAGAAGATTATAGTGAGAAAGGAAGTAAAGAAGGATTAGATAATAATTATAAATTTACAGGGCAAGAAGAGGATGAAGACCTTTATTATTATGGAGCTAGATATTATGATCCTTCAATTTCTAGATTTATTTCTGTGGATCCAGTATTTAGTTCTAGTGTAAGTCCTTATGCTTATGTTGGAAATAATCCTTTGAAGTATGTGGATCCGAGTGGGAGAGAAGAAGATATTTTCAATAAGAGATTTGAATTTTCTGTGCCAGATCAATTAGCAGTTGAAGGAGTTGAAGATATTATTCATACTGTTCCTGAATCTGCAGCTGAAAGTGATGGAACTAATTATAACGATGTAAGTTTATATGCTGGACGTTTTCTTCCCTTTGAGAAACTTTCTTATAAACCATTATCTGATGATTTAGTTGATAGAATATTAAAGGGCTATCCTAAATCTAAACAGAGAGAGGTTATAAATATGATTCCTAAATTAGCAGAGATAGACCCTTTTTATTTAAAAGATCCTAGGCCGTGGATTAAAGCAGGTTATAGACATGTTGGATTGCCTGTTGTTGAGATTGAGACTTATAAAGCATATAAGGGAGTTTATGATCGGCTTGTTAATGAATTAGGAGTTGTTTCTATTATTACAGGGGCTGCTAGAACTGATGAAATGCAGAGAAGAATTAGAAGTCAGCAAATGAAGAAACATGGACTTACATTTGCTTCTGATCCTGGCAGCAGTTTACATGAAGTTATAAATAGACGGGGGGGAGGTCCTGTTAGAGCATTAGATGTTACTTTTTATGGTGTAAATGGCTTGATACCATTCCAATCTATGAAATCAAGAATATTTAATGTGTTTAGACAAGAAGGATTTAAGGTTTTGGTAGAAGGCAAAGGTACAGAATTAGAAAGATATCATATGAGTTATTATGGGAAAAAATAAATTATTTTATTTTTTTGATATTATCTAAGATTTCATCTTTTTTCTTTTGCTTATATATGTTTTTCCGAATCTTACCAATATTGGATTTATATTTTTCCAGTATTTTTTAGGGAATAGATTTTTTAAGTCGCTTTCTATTTTTATAGGATTTTTATTATTTGTCCATTCTAATTTTTGAGAGATGTAGGAAACATGAGTATCAACTCCTATTGTGTTGTATCCTATCTCAGAAAGAAATACGTTTGCTGTTTTTCTTCCGACACCAGGTAAATTTATTAATTTATTAAAATCGTGTGATGGTATCCCTTTATGATTTTTTATTAATTCATTAGAGTAGTTTAGAATATTTTTTGATTTATTTTTGTAGAAGTTTATTGGTTTTATTGTTTTTTGAATGCTTTCTATACTTGCATTTGATAATTGTTTTATTGTTGGATATTTTTTGTATAATTCTAATGATACTTTTATTGTTGTTTCATCTCTTGTTCTGGCAGATAAAATTGTTGATATTAAAGTTTTCCATGGATATTTCCATTTTTCTGCTGCTAATCTTAATTTTTTGGGCGTTTGTTTTTTTAATTCTTCTAATTGCTTAATTGCTGTTTTTGAATTCATTTATAGGTTAAATATTTACTTTTTAAGGTTTTAGTTAGGTTAAGAACATCATTTTTAATTTTAAGTGCTTCTTCTGTAGATATGGATTCTCCATAATAATTTATCAAGTTCCTTATTTTTCTTAGCCTATTAAATTTATCGGCTATGGTTAGTTCATTTAATTCTTTTAGAAAATAAGCATAAGCTTCATGTTCATATATTTTAAATCCTTTTGATATTGCTATTGCTTCAAGGATTGATCTTAATACATCGTAATAAATTTACAGCAACTTTTCTTGCAGATAAATCATTTATTTTTATATTCTCTAAAAACATTATGTCCTTGTCAGTACTAGAAACTAAGGATTTAATTAATTGGTAATCTTTTTGGATTTTTCTTGCTTTTCCCTCTCTTATAAAATTGGAAAATTTCATTTGAATACCTCAAAGAAACCAGACAATACAATTCCATTTATAAAATTATTTAATAATTCTGGGTTCTTTTTTTTAAGAACATCTATTTCTTTCTGAGAGTGAACAAATAGCTGTATCTTGTGCCCTAATCTTTTTTCAAAATCAGTTAGATTTATTTCTTTTTTGCTTGGATTTATAATTAGGATGTCTATATCGCTTTTTGGCATATCTTCTGCTTTTCTAAAAGATCCAAAGAGGATAATAGCTTCTGGGTGGTTGAATTTATTTTCTAAATAAGATATTAAATTCGAGTCATATATTCTATTTAAATTATAACTTAATTTCAATAATCTGAATTTTAAGTTTTCTGCGTTAGCTTTGTATAAGTAATGGTTTCTTTCTGGTTTAAACAAAAGCAGATTTTCATGCTTTAACTTATTAAGTTCTTTAGTTATAGTCATTGGTGATTTTTTTTCTATTCTAGCCAATTCTCTGATATGAAATTCTCTTTCACTATCTTCCAAAAAATGTTTTAATATGTCCATTTTTCTATACATTTGTATATTATTTTGGACATATATAAATTTATCTATTTTTGATGAAATTCTACAATATCATTTTCTTGTAATTTATGTGTTAATCCTGTTCTCATAGCATCAAATTTAGCACTTTTTCCCCATATTCTTGCGAAGTCGAAGTTTTTTATAAAATCTTTATGGACTTTTAGGGCCAAGTCTTTTACTGTTGAGTTTTTTTGTAATGATATTGGAGGTTGGTCTTTTTCTTTTCCTGGCATTTTTGTGTAGACGTATATTAAGTTTAGATTTCTCCAGATTTTTTCTTTTGCATTTTCATCTTGTGAGTCTAATGTTATTTTTTTAGCTTGGATGCTTACTTCTTTTAATTCATTTTTAATTAATTTTTCATCTTGTTTTGTTCTTGATACTATTACAATTAGATCTGCGTGTCTTATTATGCCTAAATATGCTGGGCCGTGTTCTTTGTTTATGTAATTTTTTGTTATTGCTGGTGTTTCTATTACTTGGATTATTATTCCATTATAATTCATGGTTCCCATTTCTGGTTTTTTGGTTGTGAATTCGTAATCTGCTATTTCTGGTTTTGCGTTTGTGATTTTTGATAAGAGAGTTGATTTTCCTGAATTTGTAACTCCTATTAGAACTACTTGTGCTGCTCCTTCTTTTTTTATTGATATTCCTTTTCCTCTTTTTTTTGATTGCTCTTTTTCTTTTTGGACTAGTTCTTTGTATTTTGAAATTTTCTTTTTGATGTCATCTCTTAATTTTTCTGCTCCTTTATGTTTTGGACCGACTTGAAGCATTTTTTGTAGAATTATTATTTTTTCTTGGATAGTTTTGGTTACTGCGTACTCTTTTTCTAATCTTTGGTATTCGAATCCTGCGTTTATTGGCATTTTCTTTATTTATATACATCGAAAAGTATTTAAATTATTATATTGATTTCTTTTTTATGTATTTAAAGAAGAGTTTGGTTATGTTAATAGTTTATGTTTTTATTATTAGTTTGTTTTATGTTGATAATGTTAATAGTTTTGATGCTCCAACTAATGCTAAGTTTGAAGTTGTTGGAGATGGAAATGTAAATACACATACTGGGGATATGAGTTTATCAATTCCTTTGATGACTGTTCCTGGGCGTGGGGGTATGGATTTCCCGATTACTGTTTCTTATGGTTCTGGAATAAGTTTGAATCAACAATCTGGTTCTGTTGGTTTGGGTTGGGGGTTGAATATACCTAATGTTAATAGAGATGTGTCGGGATTGCCTGATGATTTTAAAAGTAATGATGTAAATAATAATATATGGGTTTTTGATAAGATTTTTAGATATGCTGCTTATTCTTATCATGATCTAAAATTTGATTGGCTGGGAGTGGTTGCTGCTATTGCAGAAGATAGTATTGGTATTTCTGATATGGCGAAAGATGCAAAAGCAAATTGGGGTAAACTTACTGGGGTAAATGCGGATGGCGTAGGTCAATATGGTGGGAATGTTATTATTGCATATCAAATAGTCCAAAAATTCTTAAGTTATTATGCTGCTGGACATTATTCTGTGTTTACTAAAGATTTTGTAGAAATAAGAGATGTTCCTTATTCTGCTAGTATGAGTGGTTTTTATTATATAGATGGGTCAGATTATCAAAATGGTAATTTTAAAGCTTTATTTGACTATGGTTCTCCTGATTCTTTTTCTTTAAGCGGAGCTGGTTATTCTGGTCCGTTAGTTTATGGTCCTAATTCATATGTTGCTGCTGGAGGAGATACTACTAATACTAAAATATTCCATGTTCAAAATAGTAATGGACATCTTAATGAGCATAATAATGAAGGTATTTGTAATTCAGCTACTAATGCGGACATAGAAACTTCATGTGCAGACCCAATTACTATTACTGTTGGCACTGTTGAGGGAGATGATGAAATATACGGACATTTAATAAATGAATTTACTATAAGAAGTATTGACGGAACAACTTATAGTTTTGATGAACCTATTGTAGAAATGACCTTATCTCATAATGAGTATGATTTGTTTGAGGAAGGAGTGAGTGTTAGAGAGGAATCTTCTGGAATTCAATTTTCTCATTTTTCAAAGAAAACTAAGAATACTGTTTATCCCCTAACTAATGATTGTAATTTTGATGAACCTGGAAATTATATGGAAATGGCATTTACAAAACCATATTATACTACTTGGGGAATTGGATCAATTACATCCGTTGAGGGAAATACTGTAAATTTTGAATATAGTAATGAAGATTTTGAAGGTGCTCCAATATATAAAAGTAGGTTGCCTTTTGATGCTAATCCTTCTCAAGATTGTATTGAAGTTCCCGGAGGAATTCGTTCTTATAGTGAATCATTTAGTAGAACTAGACTATTGAATAGAATAGTTACAGATACTCATGCTGCACATTTCATTTACGCTAATGATAGGGAGGATTTAAGAGAAGCTGATTGTGGCCATGGGGGAGAGTCTAATGATTGTTATAATAATGATTATCGTCCTAGATTGGTAAAACTTGTTTTGACAAGAGCTAATGTTGCTTATAATCCTAATGGTATTTATGCTGAAGATGATATTTTACAAGAAGTTGTTTTAAAAAATGATTATTATGAATTGGCTGTTAATACTTTAGATAACCTTGATCCTGATAATGGCAATGATGAAGGGGGTAGGCTTACTTTAAAAGAAATAAATTCTTTTGGTAAAGGTGGAGAAAGTGCTTATTTTGGGGGGGCTGAGAATAAAGTGCCACCTATTAAATTTGACTATTATAATGACCCTTCTAATTCGAATTATTATTATGAAGAAAGTAGGTTTGATAGATGGAATAATTTTTATCTTAATGGTGCTGAATTTGAACATAATTCTGAAGGTGGAAAAGAAGGATTAACTTCTTGGATGTGGTCTTTGAATGAAGTAACTTGGCCAACTGGAGGTTCTACTACTTGGGAATATGAAAACGATAGATATGTTGGTGTTGGAAATTATTATGGGGATAAAGCAACTCTTGATGATGATACTATAATTGATTATAAAAATACTCATTATGGTGGTGGTGCGAGGGTTTCTAAGGTAACTAGTTGCGATGGTCTTGGTAATTGTTATGATACTAAATATTTGTATACTAATAAT
>JBDRML010000012.1:0-3322 GCA_043812195.1 Candidatus Woesearchaeota archaeon | reverse complement strand
AAATCTGTCTTTCTTTCTTTCTTTAGGTTTAATAATTATTGGGGGGATTTTATTTTTTCAATCGCTTAGGAAGAAAGATTAATCAACTCTAACCATTTATTATTTGAATTTAATTTTAAATCAGTAGCAAGTTGGTAAGGACAACATTTTATACTTTGATGTTTTCTTATGTAATTATAGAAGATAACTAAACCTTTCATTATTGAGTTTGCACTTTCTATTGAGCCGTGAAATCCCCTAAAACTTTCTGTTCTTTGTCTTAAAGAATTATGTAATCTTTCAATATAAATATTAAATCCTTCTCCTTGACTTGCATTAACTCTATTGTGGATTACTTCTTTAGTTCTTAATGAATGATAGCCAAAAACCTTTTTTATTACATCTGGGTAGGTTGTAAGCCCATCAGTTGTGCATATAGTTATATTATTGTTAGTTCTTTCTTTTGTTTCTTTGAAAGCATAAGTAATTTCAGTTTTCCCTCTTGATTTTACATATTCAGCACTTACTAAAAATCTTGTTTTAGTATCAATAGAATCTATAAACCAATCTTTAGAAATTCCTTTTTTATTGGGGTTTTCTCGTCTGTGATATTCCATTTCATCAAGTTGTATTTCTTTTCCATTATTTACTTTGATTTTATCTGTAAATTTAGAAATCATTTTTGAATATTTTAAAATCCAGTTATAAATAGAAACATTAGAAGCATTATGAGGATAAAATGCTTGAAAATGCTCTTGAACTTTTCTTGTAGAAACTCCCCTATAAAATAAATCTAAAGCACAAGTTATTTTCTTTGGGTGGTTTCTCATTCTAAAGAAGCCTTTATCAAGAACAAATCTTTTATTACATTCTTGACAGAAATATCTTTGTATCTTTCCTCTGTTTTCAGTTTGTCTAAATCCCCTCTTAATTATATTTTTAGAATTACAATTAGGACAGATAACTTTTTTAACTTCTATTTGTTGTTTATTATTGAGTTTCATTTGATTTAAGCGTCGGGTGAAATTCACGGGCTCTTCGGAGCCCATTATTTATTATATACCTTATTAGTATAATATTAGTTAGGTATATAGACTATATAAACATTTCGGTAGTTAATAATATACGATATATTTATATACTAACTATTAATAGATTAACTATAATGGCAAAAGTAAAAATCACCCTGACAGGATTTAAGTGTGAAAGGTGCAGTCATGAGTGGGTGCCGAGAAATAAAAAAGAGGAGCCTGCTGTTTGTCCTAAATGTAAAAGTCCTTATTGGAATAAACCCCGACGACAAAAGAAGAAAAACAATAAAAAATGAGTAATAGAAAAATTTATAAGGGTTATACCCCTTACCTTAATATGATAATCACATTTCTTAACCATAATATTCATCCCGAAAAAAGAGGCGACTAAATCACCAACAGGGAAGTCCAGTGTGCCCCTCTCATAGAACAGCACCTTCCTTTTCGGGATAAGAAAGGGCAAATGCAAACAAAACATTCTGTTTATCCCTTTTCTCGTGGCTCTACTTTGCCACACCCTCACTTGTAGTTTTTTGGGCTAAAGAGCCCTGCTGATGATTATTAATTTCTTTAAGTCTTTGTTCAATAAATTTTTCAATTTGACGAGATATAATAAGTCCTTCTTTTTCACAATACTTCGCATATTCTTCAATAAGGTCAGCCCTAAGACTTAGATTAACCGCTTTCCTTCCTTTTCCATTAATTTTTATCTCTTGTTCCATCTACATCTTTGCGCATAGATGTTTATAAACTTTGCCCCTGCAAAAAATATAGTCTATATCCCAATAATCCTAATAAATGGGGCTTGATTTCTTTTTAATAGTTTAAAATGTTCAAAAAAATATGGGAATTTATCTGGGGAAAGAAATTGGTTGTTCATAAATTGAAAAAATATTTAAGGAAATTGTATGAAGGTTATCCCAGCCACTATTTTTATGGATATGAAAAAATTGAAGGAATAGAAGAAGGGATAAAGCACCTTATAGAAGATGGAATTATTAAGGGTGTAGAATCACATACAATCTATAAACGAAGTTCTATAAAAACTAAATATGGGGGCATAGTTCTTGAACCTGTAATTGAGCAAAAATACAGATTAACAGCAGAAGGATTAAGATTAGTAGAATTATGGAATACTGAAAGATTAACCCTATTAATATTATTACTCTCACTTACACAACTCCTTATATTAATAAATTAAGGAAAATAAGTATTCTTCCAAATCTTATTTATCAACTTATCAAGCAACTTAAATAATTTCATAATTTACAAACCTTAACAGGTTTCAATCCTCTTGCTTTAATTATCTGCTCAATTATACTAAATCTCGGACGCCTATTTTCTTCTTGCTGTTGTTGGAATGATTGAGTTTTATTAACCATGTGTTTGTAAATCCAATCTGGCTCTATCTTGTAAGCATTAAATGAGCCATCACCTTTAGAGAAGTCTAAGAAAAAAAGCTCGTCCCATTCTGAGCGCGGCCCAAATGAAGTTAAGTCAGAAGCAACAGAAGAAGCTTTGATTTGTATTCTTGAGCCTGTCTTAATGTTTATACAATCAAAAGAGCATTTCATGCCTTTAAGTTTTACAACTCTAAAAACATCATCAAAGAAAAGAGCAAAAGCATTTTCGCTTATTGTTTCAGGCAGATTAATACCTCTTGTTCCTTTCTCTTTTAACTTATCATTTAAAATTTTCCAATCACAATAAAGTTGTCTAAACATTTCTCTATCATTAGTTTCTTTGATTGTTATAAGTGCTTTAATCTTTTTTTCATCTATTGTAATTTCTTTCCATTCAATTCTCATAAAAGAGTTATGAATAGAGAATATTAAAACTTATCTAAAAGTCCCTTAGAGGTAACAGAACATGTTAGAAAGTTTTAAAAGAAGAAATATGTAGTTAATTACATAGCGAGGTGGAGCAGTCTGGAGTGCTCGTCGGGCCCATAAGAATATGGGAAACCCGGAGGTCGCGTGGTTCAAATCCCGCCCTCGCTATTTTATCAGCAGGATTTGAACAAATCCCAACTCAGCCATTGTGAAGCCGTCATTAATAAAAAAACATTTGTCGCATTCGAATAACTTCGCCCTCGCTTTTTATAGCAATTCTTTTAAACTAATTAAATATTAGAATTATAAGCAGTCGTCGCATAAGGGGATTGCGCAAGATTGCTAACATATTACAAAAATAAAGAGTTAGTAAAAATTAAATTTACAGGAGGATAAAAATGAAAGGAAAAGTTAAGTTTTTCAATAGAGCAAAGGGATTTGGATTTATAGCTGGAGAAGATGACAAAGAATATTTTGTTC
>JBDRML010000011.1:0-8599 GCA_043812195.1 Candidatus Woesearchaeota archaeon | reverse complement strand
AACCACTTTTCCTCTTAAAAGATCAAAACCATCTCTTGAATATCTTTCTTTTTTAGTATTCAGAACTATTAAATGATCTCCTATACTAGCCGGTACTATTGCAATTTGTTTCATATCTATTCTTGCTAAACTATCTGGTTGTGTGAACACTCGGTCTAAAGTTCTTAAAATAGATCCTCTTTCTTCATAACCCATATCAAAATCAACACCTAATTTTGCTCCGCCAACAAATTTATGAATACCCATTTCTTCATTGTTATACCCCACTATGTATTCATCAGAACAAAAATATTTATGTTTATTTCCTTGAGAATCCAAAGTTTCATAAAGTATTGCCATAAAAACGGAAACTTGAACAAACTTATAAACCTTTCTAAAAATAAAAATAATATGCGCCGACCGGGATTTGAACCCGGATCAAAAGCTTGGAAGGCTTTTATGCTAGCCATTACACCATCGACGCATTACATAAAGAATAAAAATAAGCAATTTAAAAACCTTTCTAAATCATACCTTTTTTCTTCATAACCCTATAAACCACACCGAAGAATGCTCCAAATAAAACAATCAAAATAAATGGAATTATCACATTTTCCACAAATGGAATTGTTCTATTGGGTCCTGGGCTTTTTAAGAAACAAGATATTTTATCAATAACCTCTTCTGACTCAACTTTATCATTCACAATATCAACAATAGTCCTAACTTTTTCAGATATTCCAATACCATCAATACAAGTTTCTCCTTCAGGGCAATAGCAAGTACCATAAGAATAATATGCTACAGTTTCTTCATCAATAATTAAAGACCATATACACTTACAATCTTCAGAAACTTTTTCACATCCAGCAGGTTCCAAATCTTGTAAATCTTTATCATTCTTATATTCTTGAGAACTATAACAATGAGACAAATCATTATTATTTATATCACAATATTCTCCTTTTGTATATGATACCTTACCATCTCCGCATTTAAAATCATCTTCATCATCCTCTTCACAATGAGTAGTATCATACTTACAAGGAGAATCAGTACTTGGTTGATAACAACTCAAATAACCATCATCAGGATCCCCTCCAAAATCATAACAAGTTTTATTATTTAATCCCTCTAAAGTGCATTCCCAGGAGCTTCCACAATCACATTCTTCACCATTTTCTAAAACACCATTACCACAAACTGCACCTTCACCTTCTATCATACAATCATCACTACATCCATCTCCATTAATTAAATTTCCATCATCACATTCTTCACCATTTTCTAAAACACCATTACCACAAACTGCACCTTCACCTTCTATCATACAATCAGCACTACATCCATCTCCATTAATTAAATTTCCATCATCACATTCTTCACCTTCTTCCAATTCTCCATTGCCACAAACAGGTTCATCTGGAGGAATTACTTCTGAACACGCACTATATCCTACAGCACTACACGAGCCACCACTATTATTAAAAAGGTCTATATAATTTCCATTTCCAGAACCGCCACCACCATTAGCGCATCTTAAATCAAAAATACGATTAGAGCAAATTTCATTATTGTTTAATACATTATTTAAAGCACTCAAACCAATTTCTACTCCAACACCTTGCTCACTTATATTATTATTTTGAATTGTATTTCTACTGCTTGAATACAAAGCAATTCCTCTTGCATTAGAAGCAATTATATCATTTCCCTGAATTAAATTATCATTTGCAAGACTCATATAAATTCCAGTTTCATCTCCAGTCATATCATTATTTAATATATCATTATCAGACCCGCCATCAAAAACAATACCACCACCCTTTTCATTTCCACCACAAGGAATTCCATTTCCTATAAAATTATTTGAAGAAATTGTAGTTCTACTTGGATATATCTCAAATTTAATTCCAGAGCAATAATTATCTTCGAAACTATTTCCAGATATAAAATTATCTTTTACAGCATTATATTGATCATGCAACCTAATACCATACCTATTTGAATTTATAGTATTGCTTGTTATTGTACTGCTTGAAGATCTCTCAATATAGATGCCTTCTACATTATTATTAATTTGATTATTATTAATTTGATTATTATTACTCGTGCTTATTTTGATTCCTTGCTCTATATTATTAATTTCATTATCTCTAATTGAATTTGAATTTGAATTTGTGTCTAAATTTACTCCAATACCAACATCACCACTAATTTCATTATTTTCAATAACATTATCTGTAGAAGATGTTAGTTTAATATATTGTCCAGTTGCCGAATCCATTGTATTTCCTGAAATAGTACTTTGAGTTACAGAAGATAAAGTTAAGAAATATTGAACTCCTCCAATAAAATTATTTCCTCTTAATTCATGGCCGCTAGATTGGCTTAACTGAATATAAATTCTGTCATAAATATTATTATCAAATGTATTATCTAATATTTTAGTATTAGGAGCAAGATTCCCAGCATATATTGAACCATCAATAAGATTACAGTTTTTTAATGTGATTCCATTAGCTTGTAAAATAAAGTTACCATTTCTTATAGTTGCCCCATTACAATCAATAATTATATTTTGACCAGTCACTTGATAAGTTTCAGCAGCATTATATGTTCCAGGACAAAAAAGAACACTCTCACTTATATGATAATTCAAAGTTGGATTCACACAATCATCAGAAAATCTAGGTCCAGTAACACTAGAAACAATAGAAAAAGCACTAAAAGCAACTATAAGAAACACAGCAGCAATAAATAAACCAGATACTACTTCTCCTCTTTTTTTATTATCCATTAGACTTTTTATTTAATTAGAAATATATAAACCTTTTCATAAAAACATTTATAAACATAAAAGACAAAATTTATACTATGTCTGAAGTAGATTATATAATAAGAGATTTAAAAATAAGTCAAAGAGCTCAGTTCAATATGATAGAGTTCTATAAAACCATAAAATCTTGGTTTGAAATAAACAGATATGATTTCTATGAAAGAGACTATCAAGAAGTCCAAAAAGGTAAAAAAAAGAACGTAAAAATAACATGGATAGGTGAAAAAGAAATAAATGATTACTCAAAATTAGTTATAAAAGTCAACATAAAGTTAGATAATTATGAAATCATAGAAAATACAAAGGAAAAGCTAGTTGATGGTAAATTATCAATATCCTTTGAATCATTGGTAGAATCAGATTATGAAAAAAAATGGGAAATAAGCCCAATTTGGCAGTTTATAAGGTCAGTTTCAGACAAATATTTCACAGAAAAA
Source organism: Candidatus Woesearchaeota archaeon (assembly GCA_043812195.1). Classification (GTDB taxonomy): domain Archaea; phylum Nanobdellota; class Nanobdellia; order SCGC-AAA011-G17; family PNOQ01; genus JBDRML01. The sequence continues at coordinate 5,344 of JBDRML010000011.1, read as the reverse complement.
AAGCGTAAAATGTTCGAAAAAGAGCTTCATAATGACACATATGACATATGTACAAAAGTTAAAACCTTCTTAAATTTATATAAATTTAGTTAAACCACAATCTTTTTTTATAGGGGTTCGCAACCCTCCAAAACTATCACAGGATATTTCTTATTATACTTCTTAATATAACGATTAAATAATTTTGTTTTCTCTTTAACTTCGGCTTTCTTTAAAATTTGATTCAAAGATGCCTTGTCTACCAAAAGACCCAAAGATTCAACATAATCACAAGAAATACCTCCTCTAACAATACCATCCATTCTTTCTGTAAATGATCTCTTTTCACCTTGTGAAGATGCATCAACTGGAAAATAGAACCTACAGGACCCATCAATAAAAGTATCACTTTCGCACCTAACAGCATAAATCCCAACAGCCAAATCAAAGTAAGCTCTAGCTATCTCTTCTAGAACAATTCCAAATCTATTAATTGCTGTTTCTTCCACTTCAACAAACTGGTCTTTCATTTTTGAACATAAAAACTAACAAAAAAATCATTTATAAACCTTTCTATTTGTAACTACTAATAAATAGTATTTTTAAATAACCACAATCTTTATAAATAGGATTTTCATTATCAAATAAGCCCGGTTTGAGAGTACCCAACGGAGCATACGATAACTCATCGAGCAATGAGCTTGGGAGTTAAGATCGGGCAACATAATCATAGTAAAACAAGAACAAGAATATATAACATTCATCTTTCATTTATCTCATTTAGAGAAGAAGCACCTAAGAGTGCTATACACTTGTTCTATTAATATTTAAAGAGGGCACAAAAATATGAAAATAAACAATTGGAGGAAAGAAAATGGGAAAGATCAGTTTAGTATCATCAAAATATATAATTCATGCATCAATCAATATAGACGGAATTGTAGACAGACCAGACGTTATTGGGGCCATATTTGGCCAAACAGAGGGTCTTCTTGGCTCAGAATTAGAACTTAGAGAACTTCAAAGAAATGGTAAAATAGGTAGAATTGAAGTTAATATAGATACCAAGGAAGGTAAATCTAAAGGAGAAATTATTATACCTTCTAGCTTAGACAAAACAGAAACAGCTTTAATCGCAGCAGCTTTAGAAACAATAGAAAGAATAGGTCCTTGTACAGCAAGAGTGACATCTGAAAATATTGAAGATGTTAGAATTTTAAAAAGAACACAAGTTGTAGAAAAAGCTAAAGAATTACTTAAAAATCTCACAGAATGTACTCTTCCAGATTCTCAAGAAATAACAGAAGAAGTAGCTTCCTCTGTAAGAATGATGGAAATGACAGAATACGGAAAAGATAGGTTAGCAGCTGGACCTGCAGTTCAGGATTCAGAAGAAATAATAATAGTTGAAGGCAGAGCTGACGTTCTAAATTTACTTAAAAATGGTTTTAAAAATGCTATAGCAGTAAATGGAACATCCATACCAGATACTGTTAAAGAACTAACCAAAAGAAAAATAGTCACAGTATTTGTGGATGGAGATCGTGGTGGAGATTTAATCATAAAAGAATTATTAGCTACTTGTGAAATAGATTTTATTACAAAAGCTCCAGATGGAAAAGAAGTTGAAGAAATAACAAAGAAAGAACTCAACAAAGCACTAAGAAGCAAATTAACTCTGGAACAATATCAACTTGAATCAGGAAATAATAGAAATTCAAGTTTAGATAAAAGAGACAAATTCAAACCTAAAGAAAGACCTATACCAATAAGAACAATTAGACCAATAAACAATAGAGAAAGAGTATCTCCAATAACAAATCTAAAACTAACTAAAAAGGAAAAAGATTCTTATCAAGAAATGTTAGAAGATTTAGTTGGAACAAGGGGAGCTTATCTATTGGATAAAGATTTAAACATATTAGGAAAAGTTCCAACATCAGAACTTCCAATCACAATAAAAAATATGGGTTCTGAAATAAACACAATAGTCTTTGATGGAGCAATAGAAAGAGATTTAGTTAAACTAGCAGAAAGGTCAGATATTAAAAATATTGTTGGAATGTCCCTAAATTTTCCAGGATATCAAACAAACATACAATTAATATCAAAAACAAATCTATAAATCCGAAAAGCATTTAAAACAATAAAATCAGGATTTGGATATGACTGAAAAAAAGAGATTTAAGCTTTCATATCTACTTCCACTATTTTTCTTAATAATATTCATAATTTTGGTATTTCTTTTATTCTATGAAAATGATTGTGGAAATTCAAAAACATGCTTTGATCAAGCTTTTGAATCATGTGACAAATCAAGAGTTGTATTAGAAGAAGACCAAAACAAATTCCAATACCAGATTATAGGTTCAAAAACAGATAGTTGTGTAGTTAAAATCACTATAACAGAATTAGATCCTAATTCTAGAAAAGATGTTATTGAAAAATTCGAAGGCAAATATATGACCTGTAATATTCCACAAGATCAAACTTTAGAAACTGGAAGTTTTTTAGATTATGAAGCTCAAAACATTCTACAATACTGCTCAGGTCCATTAAAAGAATCAATTTATGAATTAATCATAGAAAAATTATATAATGTACTAGCAGAAAATTTAGGTGAAATTATTTCTCAGATTCAACAATAAATTTACAATCCCAACTTACCCATCAATTTCTCTAAATTAAACTTTTCAATATCCCCGTAATTCTGTCCAGTTCCTAAATACAAAATAGGTTTATCCAAAACATAAGAAATAGAAACCAAAGTTCCACCTTTTTCATCAATATCTGCCTTAGCCAATATAACACCATCAATACCTACAGCACTATTAAAATTCCTAGCCTGTTCCACACAATCATTTCCAGTAATACTTTCACCAACAAAAACTTTCAAATCAGGATTAGAAATTCTAATTATCTTCTTCAACTCATCCATTAAATTAACATTACTATTCATTCTTCCAGCAGTATCAATCAAGACCACTTTCAAATTTTTAGCCTTAGCATATTTGATAGTATCAAAAGCAACAGCAGCAGCATCAGCACCATAATCATGTTTAATAACTTTAATACCCAAATTACTTCCATGTTCTTCTAATTGATTTATAGCAGCAGCTCTAAAAGTATCAGCAGCCCCTAAAACACAAGAAATTCTATTATCTTTCAACATTTTAGCAATTTTGGCTATAGATGTAGTTTTTCCCCCACCATTAACCCCCAAAAATGCAATAACATAAACTCCTTCTTTCGCTTTAATTTTTTCAATCAAATCAAAATCTTCATCCTTAAACAATTCAGTTATAGTATCTTTCAAAGAATCTAAAATCAAATTATCAATTTTCTTTCTCTCCAAAGGAACATTAACCAAATCAACTTTTAAATTCTCTTTAATTTTGTCAATAACTTCAACTGCAACATTACTTTCTAATAATCCCAATTCCAAATCATAAAATAATTCTTCAAATTTCTTATCATCTATTTTCTTAGTGGTTATTTTTTCTCTTATCTTTCCAACCACACTTTTCTTTTCTGGTTCCTTTTCTTCTACTTTAAGTTCTTCTTCTATCTCTTCCTCTTTTTCATCAACTATTTCTTCTTCTTTTTCTATAACTTTTTCTTTTTCTTCCTCTAATTTTTCTTCAGGAGTTTTTTCTACTCCTTTAGAAAACTTACTTACAGCCCCTCTGATTTTATCTTTTAAAAATTTAAACATACTAAAAGCAAAACTCCAACATATTTAAATATTACCTATTAAGGCTCCAGAAACAGAAGTATGATAAAAACAACATTCTCCTAAAAATTACTTCTTCTCATAATCAGTTTATTTTATAAATAAATAGTATACTGATGTACCTATATCAAAATACCTAAAACTCATAGTATATGTAACGGCTACTACTCTTTGACGGAAATTGAATTCTGGATGTTCTTCATTTAATTCTTTTAATATCCTTCTTTCCCAATAACTGGGACTTGGTCTAATAAATGTTCAAGAAACGATTTTCGTTTGTTTACGAATCTATCCTCGCTTGATATTTCATCTGACATAAAAAAAGAAAATATCATAAAATTTATAAAACTATCTTTTTATTGAAAACTAACATTTATAAAAACCAAAATTCTCCTAATCTTATGAAAAACTATCTCGTTCTAACATTCTTATTCCTAATCTTTATCTCAGCCTGCACTCCAACAGGAGAAGTAGTATACGATTTAGATGAATTAGTTCTAGATGGCCCATATTTAGTAACATACACAGTAGATGGAGACACAGCAGATGTTACAATTAATGGAGAAACAGAAAGATTAAGATTCTCAGGTATTAATACTCCAGAAACAGGAGAATGCTATTATCAAGAAGCTAAAGATAAATTAACAGAACTAATTCTAAATAAAAATGTCTATTTAGAAAAAGACAAAACAGATGAAGGAAAATATGGAAGACTATTAAGATATGTCTACTTAGATGAAAATAATTTAGTAAATGAAATACTAGTAGAACAAGGATATGCAAGAGTGTATGATAAATATTCTTATGACACAAAAAGATACGAACAATTAAAACAAGCAGAAGCCAGAGCTCAAAATAAAAATTTAGGAGTATGGTCTTGTACAGATAAATTCAAAGATTGTCTATATGTAGGCTCAAAAAACTCAGATAAATACTACCCTCCAACTTGTAAATGGGCCAAAAAAATAAAAGAAGAAAATAAAATTTGTTTCAATTCAGAAGAAGAAGTAAAAGATAGAATTCCTGGTCAATGTTAGTTAAATTTATATATATCTAAATTAAAAATTCAATTATGTATAAATACATTTATCTATTCAGGCACGGAACAACAAAAGATAATTCTAGAGGAAGATTCTCAGGACATAGAAATACAACTCTAAACAAAAGAGGAAAAGAAGATGCTAAAATTGTAGCAATAAGATTAAAAAATAAAAAAATAGATGTAGCTTTCCAAAGTTCTTTAAAAAGATCAAAACAAACTCTTAAAGAAGTTTTAAAATTCCACCCAGAATGCAAAGAAATAATAACAGATGATAAAATCATAGAAAGATGCTATGGTTCTTTACAAGGCATGACCCATTATCAATATATCAAAAACAACAGCCCAGAAAAATATGATAAATTCCATAGAGGATACAAAACTCCTCCACCAAAAGGAGAATCAATTTACAAAGTTGAAAAAAGAGTTCTTAAATTTATAAATTATTTAATTAAATATATGGAAAAAAACAAAGTAAATGTAGCAATATCAGCTCACGGAAATTCAATGAGACCATTCAGAAGATATTTTGAAAAATTAACCTTAAAACAAATGTTAACAATAGAAAACCCATATGATAATTATTTTGAATA
>JBDRML010000010.1:0-2810 GCA_043812195.1 Candidatus Woesearchaeota archaeon | reverse complement strand
CGTTACATAACTGAATATTTCATCCTGTGTTTCATACTCATAATCTGTCACATTTCCAAGTGCATCCGTCATACTTGTCATGTTTCCCTTGTCGTCGTAACCATAATACGTTACATTTCCTCTTGCATTTGTTATCGCTGTGGTATTTAAATTCCCATCATAGTCATAACTTGTTTTATTTCCTAATGCATCTGTCTCCGTCTTTATACTATAATCATCATCTACTGTTACTATCTTTGAATATCCTCTTGCTTCCTGATATGTCCTGCTGGTGTCAGTCCAATTTGTTATCTTCCCTATTGTTACCACTGTCCCTTCTGTATTAACTGTCAACTGTAAAACTTTTCCCAGATAAATATCTTCATAATCTATGCCCAGGTCTGTATATCCTTTTGGCGCCCTTACATCATTTATATGTGACAGTACCGAATACCCATACTTGGATGTATATGTATATGTTGCTTTATCATTTGCATCTATATTAGAATAACTTTTCGGATACTTTACTTCCTGTAAACTTTGCGGGAATTCTTTCCAACTATTATAAATATATTCTACTGTTTTTGCAACATCTATCCCGTTTCTTTCATACAACATTACCTTAAGTAGTAACCCTGCCTGGTAATTTTGAAATGTATTAGGACCCTCATGAATCCAATAAGAGTTATCATTATGTTTAAACTCCAATACCTTTAAAGGTGATGTATCACCTTTTCTTTTTACATTTACATATACATATTGTAAGCGTGAAACATGGACAGTAGAATATGACAGCATCTCGCTGGCTTGAACACCGCTTATTTTATCATTCATAAGCATTTTTATTATTGCCATTTTGTTAAGTTCTTTCATAGTCGGACAAACCTTTGCCATGGGAAACCTCCTTTTTAGGCTTATCATACCATTAAGGATTCTTCCTTTGGCGATTATTAACATTTTCACGTAGTAATTAGTATTAACATCTTGTTATTGTAACCACATCATATGAATGCCTCCATTTACTTCCCAATGTGCTATAATAACAGTCAAACATTAATATGGTGTCTGTCCCCATATTTTAAACAGTATGATTGAAGCAACTAATAAACAAATTAAATACAGATATCTTTTTACACAAAATCTTATCAACTTCGCTGACACAGTAAAATACCTTGAAAAATCTATACCTGAATTCAACGATATACGACCATACGGAGCTTTGAATGGTTTAACACCAGATGAAGTTTACAACAAAGAAATGATACCAGAAAAAAGTCCGTTTAACGACAGATTAAAACATGCAATTGAGAACAGATACATACAAAACAAACTGAATTTATGTCCGATTTGTAAAGATTGATGTAATTCCATGAGTTAAATCTTTGTAGACCACATAAATATTGTGCTTGATAAGAGTACATGATAAACCACTGATTTAACTATGCTTTTATAGAAAACGAAAATTCGCACTTTGGCTTTACAGGTTATCACGAATTGCCATGTGTACATTTAACTTATGTAATAAGGACCCCATATTATGATTAAAATAACAATCGCTATTCCATAAGTCAAAAGATTTATCTTCAACGAAAGAATAAAAGATTCTAATAAAGTTTTACTAATTTTAAGAAGTATTATACTTTGAGTGATAATAAGACATATCAACAAAGTGATATTGACTAATAAAAACAAAGTAATGGAATGGGTAATATTTATATCATCATATCTCAAAAAAAATAAGATACAAATTACAAATCCAACAATTATTGAGAATACATTTGAGATAAACGACCAAATAGCAGAATCTATAAGCTTAAGTTTTTTTATTTTATTTATCATTATTGTATGAATTATGGATGAAAAAAGTAAAAAACAAAAAATATAATACGGAAATAAGCATAAGACAAAAGGTTGATTAATCTTTATTATATATTCATTTGCGTATGACGTGGAACTCCAAAAGATTAATAAATTTACAAAAATTAATAATAACTTATTTAATCTCATTTGTAATCTCCTCCTTGTTTATTAGGATTTCTTTGTCTTATCAAAGCTTCGCGAACCATATCACCAGTTGATGATCCAGCCGTTCCTTCTCCACCAAATAAAGAATTTGAAATCATTTCATAACTAGATTGTGTTTCAGTTTCAACCGTATGAATATATTCATGGGCAAGTGTTCCAGCAAGGTTATCTATTCCTTGGTTATAAGCCGAATCTCCTAGATTTATATTATATGGATTTAATGGATCGACTTCTGATTTAGCACCATTATTAATAAGCCCTGTATCTAATTTGTTTTGCAGTCTATCGGCCATATCGTTAAGACCAATATCTCTTAATCTATCTATAGCATCTTGAACTTTTTGCCTTTGTGCATCATCCAAATTCCCATACTTTTTACAATTTCCAAAAGGATCAACGTAATTTATTGGATTATTATCACAATAGACGTAAAGATTAAGTCCACCCAAAATTCCTATTGGATCTCTTGAAATAAATCTCCCTATCTCCGAATCATAATACCTCGCCCTCATGTAAATCAATCCATCATCATCTGAATCATCCACAATCCCATGTCCACCTACAAATTTATTTTTATTTCTCGTATCACCGGAAGGCGTTTCACTTCTCACCTTCCCAAACGCATCATACTCATATCTTGTATTTACTGTACCATCCCAATTTATTGTTGCTACTGTGTTCCCTATGTTGTCATACAAATAATATAATGTCCCTGATATGTCTCTTTTTGAAATCATTTCAACTCCATGCACATAGATTGCTTTTAGTGTATTTCCTTCTATCTCTGCTATGCAATTCGCTCCATC
>JBDRML010000009.1:0-3689 GCA_043812195.1 Candidatus Woesearchaeota archaeon | reverse complement strand
TTTGGTTAGTCTCTGATATCTGGAGAATACTTCTACAACCTTTTGGGGTAGATAGAATTGCATTAACAGTTTCAGAAAATGCACAACCATTTTTAGTTGATTGGATTTCTCAAATAAGTAAAATATTATTCTGGTTATCTTTTTGTGGTATGGCCCTACTAGGAATGGAATTGGGAAATAAAATTGATGGAAAAAATAAAAAAACATTTTTTTCTATTAGTTGGATACTACTAATCTTAGGAATACTATTTACAAGATATGCTCCAAGTTCCGCATTAAATGGGGAAACATTTAGTAGTAGTTTAATATATTTAGGAGGATTAACTCTTTTCTTAATAACTTGCATTTGGACTTATTTCAAGGAGGGATTAACAAATAAAATAGAATTAGATTCTCAATTAATCTTATTTGCTTCATTGATTTTACTTTCAGTAGTCTCAATAAGAAGTGCTTCAAGAGTATTCTTTTTTATAGTCCCATTTGCATGCCTTGCCTCAAGTTTTTTTATATTTAAGATTTACCAATATTGGAGAAATAATAAAGATGATATAATAAGATTTTTTCTGATATTAATCCTTATCTTATCTATTATTGGTTCAGCATTTATTTTATTTAATTCATTTGGTACAATAAGCACCCAGGCAAAACTTACTGGTCCATCTGCACACCCTCAATGGCAACAAGCTATGAGTTGGGTTAGAGATAACACCCCTACAAATTCTATATTTGTTCACTGGTGGGATTATGGATATTGGGTTCAATATTTAGGAGAACGACCGACAATAACTGATGGGGGACATGGAAATAGTTATTGGGATCATTTAATAGGGAGATATGTTCTAACAACACAAAATCCTTATTCAGCATTAGCATTTATGAAAGCACATAATGTAAGTTACCTTTTAATTGATCAAACTGACTTGGGGAAATATCCTGCTTATAGTAAAATAGGAGGGGATAAAGATTATGATAGTTTTTCTATATTGAATATTGGTCTAGTAAATAACCAACAAGTTAGTGAAACAAAAGATAGTATTATCTATCCTTACAATTTTGGAGGAATTGTAGATGAAGATATTATCTACGATAATAATGGAAGTGAAATATTTATTCCCGGTCCTAAATATAATAAAATAGGAACTCCTAGTTTCAATGCATATATGGTAGGTATAATACTTAAGATAACTAATGAAACTTTTGAACAACCAGAAGCAGTATTTATATATAACAACAAACAAATATCAATCCCATTAAGATATATTTATTTCCAAGGAAATATTTTAGACTTTTATACAGGATTAGATGCAGTAGCCTATACACTCCCACAAATAAATCCTACCCAAACAGGAGGAATAAATGTAGACCCATTTGGAGCTATGATATATCTCTCACCAAAAGTATCTAAAAGTTTATTTTCCCAATTATACTTAATGAATAACGCATTTGGGACATATCCTACTATTACCTTAGCACACTCTGAACAAGATATGATTGTTAAAAATATAAACAGCCAAGGAGGTAATCTAAACGAAATGGTTTACTACCAAGGATTTAGAGGACCAATAAAAATATTCAAAGTTGATTACCCTGAAGGATTTCCAACAATAAAAGAATTTACAAATACCTCAGGAGAATATGCTGAATTAGATTATTTGTTCGATTAAATGAATGAAAAATTGAAAGTTCAAATATTAAAATAATTGAAAGGAGGTAAAAGAATGGAAGAGCAAATAATAAAAAATAAAAAGAGAAGTAACATCTGGATAGTAACGACTATCTTCCTAGGAATAGTAATAGGATTATTATTTCTTACAAATTTATATCCAACTAGTGTGGGGAGATCTTCTGAGAATGGAACCTGGAAGGATCGTGTTTGTAGCGATTTACCAAGATACCAACTTGGAACACCTTCTTGGTTTGACAATGATGGTAACCTCATATACAAGGGGTATATTGATTTATCAAATATAACTGTAACCGAATTTGAAACACAATTTATAAACAATAAAGTTTATATGGTACATCGGAATGGTTGTAGCTGGTGTGAAAAACAAATAGAAGATTTAGAAAGAATAGAGATGTGGAAAACTTACCAAGATACAGGATTAACTATTCATTGTAGTTAAAAATACTTAAAAAACCAGTTGGATCTGAGATGAAACAATTGAAAATGAAACTACCAATGCAAAAATTAATTGATTCTTATCTTGGAGGGTTAATAAACTATGGGATAATAACTTTTAAATTCTTAAATCCTTTTAAGGGAAAAATTAATCAAAAACAAAAGACCATAATAGTTTATAAACTAGATGCAATCGGAGATTCAATTCTTTGTCTTCCAATGATAAAACATCTAAAAGAAAAAACTAATGCTAGAATTATTGTAGCATGTTCAGAGAGTAATGAAGAGATGTTCAAACACCATAAATTTATTGACAAGATTATTACATTTATTTCATCACATTTTGACATTGCTGATATAATGATACAGTTATATAAATTAAGGAGTGAAAAAGCAGACCTAGCCATCGATGGTGCTCAGTCTTCAAATATATCTGCAATCTTTTCTTGGTATACAGCAAAGAAAGCAATTGGTTTCAAAAAGACAAAAGGTAAATCTAGAAATAAAGTTTATAGTGAAGCAATAGAATTAGATACTAATAAACATATGGTTTTAGACTATTTTGATTTATTAAAACCATTGAATATAGAACCACCAAAAAATATTGAATTGATTAGATTATATTCTTCAGGGAATACAAACTTTGATCTTAAGGATAAAATTGTAGTACATCCTTGTAGTGTTTTTTCTTATAAAACCTGGCCACAAGAAAGATGGAGAAAAGTAATAAATTATTTAACTAAAGATGAAGATGTTGTAGTGATAGGATCAAAAGAAGAATCTAAATTAGTTGATGAACTATTATTGAATTTAGATTTAAATAGGATTACAAATATTGCTGGTAAAACAAACATCTTAGATCTAATCTCAATTATAAATAGATCAAAAATGTTTATTGGAATAGATGGTGGACCAACACATATTTCTGCTGCACAAGGTATCCCTACAATAAGCCTAATGGGAAATGAAACTTCAATTAGATATAAACCTTTTAATAAAAATTCAATCGCACTATATAAACCTTCACCATGTAGTCCATGTGTTGCTGCATATGCCGACAAACAATTAACCTGTGAATATCCTATCTGTTTAGAAAATATCTCAGCAGAAGATGTAATTAAAGCTATAGAGAAACTTAAAGTTCCTCCGATAAAATTAAAATGAAAGTCTGTTTTATTTCTCACAGCAGACCTGACGAATTGTGTGGTGTTTCATTATACTATAAAAATCTTTTAGGCGAACTAAAGAAAGATAAAAGATTAGATATAACATGGGCATTTTTTAGTGACAAAGACAATAAGTATTCTAATGATGGATTAAATTATATTGAAATAAAGAAAAGTAAACTTAAGATACCTTACTTTGAGAATAACTTTAAGATAAGAAAATTCCTTAATGATAATTACTTTCATAAGGTATTTACAACTGGAGGTCTATGGACATACTTTTATTCTAAACCATTTTATCAAAAACTATTCCATATCTATCATGGAACTGTATTCTACTTTAATCTAAATCATTTTAAAAGATATAATATATTACAAAAGATTATTATCTCACCATTACT
>JBDRML010000008.1:0-2467 GCA_043812195.1 Candidatus Woesearchaeota archaeon | reverse complement strand
ACAATCTTTTAATTTTTTAATCATTTTAGGGATACCTCTCTTATAAATTTAATAAACTTTTCCTGTCCAAAGAGAATAATTCCTTTTTTTATAGCATCTATGAAAATTTTGTTTGGTTTTTCAAGTTCTTTCTTAAACTCTGCCTTTGTAAAATTTTCTGAATGGATTTTTTTGTGTTGGATTTTCTGAATTTTTTGTATTATCTCTCCCACACTCAAAAAATTATTCTTATTAGAAACTATTCCTAAAATATCTATATCATTAGCTTCTTTTGGAGAATGCAAAACACTTCCATAAAGAACAACAAACTCTGTAATCTTTTTTAATTCTTCAAAATTATTTATCCATCTTTGATGCTTTGAGGATTCTTCAGTTAAGATTAAAGATAATCTCTTTTCTAAAACAAGATTTTCAAAATTTAATTTTACACTAAATATACTTGTTTTACCTTTACCAATAGGAGAAAGGATTATAAAATTTTCGTCTTTTAATTTTTTTAAAACCTTCCAAACACCAACTCTACTTAGATTAATTTCATTAGATAAGGAAGTTATAGTCCAGTTCACTAAAAATTGCTTTAATAATATTTTCAAAATCTTTGCTTCAGTATTCTTTTTTTCCATTTTTATTATTTACACTTAGTTAATAGTTATTAACTTTTGGTTAATAGTTTATTTAAATGTTTCTATGAGTGATTTTAGAGAATACTTATGCTTTTGTTATTTTATGGAAAAAGAACGACTAATAAGCCAATTAAAAGAGGACAATAAATCAGATTTAGAACAACCCAAAACAATGAAAGAAGAATATAAAAAAATGAATTGTTATGATTTTAATAGCTACTTAAAAATAAAATTTTATAATTTAGTTAAAAATAAAATTATTAATAACATATTTAAACAAAAATAGAATATAATTATCATGGAATATGAAGGAAAATTAAGAAAAATTGGAGAGAATATGTATGAATTGCCAAAAGAAGGAGACATGTTGGTTCCAGGGAGATTATTTATTTCTGAAAAGATGTCTATAGATGAAGGGGCATTAGAACAAATTAGAAATGTTGCTAAATTACCTGGAATTGTAAAATATTCTCTGGGTTTGCCAGATATGCATTCTGGATATGGTATGTGTATTGGGGGGGTTGCTGCTTTTGACTTAGAAAAAGGAATTATTAGTCCAGGTGCAACAGGGTTTGATATTAATTGTGGTGTTAGAATATTAGCTACAAATATTAGTGAAAAAGAATTTATGAAGAAAAGAAAAGAAATTCTCCATGATATGAAAAGAACAATTCCCTCTGGTGTTGGAAGAGGAGGAGAAAGACGAGATAAAGAAACAATTAAACAAGTTTTAATTAAAGGTTCTGAATGGGCATTTGAAAATAAATTAGCTTTAAAACAAGATTTACAAAGAACAGAAGAAAATGGTAGAATTAAAGGTGCTAATCCAAAAGATGTTTCTGAAAGAGCAATAGCAAGAGGATTATCTCAGCTAGGCACTCTTGGAGCAGGGAACCACTTTATAGATATACTTGTTGTTGAAGAAATATTTGATGAGAAAACTGCAAAAGAATTTGGATTAACTAAAGGGAATATTTGTATAATGATTCATTGTGGTTCTCGTGGGCTTGGTCATCAAGTAGCTTCAGATTATATTCAAGCAATTGAAAAAGAATATGGTTCAGAAAAATTCCCTGATAGGGAATTAGGATATGCCCCAATAAATTCTGAATTAGGAAAAAAATATTTTTCAGCTATGAATTGTGCAATTAATTTTGCTTTTTGTAATAGACAAATAATTATGCATAAAATAAGAGAATTATTAAAAAGATATTATCCTAATTTAAAATCAAATTTAGTATATGATATAACACACAATATATCTAAAATAGAAAAACACAAAGTTGATGGTAAAGAAAAACAATTAATGGTTGTGAGAAAAGGTGCAACACGTTCAGTTGACAAAAAACCTGTTTTAATCCCTGGGAGCATGTCTACTCCTTCTTTTATTTTAGTTGGAACAAAAGAAGCTGAAGAAAAATCTTTTGCAAGTTCTGCACATGGTGCTGGAAGAGCTCATTCAAGAATGTGGGCTCATAGAGAATTAAATATGAATCAACTTAAAAAACTCCTCGAGAAAAAAGACATTTTACTAGAAGGGAGCAACAAAGCAACAATTGAAGAATCTGAATTTTCATACAAAGATGTTGAAGAAGTGATTGATGTTACTGTAAAAGCTGGCTTAGGGAAAAAAGTTGCAAAACTAAGACCTATTGCTGTTATGATTGGGTGATTTTCTCTAAATATAATATAAACGAAAGATATATAAAATTATATCCCTACTAAAAATAGAAATATTTAAATAATAGCAGGGATATTATATAATATGGAAAAATATGTTCAAAGAGAATTAGAAGAAAAAATAAAAAAATTCCTAAAACACAAGGAAATGATAGCAATAGTTG
>JBDRML010000007.1:0-9383 GCA_043812195.1 Candidatus Woesearchaeota archaeon | reverse complement strand
ATAGAAGGCTCTCAACTAATAAAAAACCCAAAAAAGAACATAATAACTCTAAATCAAGAACAATTTAACAAGTTCATGAAAGGAGAAGACCTAGAAATTAAAGACACAAACGGTTACAAATTAATAAAATATAAAGAAGATTTAATAGGGACAGGAAAAATAGGCAACAATACATTATACAATTACACTCCAAAAGAAAGAAGAGCAAAATAAAAACCTTTATAAGTATTAACCACAATAAATATACATAATAAGTTTCCCAAATTATCCTCAAAAAAACAAAAAACGTCAAGTATTCAATCATTTACAAGAATCACTAAGTAATAAGAACTCATAATGAAGGATAAATTAAAAGAAGCAATCCAAACGTATAACAAAATAGCTAATTTGTACGCCGAATATACAGAAACAAAAATAATGCAATATCAGATTTCTAAATTTACTTCAGTACTTCCAGGCAAAAAAGTCTTAGATGCAGGTTGTGGAGTAGGAAGAGACGTAGCTTACATGGAAGAAGATGGTTTAGATATTACAGGTATAGATATTTCAGAAGGAATTCTTAAAGAAGCCAAAAAAAGATATCCAAAATCTAAATTCAAATTAATGGATTTCAGAAAAATGTCATTCAAAGCCAAATCATTTGACGGAATTTGGTCAATGGCAGGACTAATTCATACAGACAGAAATGAAATGCCAAAAATTCTAAAAGAATTTAATAGAATTTTAAAACAAAACGGCATAATTTATTTAGCAGTAGTAGAAGGAGAAGGCGAAGAAGAAGTTAGAAAACAAAAATACGAAAACGAACCAAGAACTTATGTTTATTACAAATTACCAGAAATAGAAAAATTCTTAGGAGAAGCAGGTTTCCAAATTATGCATTCTGAAATAAGCCAAACAGATACAAAAAACTGGGTAGAAGTATTTGCTAGAAAAATAAATTAATTTTTAATTAAATTATCCATCTTAATCTAAAAATAAGAACCTGAAAAAACTTATAAAGATTTTCTTTACTTGGCTTTGTTTTAAATAATTCAAAATAATAACAATCTTTATAAATAAATTAACACTTCCCTTTTTTGAGATGACCATAAAAGAAGAAAAAGAAAAGTTAGAGGAAATAGTTGAATTTAAAACTAATTTTGAAAATGTTTTTCAAAACGAATCAAAAAGTATGGTTTATACTGGTAAAATAGAAAATTTAAAATTTGATGGATTAGATAGAATGAAATGTGATGCTAAGATAACTAAAATAGCAACTTCAAATCAATCATATCAATGGACTATTGAATCTAAAAATGTTTTAATTATAAAAGAGGGCGAAATTGCAGATATTAGCCAATTTTTAAGTTATAGACAAGGTTTGAAAATTAATGGGCTGGCTCAAGGAGTAAAAATATCAAACAGATTATTAAACGAATTATTTTCTAAAATAGATGAAGATATATTCTTTCAGTATACACAATCAATATAAAAAACAATTTAATTTTTACTTAAACGCCTTTCTTATAGGACTAATTATTTCACATAAATAATCACTGACAGAATTCTTCAAATCTAATGGATGCAGTTTCTTTTTTACAAAAGCATCTTCTAATTCTTTATATCTTTTAAACACCAAACTACCTCCAAATTTATCGTCTCTCTTAATAATAAAATCAGCAACAATTCTAGGATAAATAATTAATCTAGCAATTTCCAAGACTGGATTATCTTTACTTATTCCAGAAGGACAATAAGCAGCCTTAATCTTATTTTTAATATCTTTATCATTATCTCTAATTGAGATAAAACTTCCAGGATCAGAAGAGCTCATTTTAGAACCAGAACTTTTCAAAGAATTTATCAAAGGGGTATGTAAAAATACTGGTTTCTTATAATTAATTAAATTAAAGACTTCGTTTCCAAGCATATGAATCTTTCTTTGTTCAATTCCAGAATGAACCAAATCAACATTCAAGTGTTTAATATCAACTATCTGCATAAAAGGATATATAACTTGAGAGACTTTTGCATTATCAATATCCCTAGCAACTTGTTGCATACTTCTCAATGCTCTATTTATTGTAGTATTAGTAGCAATTGTCAATAAGTCATCCATATATTCAGCTTTTCTTTGAAATGAACTTCCAATCACAAATTCAGCATTCTTTAAGCCAGCAGCCATAAATCCCTTCTTCCAATTTTTGATTTGATCATTAATAAATTTCCAATCACCTTTCTGATTCAAAAATGTATGCCAGTCAGCAAATAAAACCTTAACATGAAAACCAGCCCTCTCCAAATCCATCAATTTCGTAATTGTAACTAAATGTCCTAAATGTATTTCACCAGAAGTTTCATATCCACAATAAGCAATTGGTTTCTTTTTTTTCAATAATTTTGGAATATCATTCTCATTAATAATTTCTTCAGAATTTCTCTTTATCAACTCTAGTTTATCCATAATCTAAATTCTCAATCTAACTATTTAAAACTTTCTTTAACCAAAAACCAAACTAAAATAATCACTCCAATAGTATTAGCAGCATCAGCTATATTAAAAACAGGCCAAAAACCAAAGTCAACAAAATCTCTAACATAACCAAACATAATTCTATCAATTAAATTTCCAATTGTACCACCTAAAATCAACCCCAAACTCAAATAATATCTAGAATATTTCTTATAAACAAACAAAATAAAGACAATAACTAAAGCAGAAATAATACTTAAAATCACAGTATATCCTTGAAATAAACTAAAAGCAGCTCCAGTATTGGTTGTATAATTAAATATACCATAATGAACATCTTCAAGTAGAAACTTAGTAACTTGATCAAAAATTACAACCAAAAATGCAATTAATAGAAATTTTTTCATAATACTTCAAAAATAGCTACATTTAAAACTATTTGTAACTACTATAAAATAACGAAAAACAAAAGACTTTTAAATAGCAAAATCCAATATTTTATAGTAAAAATGAACAAGTTAGAAATAGCAGGAAAAGCAATAGAAGAATTAAAAAAGAGATATCAAGATCAACTATCATCAGTCATACTATTTGGTTCTATAGCTAAAAAAGGGGATGGAAATGATATAGATCTAGCACTGATAATAGACGATAATTATAGAATATTTGGAAATTTTGGATTAGAGTCTTTAGATTATAGAGGAATCCCTTATGAACTTACCGAAGGTGTAAACGAGCTTAAAGCTAGATTTAAAGAAAAATTTGGTGTTCCATTTGACTTATTAACCTACTGGGAAAGTGAATATGAAAACGGTATAGAATTAGGAAGAGATTCACTAAATGAAACAGGCATTGAAATGTATAAAGTAGCTTAATCAGAAGTAGATAAATAATTACTCTTTATTTCTTCCTTAGTTTTTAAGACAGCATCAGTAATATCCTCTCTTATTCTTTTCCCCCAATGCTCAACACCCCTTTTTTTTGTTAATATAACTAAATCTAATGGTCCACTAGTATAAATATTTCGTTCTGCACGTTGTAAAGAACCATACAATATATCGATTGCTTTTGGAATATCAATATTTTCAGGATCAAAATTGTCATCTTTCAATAAATTCTCAATATAACTATCCGCCATATCACGGCCACTTCCAATACAAAGATATTGAAATTCTTTATCACCGTACTCAATAGTCTCTATTAAATTGCCATGGGAATCAACATACCATAATCCAGTTTGTGGTGAAATTGTGGCTAACAAAAAAGTATGAAGTATCGAATCATCTTCTTCCCCCTCATTACCATCAAAGTCTCTCTTAGCAGCAGCATTCAATAAATTCACTTCTTCAAAGTGTGGTTTTTCAAAAAGTTCTTTCTTTTTTTCTTTAATAGCATCACGTTGGCTATATCTCATAACAGCACGTTCTATCACACTATTTGCTAAATCTTCATTAGAACCATATCTCTTATGACCAGACATATATCTTAAAAATCTACTTAATTGATCATCTATTCCTCCAGCATGAGCAAGAGCCCAAGTTTTTCCAATAACTATTTTTTTATAATATTTTACTTTTTCTTCTAAAGTTCCATCCTCCCTATTTTCAATGCTCTTTTGAATATCAGGAGCTATAACAATGCCTCCATCTTCAGAAGGAACTCTAATCCCAACTATAGTAGTCATAAATAAGCGAATCAACATGTATATTTAAATTTAATTAAAAAACAGAATATTTATAAGTAAATAAAAACATAAATAACATAAGGAGGTGGTACCTAAATGAGTAACCATATTGGAAGCTGGGCATTTCTTATTGGAGTTATTATTGCCGTAGTATTTGGATTGCTTGGTACACTGTCATCAACTATCCTTACAATTTTAGTAATCTTAGGACTGATAGTTGGACTACTAAACATCACAGAGAAAGAAGTGACTCAATTTTTGATGGCAGGCACAGTATTAGTAATAGTATCTTCATTAGGCCAAAATGTTTTCAGCACAATTAGCTTTGTTGGTAATATTTTAGATGCTATTCTAGCGCTATTCGTACCGGCAACAGTGGTAGTAGCCCTAAAATCGGTTTTTTCCATAGCTAGGAAATAAATCTTTTTTCTTTTTTTTTATTTAAACAATTTTTATAGAATAGAAACCTTTAAAATATTAGAAACTACTTATTTAACCAATGGCTTTAGATGATATAAAATCAAAAGCAGGCAAAATAGATAACCCTGCAGAGAAAGTAGCATATTTAAAAAGAGAATTAGACAAGATAGAATCCCCAGAAACTAAGAATTCTATAAGAAAAGAGTTAATTGAAGCAATAAAAGAAAAAGCAAAAGTAAAGTTAAAAAACGGAGATCCTGTAGAATATCACATCACATATGACACTTTTGGGCAATCATTAGAACCAGTTTACTTCTGGACACTAGATTTTATGAGAATGGGCGAACCAAGTGGTTTAGGATTAGAAGTTAATAAAGTAGCAGAAGAATTCGAAGCAAGCGCAGGTGGTGGATATTTTGGAGAAATGGGAACAAGAACCAGTGTAATGCAAGATAGAGCCATGAAAATTATGGAAACAATAAATGCCGTAATTAAAAGTGTAATAAATATAATTTATGATTTAAAAGAATTTGAAATGAGATTAGAAGTTTATAACAATCTAAAATCAGAAGAAATAGAAAAAAGAAGAGCAGCACAATACGCCATTAAAGGAATCTGGATGGATCAAGTAGATATCAAAATGGGCATTGGCAGCATTAATAATTTATCAAGAGGAGATTTAGAATTCGTAACTCTAAGAGATGCATTCATGCAAGCTAAAGACGAAAAAGACGTAGACAAAATGGATCTAAACAAAAGAGTTAAAATAGTATTAAAAAGAAAATTAGCAGAATATTTACCATGGTTAGAATTAAGCGAAAGAGAGCTAAGAAAAAGATATGATATAGAAAAACACTATCTAAAAGTACAAGTAGATTCTTTAAGATTATACAAAAAATGGGCAAAACCATATCTAAGAGCAGCTCAGAAATTAGGTATGAAAGAATTCAATTCTCCAGACATAGTTGCAGCATTCAATAATATGCAAATGGAATTAGTTTTAGTAGGTAAAAGAGAGATAAAACCAGATGCTGCATTCGAAACATACAAAAAATTAAACTTCAAAAATAAATACTACGCATGTTTAGAAGCAAAATTCAACTTCAGAACAGCACCACAATCTGTAAGAGCACAAGGTGGAGCAACTCATTATGCACACACAGGAGTAATAGATATTTATTTTACAGCATATGTCTTTACTAAAAGTGAATTAGAAGAAATAGAAAAACAAGAAGTATTTGAAGACATGGCACTAGTAGAACATTTTACAGATGTTAGTTTAGAGGCACTGCAAAAAGATTTAGAACATTTTTTAGAGCCAGAAGAAAAGAGAGAAGAAGCACCAAAGAAAAAACCATTTTTTGACATTCCAAATCCATTTAAAGGATTTAAAGAAATATTTGGACCCCTTAAAAATCTTAGAGGATATGCTAGTAAATATCAAGAAGACCAAATTAAAAAGGTAGCAGAAGAAAGTTCAATGGGAACATGTCTGCTTTGTTATGACTTATTCAAAAAAGCTCACAGAATGGTAACATGGTAAATTTAAGAAAAGAATTGGAAAAAATTAAAGAAAAGCAAGATAAGTTAAACTACTTGCAAAAACTATACAAAGAAACTAAAGACAAAGAGTTAAAACTAGAAATTCTGGAAATACTAGAAGACTTATTACAAGATGAAACCCTTGAAGAAGTTCTAGAACCAGTAAGAGTAAGACACGAAGTTTTAGAAGATATTCAAAGAGAAGTTCCAATAATTAATCCAACTCCAATGATACATTCACAACCAATTCAAAATATTTCATTCACAAGAAGAGCAGCAGATGATGATGAAGACGAAATGATAAGTTATGAAAGGGCAGGAAAATCAAATCAATTATACACACCATCACAATTAGAATCAGGAGTTCCATCTGACAATAATTTTAGAAGATCAGATAGGGCACCAGCTGGATTATTATATTCATCACGACCAGACAGACCATCTCTAGGAGAATCTGCATCAGATAATAATAGAAATACAGGAGAAAGTGTAGATGAATATGTAAGAGCACCACAAACACAAATTGAAACTTCAAGAGAAATAGAACAATTCAGAATAGATAATATAATTAAAGGAGAAGAAGACAAAAGATATATAAAAAATCGTAAAAAAGAAGAAATAAAATGGTAGATGAAAATTTTGTTATGGATTATGATAATGGATATGATAGTAGTTTTTCTCTTCCTATGAGAATACAAGGAACAACAACAAGTCCACAAACTCCAAATCAAATTACAGAATTAGGTCTAAGATTAAATTCAGGTATGAGAAATGTAGAAATGGGAACTATCCAACCAGAGATGTTTGATAGTATTCCAAAACAACATATGGAAGAGATGAGGAGATTAGCAAAATTAACAGATTCTAAGATTTCAGTTCACGCCCCTATGATAGATCCAGCAGGGTTTACAGAACAAGGTTGGAATGAAGAGCTAAGAATAGAAAATGAAGCAAGAATAAAATCAGTAATGGAAAGAGCTCATGTTTTAGATCCAACAGGAAATATACCAGTCACAATCCACACAACAGGTGCAATGATTCCAGAAGGTATGGTAAGAAAAAAAGATGGGGAAGAAGTAAGAGAAATGATGGTAGCAATAGAGCAGGAAACAGGCAGACAAGTACATTTAAGGAGAGAAGAATTAGATTATGTTGGTGGAAAGAAAATTTATACGCCAGAAGATAGACTTGATATGCTAAACAGAACAAGTTGGGATGAAGAAAAACTAAAATTATTAGGTTATCAAAAATCTAAACAAGAAATAGACTTAATGAGCCAAAGAATACAATTAGAGAATCCACAATTCTTAGAGCTTTCAATCAAGGCAAAAGAAGGAACACTAAAAAAAGAGGAAGAAGGAGCATATAGAAATATGGTAGAACAAATAAAAATTAATGAAAGCCATAAAAGTGAATATGATCAACATTTACTTAATGGGTTAAATAATCTTCACCATAAATATAGTAAATATAAATTTGAAAAAGAAGGTATTTCACCACAAGAAAAGAAAATGTTACAAGAAAATTTAACTAGTTTAAGAAAAGCAGTTAATAAACAAACAGAAGAAGGAGCTAAACTTAGAGAGGCAGCAATAAAAAATAAAATATCAATAAAAGAATATTATAAAGGAATGGATAAAGTTGAAAAAATAGTCACACCAGACCAAATGTTATCAGTTCTCTCGCATTTACCAGCCCCACAAACATACAAATCTGCAGATGATTTTACAATTGAAAAAACAGCAGAAACATTCTCAAACGTTGCACTAGACTCTTATAAAAAATACGGGAATAATGCACCAATAATTTCAATGGAAAATGTGTTTCCGGGAACTGTAATGTCAAGAGCAGAATCTGTTAAAAAAGCAGTAAAAGAAAGCAGAAAATTATTCGCAGAAAAATTAATGAAAGAAAAAAAAGTTTCCAAAGAGCAAGCAGAAAAAACAGCAGAAAAAATGATAGGAGTAACGTGGGATGTATCTCATATTAATTTATTAAGAAAACATGGGTATGATTCAAAAGATATTGCAAAAGAAGCAGAAAAGATAGCACCTTATGTTAAACATGTTCATATAGCAGACAATTTTGGATTTTCAGATTCACATTTAGCTCCTGGAATGGGGAACGTTCCAATAAAAGAAGAATTAGCAGCAATGGAAAAAAAATTAGGAAAAGAGAAAATGGAATCAATAAGACACATAGTAGAAGCAGGAGCATTCGCAGGACAATTCAAACAAAGTCCAATTCCATATCAATTATCAGAGTTAAACTCACCTTTATATTCAATAGGACAACAACCAGCATGGTCTGATATGAGAGAATTATATGCTTCATATATGGTTGGTTATGGACAACAATTTTTACCTCAAACACACTATCAAATGTCTGGAGCAGGATTTTCAGCAAACATACCAAGAGAATTAGGAGGTATGGCACCAGGAACTCAAAGTAGGTTCTCAGGCACCCCAAACCAATAATCTTTTAAATAAATAAAATAAAAATTATACTATGGCAAAGAAAAAAGCGGTTAAAAAAAAGACATCTATGAAAAAACCAGATTCAAAATCAAAAGATTTAACATCAGATTATGAGATAGCTTATGATTTCTCAATTAGAGTTTATAAAAGATTCAAAGAAACAATAAAATCCATAGTTCTTTTTGGAAGTGCAGTAAAAGGAGAAGCAAAGCCAGGTAGCGATTTAGATATTATAATTTTCATTGATGATTGTACAATAGAATGGGATCAAGAATTAATAGCATGGTACAGAGAAGAGTTAAGGAAATTAATAGACGAAAAAAGATACAATAGAGAACTCCATATCAACACTGTAACTATGAGCACATTTTGGGATGAAATAAGAGCAGGAGAGCCAGTAGCTTTAAATATATTAAGATATGGTCAAGCCTTAATTGATTTTGGTGGATTCTTTGACCCTTTGAAAGTTTTATTAGCAAAAGGAAAAATAAGACCAAGCCCAGAAGCTATATTTAACACTCTAAAAAGAGCTCCATTACACATAGCAAAAGCTAAATTTGGAATGGTAGCAACAATAGAAAATTTATATTGGAGCATGGTAGATGCATCGCATGCAGCTCTAATGGCAGCAAATCAAGTGCCACCAAGCCCAGAACATGTCCCAGCAATGTTACAAGAGATATTTGTATCTAAAAAAAGATTAGATGAAAAATATGTCAAATGGTATAAAGAAACTTATACAATAGCACATGAAGTTCTACACGGTAAAGTAAAAGAGTTAGAAGGAAAAGAGATAGATGAATTA
>JBDRML010000006.1:0-2422 GCA_043812195.1 Candidatus Woesearchaeota archaeon | reverse complement strand
AAAAGAAGAAGCAGAAATATTTGTGGGTTTTAATGGATTAAAAACTGCATATGAATGTCTTTTAAGAGATAATGACAATAAAGAACCATTATTGTATTTTTATGTTCATGATGAAGATTCTGTGAAAAATTCAGATATATTCTATAAACAAGAGTTTCATTATTTTAAAAAATTGAAGTTAAAACTAAAAGGAATTTCTACATTAAATTTCAAGGAGTCAAAATACTTTAAAAAACCACCCAAATTTATAAAATTGAGATATGTTGATTTTCCATTACCTGCAACAGTAGATGTATACAAAGATAAAGTTCTAATAAGCTCTTGGCAAGAACAACCAATAGCTTATTTAATCAATTCTAAGGAAATATCCAAAAATTATAAGAAGTATTTTAATGAGGTTTGGAAGATAGCAAAATCTTAGATCCTCCTTATACTAACTTTCCTCACAAGATGATATTATAAAATTAAACATCTTGCCAAACACCGACGACAAGTTTATAAAGATAGAAATCAACATTGGGAACATGAATACAAAAGAAATAATAGAAATAGCAAAAAACAAGAGGGTAAAAAATCTTTCATTTTTAGATAACTTTTGGGGGACAAACTTTTCTAATATAGAAAAAGAAAAACTAAAATTATTTATTAAAGCACACAAGTTAAAAAATAAAGGATTATCTATCAATAAAATTTCTAAAAAACTCAATAAATCTAAAAGTTCAATAGATAATTAGATATATGGAAATTCAATACCTTACATAACCCACTACTTAAAATACTACTCACAATTTAAAGATAATAGAAAGAAATTATCTATTAATTCTACAAGAGGGGGGGGGTTGCTAACGGGACCATGGATAAAAGTACCAGAGAAAATAAAGAATTATAACCAAATTAAAAATGTTATAGCTCAACTCACCCCAAAATCGGAATTATATTTAGCATATATATTGGGAGTAATTGTTGGAGATGCATCAAACCACGGAATTAAAAGAAAAAATAGAATAGCAAGAAGAATCCAATTAAGACTCACAACAAAATACAAAACAAATAAAGAGTTCGGGGGATATGTATCTTATTGTTTAAGAAATCTTAAAATTAGAATACATAGAACCAAAAATTGCCCAAGAAGAAAAAGAAATCCAAACGAATTTTATGCTTGGCACTCACAATGTTCTTCACTTATAGACTGGATACTCAAAGCATGTCTAGGAATAAATGATAATGAGCTAACAACTTATAACAAAATAAAAGCAAATTGGATACTAAAAACACCTAAAAAATTTAGAATAGCTTTTTTACAAGGAATAGTAGATAGTGATGGCTACGTAGATATAACCCAGTATCGAGCAGGAATAGTTACAAAACCAAACGCAAAATTTATACAAGATATATTTAATTCATTAAACATAAAATCAAATATGGGTAGTTTAAATAAAGGCAACTTAGAACAAGTAAAGATTAGACTAGAAGATGCAAACAAACTACCTTTATTCAATCCACGAGTAAATTCATATAGATACCAACTAATGAAAAAAGCAATAAAAGCTAAAAAGTTAAAACATCATTGGCCAAAATGGTTTGGTAATGAGATAAATACTTATTTAAGACAGGGATTATCATCAACAAAAATTATAAATAGTGTATTGAATAAACATAATATTATTATTAGAACAGGATGAATTAAAAAAAGAAGAGATAAATTAAATATGGAAAGAAAAGAACTAACAGTTTTAGGCATCGAGAGTACTGCACAATAAAAATTTGCAGAGATACTTTCGGTGCATCAATAATAGAAGGTAATAGAATCCTTTCTAATATAAGAAACTCTTATACTACAAAGCAAGGCGGCATAATCCCTATGGAAGCAGCTAAGCACCACGAACAAAATTATACAAAAATAATAGAAGAAGCATTAAAACAAGCAAAAACTCCACTTAACAAATTAGATTTAGTAGCCTACTCAGCTGGTCCAGGATTAGGTCCTTGTTTAAGAGTTGGAATTCAAGCAATAAACACCATACAAAAAAATTACAAAATTCCATTCATAGGTGTAAATCATTGTGTCGCACATCTAGAAGTCGGAAAAATTGTTACAAAAGCAAAAGATCCTGTTTTATTATATGCTTCAGGAGCAAACACACAAATTATAGCTTATGAAGCTGGAAAATATAGAATATTTGGAGAAACTCTAGATATGGGAATAGGAAATTTCCTAGATTCATTTGCTAGATATATAAAATTAGGATTTCCAGGTGGACCAAAAATAGCAGAGCTAGCAGAAAAATCAAATAATTATATTCAACTACCTTATTCTGTAAAAGGAATGGATGTATCATTTACAGGAATGCTAACAAACCTAAAACAAAAATATGATTCAAAAAGGTATAAAAAAGAAGATTTAGCTTACTCAGCACAAGAA
>JBDRML010000005.1:0-2342 GCA_043812195.1 Candidatus Woesearchaeota archaeon | reverse complement strand
GAAATTATTGTTCAGATGAAAATGATTTACTTGTAACCCAGTTAGGAGATGATGGAATATGTGAAAACAATTTTGAATGTAAAACTAATTTATGTATTAATGGAAATTGTGTGAGCGATAAATTATGGAATAAATTTCTTGTGTGGTTTAAAAAAATAGTTGGTGGTGGAGAAGATGAAGAACCCAAAGAAAAAACAGATTGTTCTAAACTACTTATAGAAGAAGATATTGGAAATAATAAATATAGTCAGACTGTAACTGATTTTAAAGAAGGGAAAGTGCCGATTTATTCAGAAGATGGTGAACAAGAAGAAATAGTAGAGTGTTGTGCAGCGCAATATTTCTCTCAAGAGGGGGAAGAAAACATGGGACTTGTTTGCCCTATGGGAAATAAGAAAGAAGCACAAAATTCAATTAAGTGGATTTTGGCGAAGAATACTAATTTAGTTTTAGGTGAATTTAAGGGAGAAAAAGTATTAAATGATCATAACAAAGTAATAGCTTGGACAAGTAAATCTTATATTGTTGCAACTGGTAGTGGTGCTACTAAATTAGTAGAAGGAGATGTAGCTAATGCCTATCTTGAAAAATATCCTAATGATTTAGAACTTACAGAAGATGATATTCCGGTTATAGTTAATGGAAAACCATGGGTATTTTGTACCGAAGAAGATGAGAAATTAGGAAAAGAATGTAAGATTAGTGGGGGCATGTTACAAACTGATCCTAGTGCACTTGATGGAACTATGGAGAGTAAAAAAAGTTGTATTAATAGTAAAGTATGTGGTGATGTTTGTTGTGAAGTATTTGTAGGTTGTGCTAATAGTTGCGATGAGATAAAAGATAATGAGGATAGAAATGGTTGTTATATTGACCTTGCAATAAAAGAGAGAGATGTTAATATTTGTGAAAAAATAGATGATAGTGACCGTAAGAACAAATGTTATATTAATGTTGCAGAGCATACAGGAGATTCTAATATTTGTGACAAAGTAACTGATGTTGATTTAAGAGAAAAATGTTATTTTTGGGTTGCAGAACAAGAAGGCGATGGGGGATATCCTTTGGTAACTGGTAAGAGTGAGTAAGATATGTTAAAAGAAGAATGTTATTTCTTTGATGATTTTGAAGGGGGTATTGATAATTGGGTTTTTAATAGTGGAGGAGGAGGAACAGGGAGTATAGTAGATGAAAATGGCAATGCAGTTTTAAAATTAACTGGTGTTGTACAGCCAGACCTTCCGAGAAATTGGGATAATTATCTCTTTAAATTTAGGTTTAAGAGGATAGAGGGCTCTGTGCATGTTAACTTTAGGAAGACTTCTAGGCACGAAGGCCAGAGTCGATATATTGTCGCTATGTCTCATCAGATGAATAATCTAAACAAGCATTTTAATGTGTATGATGATGAGAACTGGAAAAGACTTGATGATACTAATTTTGGATTTGATGGGGGATGGCACACTCTTGAAATAAGAGGTTATGATAATATTCTTAATGTTTATCTAGATGATAAAATTTTATATAAATATAAAGATACTGAAAATCCTTTCCTCTCAGGTATGCCTGGATTTGAAATTCACACAGGTGGATTACCAATCACTCCAGAGTTTTTAATAGATGACGTTGAAGTTAAACTTATTACAGCAGAGGATGTTATTTATCCTTAATTTTTAAAAAAATACTAAGATTAATATCCTAAATATTGTTGTTGATTGGATGATTTTTTTTGGGATAGATTAAGAGGGTGTGAGAGAAGGGTATAATAATTTTTAAAATATAACAATAGATTTAAATCCTCTTTTTTATTTTAATTTTTATGAGAAATAAATTTTTGCGTGTTTTGAGTTTTTTTACTTTTCCAGCAATAGTTTTTTTTGTTAATCTGTTTCTAGATTATTTTTTTGATATTTACTCTCTTTTTCCGTGGATGGATATTCCGATGCATTTTTTAGGGGGAGTTTCTGTGGGGTATATGTCTATTCTTTTCTTGGGATTTTTTAAAGAAGAAAATTTAATTGAGATAAAGAATAAATTAGTTTTTGTTTTGTTGGTTGTTTGTGCTGTTAGTATGATTGCGGTTTTGTGGGAATTTTATGAGTTTGTTATGGTTAGTTATTTTGGTTTTAATTGGCCACTTGGTTATGAAGATACTTTGATGGATTTGTTTTTTGGAATTTTAGGAGGAATTTTTGCAGGGATTGTTTTTAGTAAAGTTTAAATAGAATTTATCAATTTAGTCAATATGAATCTTAAAGAGGTTTTATATTATCTTGCTTTGGGTATGGGTGTTTTTGCTTTAGGTGTTTTAATCTATGGGATAGTGACTTCTTTAAAATGAG
>JBDRML010000004.1:0-42952 GCA_043812195.1 Candidatus Woesearchaeota archaeon | reverse complement strand
TACTTTTCACTCCACATAATTTAACAGTAATCTCTGCAGATTTATAAGCCTTATGCCAGTGGTTGGCAAGGAAAATTCAAAAATAGAGATAGATAATTTTATATAATATAATTTTAATAAATTTTTATGCGAAACAGATCTAAAAAAAAGAAGATCAAGAACAAAAATAGGAAGAATAATTATATTATTAATTACGTTTTGATGGCGCTTGTAGTTATTGGAATTATTTGGAACATATTATCTGAATATAATTTTGGAAATCTAACTACTTTACTTGGAATAGTCTACATTGTCTTTGGTTCTTTTGTTATTTATTCTTTATATAAAAGAATGAAATGGGTTTATATTTTTGTTATTGTCATGAATCTTTTGGCCTTAATAATTAGAAGCATTACTTTAAATTATTTTTATACACTTTCTCTTGAGGGAATCTGGAGTATTGTTATTATATTACTGTCCTATAATATGTTAAATAAATTAAATCCGAAAAAGTACAAAAAATTACCCTGGATAAAGATTTAGTAACCAATCATAACTTTATAAAAGTAACCGTTTAGCTAGTACCACAAAATAGAAATATTAGTTCTTATTAGAATAATTAGGGGTTG
Organism: Candidatus Woesearchaeota archaeon; assembly: GCA_043812195.1. Lineage (GTDB taxonomy): Archaea > Nanobdellota > Nanobdellia > SCGC-AAA011-G17 > PNOQ01 > JBDRML01. The sequence goes on along the minus strand of JBDRML010000004.1, from coordinate 42,344 downwards.
AAGATGAGGAACGAATGGAAATCCCTAAAGATGTATGTGAGAAATGTAAACCCTTCTTTGAAGTTCTAGTTAAAGAGATAGAAGATTTAAAGTGTACAAGTACGTAATTAGTTTACAAATTTAACTTTCTAGTTATTTCTCTTCTTGGTGATTTTTATGAATAAACTAAATGAAAAGAAGAGAAAATGGATTATAAAACAATTTAGAACAGGTAGAAGCGCTGAATCTATAGCAAAGATACAGAATATCAGCAGACAATGGGTATATGAACTAACTAAGAGATATAAACAACAGAAATCAAAGGCATATCAAGCTAATAAAGCAGGAAGGCCTAAGCTATCAATTAATTCAGGGTTTAGAAACAAAGTAATAGAAATAAGAAAAGAAACAGATTATGGAAAAGATAAAATACATTTTGTAATTAAAAAGGAAGGATATTCAGTTTCTCAGAGACAGATTCAACGAATATTAGATGAAGAAAAACTAACAGATCCTTGCCCCAAAAGAAGAGGGCAAAGAAATTATGTTCGTTATGAATGGCCAATATCAAATTACATGTGGCACTGTGACTGGAGCTTCTACAAAAGCAAATGGTTTTGTGTATTTACAGACGATAGAAGCAGAAAAGTAATGGCTGCAGGAGAGTTTAATCAAGCTACTGAAAAGAATACCATATTCTTATTGCGCCAAGCAATATTGATTAATCAGGTTTGTCCTGTAATAGTGCTTAGTGATAAAGGAACACAGTTTTACAATGCTACTAAGAATAAGAAAGGAGAGCTAACTCCTAGTTTATTTGAACAGGAATTAACTGAATTAGGGATTGAATTCTGGACATCAAGAAGAAACCATCCTCAAACCAATGGTAAGATGGAAAAATGGTTTGATACTATGAAGAAGAGATTCAAGAAGCACCCAGAAGAAAGTCTCCAAGATTTTGTTAAATGGTATAATGAAAAAAGAATTCATTATTCATTAGGCTACAGAACTCCAGAGGAAATCTATCGGGAAAACTTGTAAAGTGATTTCGGACTTGTGAACAGATTTCGGTCTTATACTCATTTACGACGATAAGAATGTGCATCAGGACCGTTATTAGTTTACAAATAGATTATCTCTCCTAAGCATATTTATTTATAAACTTTAAATAGTAAATATATACTCTAGAAGTGTAAAGTGATTTCGGACTTATTCAATAGAAGATTTAAAGAAGAGGATTCTAATATATGAAAATTATAATACCCCTCCTTCTTTACAAAGAAGATATCCTAAAAGAGAGAGCTCCAATAACAAAATAGGGGCTCCTATAGGCCATAAGGGAACCACAAGAAAGACCCCTGAACCAAATAGATTTAAGGAGCTTAAATTAGCTAAATGCCCTGATTGCAATAAGAGACTTGGAAGACCAAGGCACATTAAAAGAAAGATTATAGAAGACATACCAGACCTTCTGCCATTAAAAATCACACAATTTACAATACCGCATTACTTCTGCAATAACTGCAATAAGGAAGTAATTCCAACAGATCCCGAACTGCCTGATGAAGGAAGATTTGGTCCAAATCTGCAGTCAGAGATAACCTTAATGAAATATGAAGACAGACTGCCGCATAGGAAGATATCAGATAATCTAAACAGAAGATACGGCTTAGAATTAACTCCTGCTAGTATATTAGACATTACAAGAAGAGTATCAGATAATCTTCAACCAATATTCAATGCAATAAAGCAGGAAGTAATTTCATCTGCACAGACTAATGCAGATGAAACAGGCATTAAAGTGCAGGGAAATAACTTTTGGACATGGGTATTTGTCACACTAAGCTCTGTCTTATTTCTTATAAGAAAAAGCAGAGGCTATAAAACCTTAGAGGAAGCATTAGGAAATAATTATGAAGGAATAATAACTTGCGATGGATTAAAATCCTATCCTAAATGCACAAATAAAATACAAAGATGCTGGGCTCATTTACTAAGAGAAGCTAAATACTATGCCCAGCAATACAAAGGAGCAGCAGTATTAGTATATGAAGGCTTATGCAGAATATTCAAAAAGATAAAGAAAATTACATTGAATACGTCAAACAGAATAAGAAAAGAAACTTATGATTGGAGTATGAATGAAATGATTATCTGGATAAGCATATGCAAAGCATGCAATAAACTAAAGAAATTCGCTGTTACAATAGAAAATGGATTAGAGCATTGGTTTACCTGCATACTGCATCCAGAGATAGAGCCGACCAATAACAAAGCAGAGAACGCATTAAGAGAAATAGTTGTACAAAGAAAGATAAGCTCTTTATGGAATGAAAAAGGAATAAGAATCAAGGAAACCGTAATGTCTGTATTAGCAACATGGAAACTGAGAGGACTAAATACCTTTAGAATGCTTAGGCAAACCCTAAGCAGCTAAACGGTTACTTATAAAAACAACATTTAAATACCTTAGAATTTTAATAACATTATGAAAAAGAGTGTGATTTTCTTAATATTATTAGTTATTGCTATGCCTCTCTCTTTTGCTAATAATGAAAAAATCTATATTTATGGTGGCGATGGATTAGTTGCTAGTAAAGAAGGAGATGATATTACGTATTATAATCAAGATTTTTTAGGAAGTAATAAAATAATAAGTGATGAAGATGGAGACATTATTTCTAAAAATGTTCAATATCCATTTGGAGAGGATTATAGTGAGAAAGGAAGTAAAGAAGGATTAGATAATAATTATAAGTTTACAGGACAGGAAGAGGATGAAGATTTGTATTATTATGGTGCTAGATATTATGATCCTTTAATTTCTAGATTTATTTCTGTGGATCCTATATTTGATTTTGGAATAAGTCCTTATGCTTATGTTGGAAATAATCCTTTGAAGTATGTGGATCCGAGTGGAAAGAAAATACAAATAATGACAAATAACGTTGAAGAACTTCGTCTTATTTCTAAAACTTTTTCTAAACTTATAGGTGGTTCAAAGTATATTACAATAAGGGGATATAATGAAGGAGTATTTTTAGAATTGACACAAGAATATAATGGTAAATTTCAAGAAACTTTTTCTTTTTTAAAAGAGGTTGTTGAACATCCAGAAGTAGTAGAATTGTATTTATTTGAAAAGGGTTCACCTGAATTTGGAAATTTTATTCCAAAAAAGAAATTGGTTTTACCAGAATATAAATTTTCAGAAAGTTTATTTGGAGTAGGAGAAGTTCAACTTGATGAAGATGGTAAATTAGTAAGCGTTAACGATGCAAATGAAGTATGGGTTAATTTATACTGTGAAAAGGAATATGCTCCTCTTGGTGCTAATGGAAAAAATATATTATTCACCCCAACTATTATTTTAACACACGAATTACTTGGTCATGCTCGCGGATATTTAGTTGGTTTATCTGGGTCTGATTATGGAGAACGACCTGCAATTGATGTAGAAAATATATACAGGGACGAAGCAGGGCATGATTTAAGATACAAATTCAAGATGTTCGATGATTTATTTCCCATAGAACTAAAACCATAAAATTATTAAAGTATCAAAAAATAATTCAAAACCTATTTAAACCACTTAAAACCAATAAAAAACATGAAATCAAGCACAATAATCATTTCTATTATTATTTAGTTAGAGCTAAATATGCTCTCAAAGGCAGTTTTAATGATAATCTATATAAACTATCAAAAGTTAAAGGAAATTAAGAATGTATGAAGCAAAAAAGACAGAAGAAGAAATAGTAGAATTCTGGAAAAAGAATCAAATTTACAAGAAAGTAAAAGATCAAAATAAAGGCAAAAAGCCATTCTATTTCTTACAAGGCCCACCATACACCTCTGGAAAAATACATATTGGTCAAGCATGGAATAATTCTCTTAAAGATTTTGTTCTAAGATACAAAAGAATGAAAGGTTATGACGTTTGGGATAGAGCAGGTTACGACATGCATGGACTACCAACAGAATCAAAAGTAATGAAAAAATTAGGTTTCAAATTCAAAGATGAAATTGTAAAATATGGAATAGAAAAATTCATCAAAGAGTGTATAAATTTTTCAGTTGAACATGCACATTTAATGAATGATGATTTATTTAGATTAGGTATTTGGATGGATTATGAAAATGCATACATGCCAATAGATGATTATTGGATGGAATCTGTCTGGTGGTTAGTTAAACAAGCACATGATAAAAAAAGACTTTATGAAGGAGATAAAACAATCACATGGTGCGCGCATTGTGAAACAGCATTAGCAAAACACGAATGTGAATATAAAGTAATATCAGATAAATCAATTTTCGTTAAATTCAAAGTTAAAGGAACAAAAAACGAATATCTACTAATCTGGTCCACAACCCCATGGACATTACCTCTCAACTTAGCAATTATGGTCAACCCAGAATTTACATATGTTAAAGCAAAGGTAGAAGATGAAGTTTACATAATAGCAAAAGAATTAGCAGACCCAGTAATAAAAAATATTCTAAAAAAAGATTATAAAATATTAAAAGAAATAAAAGGAGAAGAACTAGAAGGAATAGAATATGAGCACCCCTTAGGAAAAGAAATAAAAGATTACAAAAAACTAAAAGCAAAACATCCAAAAGTTCATACAGTAGTTTTATCTAATGAACACGTAACTTTAGAAGCAGGAACAGGTTTAGTTCATACAGCTCCAGGATGCGGACCAGAAGATTATGAAATAGGTTACAAAAATAATATTCCACCATACAATCCATTAGATGAAAGAGGAATTTTCCCAGATAATTTTGGATCTATGTCAAAATGGGTAGCAAAAGTAGATGATTCTAAATTTATTCAAAAAATGACAGAAGAGGGAATGATAATTGGAACACAAACAGTAGAACACGATTATGCGCATTGTGAAAGATGTCACACTCCAGTAATTTACAGAGCAACAAAGCAATGGTTCTTCAAAATAGAAGATTTAAAAGAAAGAATGTTAGAATTAAATAAATCAATATCTTGGGTTCCTGATAGCACAAATAATGCATTTAATTTATGGTTAGGAAATCTTAGAGATAATTCAATTACCAAACAAAGATTTTGGGGAACACCATTACCAATTTGGAAATGTAAAAAATGCGGAGAATACACAGTTATAGAATCTAAAGACGAATTAAGCAGAAAAGCTGGAAAAACCCCAGAAAATTTACATAAACCTTGGATAGATGAAATAACAATAGATTGTAAATGTGGAGAAAAACAAGAAAGAATACCAGATGTGATGGATGTATGGATAGATTCTGGCGTAGCTTCTTGGGCATGTCTTTATTACCCAAAACAAAAAGATAATTTTGAAAAATTATTCCCAGCAGATTTCATATTAGAAGCAAGAGAACAAGCAAGATTATGGTACAGTATGTTAATGATATGTTCAACATTAGCATTAAATAAATCTCCATTTAAATCAGTTTATAATCATGGGATGATTACAGATGTAGAAGGAGTTAAAATGTCTAAATCTTTAGGAAATGTTATTTCTCCATATGAAGTAACAGACAAATATGGTGCAGACACATTAAGATTTTACATGTGTTCAACAAATGCAGGGGAAGATATAAATTTCAGTTGGGACGAAGTTAAACAGAAATACAAATCTTTAATGATTTTATGGAATGTTCATCAATACTTAATAGATTATTGTAAAACTTTCAAAGTAAATCCAACTAAGGAACAAGTACCAGAATTAGAAGAAAAATACATCTTATCAAAATTAAATAGAACAATAAAGAAAGTCACAGAATTATTTGAGTTTTATCACTTAGATGAAATTCCTTCAGAAATTGAAAAATTATTCTTAGAATTAAGTAGAGAATATATTCAATCAACAAGAGAAAAAGTAACAGAAAAACCAGAATTAGTTTTAAGCACAATTTACAAAGTTATGTTAGAGACTATCAAAATGTTAGCACCAGTAACACCATTCATTTCAGAAAAGATATATCAAAATTTCAAAAAAGAGTTCAAATTAGAAAATGAAACAATAAGTCAATACTCTTGGCCAAAAGAAAATAAAGAATTGATAAATGAAAAATTAGAAGAACAAATGGAAATAGCACAAAAAATTATACAAGCTGGATTATCAACAAGAGAAAAAGCTAAGAAAGGTGTAAGATGGCCATTAAGACAAATAAAAGTAATTTCAAAAAACCCAGAAGTTGAAAGAACTATAAAATCTTTAGGAGATTTAATAAAATTAAAATTAAACATAAAAGGTATAGAATTATTAAAAGAATACAAATACGAAAAAGTTGAAATAGTTCCGAACAAAGGAAAAATAGGAAAAGATTTTAAGCAGGATGCAAAAAAAATCATAGAAAAAATAACCGATAGTGTTATTCAAGAAATAAGAAAAAATAACAGAACTTTTGTAGATAAATTTGAATTAACAACAGACCATATTACTGTCAAAGAAATTCTTCCTGAAAATCTAACAATGGAAAGATTTGATTTAGGCCAAGTTATCTTAGTAACAGAAACAGATAAAGAATTAGAAGCAGAAGGTTACGCAAGAGAATTAGCAAGAAGAATTCAAGATCTAAGAAAAAAATTCAAACTCAAAAAACAAGATAAAATCAAATTAGCAATACACTCTTTTTATGATATATCAAAATGGAAAGATTATCTCCAAGAAAAAACAGGTGCAGAAACACTGGATTTAAAAGATAAAAAATATTCACATTCTGAAACAGCGAATATAAAAGACCAAAAATTTGAGATTTATATAGAATTTTAATTCCTAATCAGGAAATACAAACACCAACCTATCTATTTAAATACTTTTCTCTAACTTTAGTTTATATAGTTTATAAATAACTTTAGGGAGGAAACCTCATAATGCAAAGAAAAGTTAGAATTGTTAATATTGTTTGTTCAACATCTTTAGAACACGATATACACTTGATAAAATTAGCAGAGACATTGCCAAATACAGAATACAATCCTGAACAATTCCCAGGATTAGTGATGAGAATAAGAGAACCAAAGACATCAGCATTAATATTCAGTTCTGGAAAAGTAGTATGTACTGGAGCTAGATCCATGGCTAAGGTTAAAGAATCCATACAACAAATAATCAAAAACGTAGCCAAAATCGGAGTAAAAATCACCATAGTACCAAAAATCACAGTTCAAAATATGGTGGCATCAGGCGATATTGGAATGGATTTGAACTTAAATGAATTAGCTTTGAAATTAGAAAACTCAGAATATGAGCCAGAGCAATTTCCAGGGTTAGTTTACAAACTTCCAGAAACAAAAGCGACATTCTTGTTATTTAGTAACGGAAAGATAGTTTGTACAGGGACAAAATCAGAAACTAAGCTAAAAGAAGCAATCCAAAAGCTAGTTTCAAACCTCAAAAAGTTAAAATAACCAAACTCTTTTCCTTTTTTTATAAAAAATGCCAGACGATCCAATAATTCAAAGAGAGAAATTTAAAGATTTTGTAGAAACTATTTATAAGAAAGAGCTTAATGAAGCAGTAAAAACAGGAAAGAGATCTATAGTTTTAGATTTTTCAGATTTATCTAAATTTGATGTAGAACTATCAGAACAATTATTAAACGAACCAATAGAAGTAATTCAAAATGCAGAAATAGCAATAATGCAAATGGATCTTTCTACCGAATATCCAATTAAAGTTAGATTCAACAATTTACCAGAGTCTCAAAAAATATCAATAAGAAACATAAGAAGTATTCAATTAGACAGTTTAATGGTTATAGAAGGGATTGTAAGGCAATCATCAGATGTTAGACCTCAAGTAGTTTCAGCTAAATTTGAATGCCCTTCTTGTGGGAATATAATATCAATCTTACAAATAGAACAACAATTTAAAGAGCCATCAAGATGTAGTTGTGGAAGAAAAGGAAGGTTTAGATTAAAACAAAAAGAATTAGTAGATGCACAAAGAATAGTAATTGAAGAAGCACCAGAAGCATTAGAAGGTGGTGAACAACCAAAAAGGCTTTCGATATTTCTAAAAGATGATTTAGTAGAACCAAAAATGGAGAAAAAGACAACACCTGGAAGTAAAGTAAAAATAATTGGTGTGATAAAAGAAATTCCAATTCTATTAAGAACAGGAGCACCCTCAACAAGATTTGATATTATAGTAGAAGCTAATTACATAGAACCAATCCAAGAAACTTTTGAAGATATAGATATTAGCGAAGAAGATGTTGAAGAAATTCAAAAGTTAGCAAAAGACCCAAATTTATTCAAAATTATGATTAATTCTATTGCGCCATCTATTTATGGTTATCCAGAAATTAAAATGGCATTGCTTTTACAATTATTTGGCGGAACAAGAAAAATTATGTCTGATAAAATAAGAAGAAGAGGAGACATTCATATCCTTCTAGTTGGAGATCCAGGGGCTGGAAAATCAGCTCTCCTTCAATTCATTTCTAAAGTAGCGCCAAAAGGAAGATTTGTTTCAGGAAAAGGTGCAAGCGGAGCAGGAATTACAGCATCTGTTGTAAGAGACGAATTTCTAAAAGGCTGGTCACTAGAAGCAGGAGCAATGGTTCTAGCAAATAATGGGATCTGTGTAATAGATGAGTTAGATAAAATGGAATCAGAAGATAGATCAGCATTACATGAAGCATTAGAGCAACAATGCATGTTACCAGATTTTAAATTAATGCTTTCTGATGGAAAATATGTTAAAATTGGTGAATTTGTAGATAATTTAATCCACAATAATAAGAAAAAAGTAGTAAAGGGAAAAGATTGTGAGATACTATTTATAAATGATGTAGAACTTATCTCTACTGATTTTAATTCCCACTTCCCTCTAAAAGCATCAAGAGTGAGTAGGCATTTAGCTCCCGAATATTTCACAAAAATAGAGCTGACAAATGGAAAAGAAATAACTGTAACTCCTGAGCACCCATGCTGGATAGTTAAAGATGGAAAAATTACTACAATTCCTGCAGAAAAATTGAACGATGAAATGTATTTTCCAATACCTTCTAAGATTAATATTAATCCAACAGATTATAACCAAAAAAATGATTACCTATGCAAAATTTTAGGTTACCATCTAAGTGATGGTTGTTATGAATTAAATAGGGGAAAGAAAAATGGAATTCAATTTTGGAATAATGATGAATTGTTAATAAATGATTATAAAAATTCGATTAAAAAATATTTTGGAAAGGATCCAGGGATAACAAAGAGAAAACATCAATTTGCAGTGAGAGTAATATCAAAAAAGGTTGTAGAAGAATTTACTAGATTAGGAGGGAACTTGCTTGAAAAGGGAGATTTGAAGAAAATCCCCCCAAAAATAATGCAGTTACCTAATGAAAACATAAAATATTTGCTAAGATCTTTATTCGATGGAGATGGAACTGTTGTATTTCAGAGTAGAAATGGTTGTAGGGTATCGCTTTCTAATCAAAATAGAGAGTTAATGGGGCAGGTTTCTGATTTGCTATTAAGATTTGGTATTCAATCATCAATTTTTAGAGATAAAAAAGGAAATGTATGGTTGTTGGATATAACTGGTCAAGAAAATCTTTCGAAATTTTTGATCAATATAAGCTTTTTATCACAGAAAAAGAAACAAAGATTAAAGGAATATTGCGGAAAAACTAAAACTTACAGGACAATTAAAGATGTAATCCCAGAATGTACTGAAAAAATACAATCCATCTTCAAAAAACTTAAAATATCGGCAAAAAAAGAGTTGGGCCATCAAATTGATAAAGGTGTACAAAAACACAGATTATTTTTGCAAAAATTAGTTTTAGTTGCTGAAAAAGGGCTTCTTGATAAGGATTTAAAAATAAAAGAAAATAAGATAATCAAGGAGGAATTAGAAGAAGTTAAAAAATTAGCTTTTGGCTACGCAAGATGGATGAGAATAAAAAAAGTATCAAAAATAAAGAACAAAGATGTTAAATGGGTTTATGATGTAACTATAGAACCACACCACACTTTTATTTCTAATGGAATGATTTTGCATAATACTATTACTATTTCAAAAGCAAATATCCAAGCAACTCTAAGAGCAGAAACTACAGTGTTAGCAGCAGCAAATCCAAAACTAGGAAGATTTGATCCTTTTACCCCAATACCTGCGCAAATAGATTTGCCTCCAACATTAATAAATAGGTTCGATTTAATTTTTCCAGTTAGAGATTTACCAAATAGAGAATTAGATGAAAAAATAGCAAGCCATGTTTTATCTATAATCCAAAAACCAGATAGTCTAAAGACAGATATCCCAGTAGAATTATTTAGAAAATATATTGCATATTCAAGGCAAAATATAAAACCAAATTTATCAAAGGGTGCAATAGACGAAATAAAGAATTTTTATGTAACTTTAAGAAATTCAACACAAATGTCAGAAGAAGATATTAGACCAATTCCTATTTCAGCAAGGCAATTAGAAGCAATGGTAAGGTTAGCAGAAGCTACAGCAAAACTAAGGTTATCAAAAACAGTAACAATTCAAGATGCTAAACTAGGCATAAGTTTAATAAAGTATTACTTATCAAAAGTTGGATTCGATCAAGAAACAGGACAATTTGACATAGATAGATTAACAACAGGAATCCCAGCATCAGAAAGGGGAAGAGTAATAGCAATAAGAGAGATAATAACTATGTTGGAAGCAAAAAAAGGCTCAAAAAACATCCCAATTGAAGATATATTAATAGAAGCATTGGAAAAAGGAATTCCAGAAGAAAAAGTAGAAGAAGCAATAGAAAAATTAAAACGCTCAGGAGATATTTTCTCTCCCAAAATAGGGTTTATACAAAAAATTTAATAATGGAAGAACCACAAAAAAGACAAGTAGCATATAAAGTATGGATTTCTGATTTAATTAATCATGATTTCATAAGACAATCTGGAGAATGGGATCCAAATTATGTTCAAATAGGAAATAAAAAAATTTCAAGAGTAAATATTATAGCAACAGTAATAGAAAAATCAAAAGCAGATGATGGTTCATATGCATCTTTGATAATTGATGACGGTTCAGAGAATGTTTCAGTTAAAGCATGGAAAGAAGATATAAAATTAATAGAAAATGTAGAAATTGGAACAGCAATATTATTAATAGGCAGGGTAAGAGAATATAATGAAAAAATATACTTAAGCCCAGAAATTGTAAAACCATTAGATAAACTAGAATGGGTAGAACTTAGAAAAAAAGAATTACTAAAAGAATATGGAACTGCAACAAAATTCGAAGAAGTCAAAACAGAGCAACCAATTCGCCAAGTAGAAGGCCCAAAAGAAATCTTAGTAGCAACTGAAGAAGAAATAGTAGAAGACATAACTACAGAATCAGACAGACAAAAAATACTTAATGATATAGAAAAATTACATGGAGAAGATGGAGTAGAAACTGAAAAAGTGATATCCAACACAGATGTAGAAGAATCAAGAGTAAGATCCATAATACAGGAACTTTTAAAAGAAGGGGAAATATTTGAAATTAGTCCAGGAAAGATCAAAATCATAGAATGAACACATACGAAAAATTATTGGAAAGAGCACAGAAGAATCTGCCAAAAGATATAATCAAAAAAGAAAGATTCGAAATTCCACTAGTAGAAGGAAGAATAGAAGGAAGTAAAACTGTAGTAACAAATTTTAGTCAAATAGCATCAGCATTTCACAGAGATCCAACACATCTTTTAAAATACTTACAAAGAGAATTAGCAGCTCCTGGAAGTATAGACAAACAAAGATTAGTTTTAGGCAGAAAAATTAATTCAAGTCTAATAAATGAAAAGGTTAAAAAATATGCAGAAGAATTTGTTATTTGTAAAGCATGTAAAAGACCAGATACAAAAATTATAAAAGAAGGCAGAGTATTTATATTAAAGTGCACAGCATGTGGTGCAAAAAACACAATAAAATCCAAAATATAAAATGTATGTAAAAATTCATGAAGACAAAAGAACTAAAAGAGTAGTAGTAGCAATTTGCGATGAAGACTTAATAGGAAAAGAATTCTCAGAAGGTAATGCAAATTTAAAAGTAACAGAAAGATTCTACAAAGGAGAAAAAAAATCAGAAGAAGAAGTTAAAAAAGTATTAGAAAATGCAGACAATCTAAATTTAGTAGGAAAAAAAACAATAGCATTAGCAATCAAACAAAAATTTGTATCAAAGGAGTTCTTAATAAAAATTAAAGGAGTACCACACGCACAAGTGTACGCAATATAAAATGTATCAAGCAAAACTCCAATTAAGACCCAAAGACCAAAAATTATATTCTTATGTAATAACTCAAATTAAAGATAATGATATTAAAATAATCAAAGAATCCAAATTAAAAGAAGGAATAGACCTTTATATTGATTCTAATAAATTTGCGTTTTCACTAGCAAAAAAATTCAAACATAAATTCAAAGGCGAAACAAGAATAACAAAATCTCTATATGGATTAAATAAACAAGCAGGTAAACAAATAAATAGATTAACAGTTTTATTAAGAATGCCCAAAGAAGAACCAGACGAATAAAAACCTTTATAAAACAACCTAATTCTTTCCTATTTATGAAACCTGCACCGAAATTCAAGAAAAAAAATAAGAATCAGGAACAAGAACCTCAAGAAGTAAGGATCAGAACTCCAAAAGGAAGAGAAGTAATTGGAACAGTAACTCAAAGACTTGGCGGATCAAGAATGAATGTAGCTTGCATGGATGGTAAAATAAGAATATGTAGAATTCCAGGAAGATTAAAAAAATCATTATGGCTTAGAGAAGGAGATGTAGTTTTAGCTGAACCATGGGAATTAAGCAGTGAAAAAGGAGACATAGTCTGGAAATATACAAAAACCCAAGTAATGGCACTAAAAAATAAAGGTTTCTTTAAAAATCTAACAGAGTTTGAAGAATTCTAAAAATGGAAGAAACAATAAAAATCCCTAAGGACAGGGTAGCAGTTTTAATAGGAGAAAAAGGGTCTACAAAGAGAGATATCCAAAGAAAAACAAAGACAAAATTAGAAATCAATTCCCAAGAAGGTGATGTAAAAGTAGAAGGAGAAGACTCTCTTAACGTATTTTTAACAGTTCAAGTTGTAAAAGCAGTAGGAAGGGGATTTAATCCAGATATAGCTTTAATTCTATTAAAAGAAAACTATCAAATGGAAATTATAAACATAAAAGATTACTGCAGAACAACAAGAAATGACCAAGAAAGAGTAAAATCTAGAATAATAGGAAAAAGAGGAAAAGCAAGAACTACTTTAGAAAACATGACAAACACAAATATCAGTATTTATGGGAAAACAGTTTCAATAATAGGTCCAACAGAAAATGTATTCTTAGCCAAAAGAGCAGTTGAAAAGCTATTACAAGGAACTCCTCATGGTAATTTATACAAATGGATTGAACTTCAAAAAGAATTAGAAAAAGATAACCTTAAGCAGTAGTAACAAAATAGAAACTAATAAATCAATGAAGGAGCCCGGTTTAAGTTGTCTAGAACAGATTACTACTGATATTAATAATATTATAATAACCCAAAAAATATACCATGAAATATACGATAAGAATTCCGGCTTCTATTCTCAAATAAAAAATTAATATAAATAGATTATTTTTTCTTTTAATTCTCCTTTTACCACAGCAAACTTTATAAATTAATCTAATTCCTGCTTAATGCATGCAAACAAAATTAACTCAAGACGAACCTATAGAGATAATACAAGCAATAGAATTAGCTAAAAAACAAAGAGAGATATCCATATCAGAATTTTTTATTAAAAATAAACATTTATTGGGCTTTGATAATTTAGTAAAATCACTATTAACAACTATTAAAGAAGCAGTAGACAATGCTTTAGATGCGTGTGAAGAAGCAAATATTCTACCAGAAATTAAAGTTGAAATAGAACCATTACCAAATAGTAGATTTAGAGTATCAGTTCAAGATAATGGTCCAGGAATTGTAAAAGAACAAATACCAAAAATTTTCGGTAAGTTACTATATGGATCAAAATTCCACAAACTTTCTCAATCAAGAGGACAGCAAGGAATTGGAATTAGTGCATCAGTTTTATACGCCCAATTAACAACTGGAAAGCCAGCAAAAATAATATCAAGAGTTTCTCCAAGAAAACCAGCAAACTATTATGAAATTCATATAGATACTTCAAAAAACGAACCAGAAATAACTAAAGAATCAGAAATAGAATGGGAAAATGGGACAGGAACTAAAATAGAAATAGAATTAGAAGGAAAATATCAAAAAGGAAAAAGATCCACAGAAGAATACCTAAAACAAACTGCAATAGCTAATCCACATGTACATTTGATTTATACTTCACCAGAAAATCAAAGAATTGAATATCCAAGAGTAATAAATAAATTACCAATTAAAGCAAAGGAAATCAAACCACATCCAGATGGAATAGAACTAGGAATTTTAATTTCAATGCTCAAAAATACAAACTCAAGAACATTACAAAGCTTTCTATGTTCAGACTTTTCAAGAATTAGTTCAAAGGTGGCAAAAGAAATATGTGAAAAAGTAAACATAAACACAAATGCAAGACCATCTAGAATTGCAAAGCAAGAAGCAGACAATTTACTAAAGGTAATAAGAGAAACAAAATTTATGGCGCCATCAACAGATTGCTTATCTCCGATTGGTGCAGATGCATTAGAAAAAGGCCTTAAAAAAGAAGTAGATGCAGAATTCTATGCATCAATAACAAGACCAGCATCAGTTTATAGAGGCAATCCATTTATAATAGAAGCAAGTATTGCCTATGGAGGGGCATTAGATAAAGAATCTCCTATGGACATAATAAGATTCGCAAATAGAGTTCCTTTATTGTATCAACAATCAGCATGTGCTATAAATAAATCAATTTCATCAACAAATTGGAGAGCGTACGGATTACAACAATCAGGAAATAATATTCCATCAGGACCAGTATCTATCGCAATTCATATAGCATCAGTTTGGGTGCCATTCACTTCTGAATCAAAAGAAGCAATAGCACACTATCCAGAAATTGTAAAAGAAATTAAATTAGCAGTTCAGGAATGTGGAAGACAATTAGGAAAATACATCAGAAAAAATATCAGAGCAAAAGTAGAAAAACAGCGTATAAGTCTTTTCGAAAAATACATACCCGAATTAGCAGACGCATTAGGAGATTTATCAAACGAAAAAAAACAAATTATAGAAGAAAATCTTTATAAAATTTTAAAAAAGAATTCAAAAACACTATTAGAATCAGAAGAAAATGTCAAAGAAGAAAGATGAATCAGAAGTAAAGTTAGAAGAACTGGGTAAAAACCTAAGTAGACAGATTAAGAAAGGGAAGAACCCAGAAATAAAATTTTTACTCAGAAATATAAGTAACATAGTTTATGATCAAAAAAATAAGATTTTAAAATTAGGTGATAAAAAAATTAGTAGATCTTTCTTTAATGTTGCACACGCAAAAAGGTTCTTACAAACTGTAGAAATTGCTAGAATAATTAAGAAAGAGCTTCTAAAATCAGGAAAACATGAGCACCTTAGAGGAATCTTTTATATGGCTAAAAGAACAATTCCTGGGACAAATGTCAATTTAGTGGATGAACAAATAGAAAGCGATAAAGCAATAGAAGACTTAGAAGTAATTACCGGGCTGTCTAGGGAGCAATTACATACCTCTGCAAACAAAATGGGTAGTGTTGTAGGAAAAGTTGTAATCCAAGACGGAAAAGATATAATAGACTGGAGTAGATTAGGCAGAGGAGGATGGTCCATCCCATCAATTACAGATGAGATAGTATTAAAAAAAGTCAGTGCTAAATATGTTCTTTACATGGAAAAAGCAGCAATATTTGAAAGATTAAATGAAGATAGATTTTGGGAGAAAAATAATTGTATTTTAGTAACATCTCAGGGCCAAACAACTAGAGGGGTAAGAAGGTTACTGCAGAGATTATACGATGAACATAAACTTCCAATTTATGTATTATGTGATAATGACCCATGGGGATATTATATTTATTCTGTAATTAAATACGGATCCATAGCTTTAGCTCACGCTTCAGAAAGATTAACCATCCCAGGTGTTAAATATTTAGGAATAACAACTGATGACATAGAAAAATACGATTTAAAAAAACATCTAATCAAGATGAACGACAAAGATATTAATAGGTTAAAACAAATCTCAGAATACAAATGGTTTAAAGACAATAAGCAATGGCAAAGACAATTTAAAATGATGAAACAGAACAAAGCTAAAGCAGAAATACAAGCATTAAGCTCTAAAGGTATAAGCTTCATATCTGAAAAATATTTACCAGAAAAGATAAAGAATAAAGAATTTTTAGACTAAGCATGAAGAAAAAGTCCATACGGATTACTCTTCTCTTTTAAAGTTTCTAACTGAAACTAAATTAGGTGAGATTTTAGAAATTCATATAGAAAACAACATAATTTACCAATACCACAAAAGTTAAAAAACCCCAAATCTTTTTTACCTTAGATGAAAAAATCAACAATATTTAAAATAATAATAATTATCTTCTTTTTAGCATTAATATATATTTTTACAAAAATAGGAATAAATGAAATTATACAATCTATTGCAAAAGCAAATCCATTATGGGTATTTATTTCATTTCTATCTCTTGCAATAATGTTCTTATTCTGGTCCCTTAGGTTGAAATTTTTATTAAAAAGTAAAATCTCCTTAATAAAATTCTTCATGTTAAATATAATGGGGACATTCATCTGTATGATCACTCCAACAGCAGGAGCAGGAGGAGAACCAGTAAAAGCATACTATGTCTCAAAAATGGAAAAAAGAAAGTTTGCAGACACCTTAATAATAACAATATTAGATAAAGCAATTTTTAACAATATTTTCTTCTTCTTGTCTATTATCATTTCATTAATTTACATGTTTTTATCTATCAAAATTCCACTAGAAATTAAAACATTCATAACTCTTTTATTATTTGTTGTAGGAATAGTAACTATTGTAGGAATTATAGTAAAATTAAAATGGGAAACAGTTAAAAAACCATTAACTAAAATATTAATGATTATTTACAATTTTAGATTTATCAATAAAAGATTTAAAACATTTAATCATTTCAAAGATCTCTTGAAAAGTTCAGCCATAGATCTCTTTAAAAATTCTAAAGAATATTTAACATCTAGAAAAATACTCGTTCCAGCAAGCCTATATACTTTAGTAGCATGGATTTTCTTTTATTTTTCATTTTATGCTTTATTTTTAGCAATTGATGTTCATATCGGAATTTTACCATTATTTGTAATAGTCACATTATCTAAGTTAATTTCAGATATAGCATTTATTCCTGGAGGAGTTGGAATTACAGAATCAACTCTAATCGGTTTATTTGTTTTATTCTCAATAAATCCAGTTGTAGCAGTTACAGTAACAATCATTCAAAGAGGATTATATTATATTTATTCTTTAATATTGGGTTATTCTTTCTTTAGTTATTTAGGTCTTAAAGAGCATAACGGACACTGATAGAAACCTTTTTAAGCGAAAATTGGTCTCAAATTAGTATGCCTCGGTAGCATAGTCTGGTTTAATGCGCATGGCTGTTAACCATGAGATCCCAAGTTCAAATCTTGGCCGAGGCGTTTTTTAATCTTGCCAAACAATTTTTGACCAATAGTTAATTTTATAAACAAAATATTTACCCTTATCAGTATGGGACTGTAGCTTAGCCTGGCTGGAGCACAGGATCAATTTCCGCTCATTCGACTGATATCAGTCTAAGCAGACATCGAGAGATTTAAACAATATCCGATAAAGGTCGCAGGTTCAAATCCTGTCAGTCCCACTCATCTTCAAAAATGTTTATAAAAACAATTAA
The DNA here is from genome assembly GCA_043812195.1 of Candidatus Woesearchaeota archaeon. Lineage (GTDB taxonomy): Archaea > Nanobdellota > Nanobdellia > SCGC-AAA011-G17 > PNOQ01 > JBDRML01. The sequence continues at coordinate 24,472 of JBDRML010000004.1, read as the reverse complement.
AGGAGGCCACGATAGAAATTTCTCTTACATCTTAGTAGATCGTACTACAAATAAAGCAGCAGTCATAGATCCTATTAAGAATAACCAAGAATTAATAAATGAAATAAAAAAATATAATGTTAAATTTATAATAAATACACACTCACACATAGATCATATTGAAGGAAATGAAGAATTGAAATCCTTAACAGGTGCTAAAATAATCCAACACAAATTATCCAATGTCAAACATGATATTTCCATAAAAGATAACCAAGAGATAAAATTAGGCCACTTAACTATAAAGTTCCTCCACACACCAGGGCATTCTAAAGACCATATTTGTGTTTGGGTAGAAGATAATCTGTTCACAGGAGATCTTTTATTTGTTGAAAAAATTGGAGGCACAGGTCCATTTTTCAAAGGCAGCAACCCAGAAGAACAATTTGAAAGCTTACATAAAATTATGAAACTACCAGAGAATATAGAAATTTTTCCAGGACATGATTATGGTATTAAATTAAGTTCAACAATAAAACATGAAAAAGAAACAAATCCATTTTTGCTATGTAAGACTTTTAAGGATTTCCAATTTCTAAAAGATAATTGGTTAAAATACAAAAAAGAACACAACATAAAATGAAATCAAAAACTAAAAAATGCCCAATATGTAAATCAACAAACATTACATTATACATGGGTGGCCAATTTGGCAAATATCAGTGCAAAGATTGTGATTATATTGGAACTATAATTATAGAAGAAGATAACTAACTTATTTTTGAACCAATCTTTATATCTTTATCAACAGTAATTAAAATTACATCATCTTTATTGCTAGCAGCTAACAACATTCCTTTACTCTCAACACCCCTCAAAACAACAGGCTCTAAATTATTAAAAACAATAATTTTCTTTCCAATCAAATCTTCTTTTTTATAATGATTTCTAATACCAGCAACAATCTGTTTTTTTTCATCACCAACATCAACAGTCATAACAAATAACTTATCTGCATTAGGATGATCTTCAACTTTCTTAATCTCAGCAACTCTCAAATCCAATTTTTGCCATTCATCAAATTTTATCATTTTAATTTCTTAAATAAGATATCTCCTTTCTTAACATTATAATTAGAAACAATCCCAAATTTTACATCCTTTATTGAACCAAGTTTAACTCCTAATTGTTTACATATTTTTTCACTAGTTTCAGGAATAAAAGGTTGTATCAATATGCTTATTATCCTTAAGGATTCTAATAAATTATATAATACAACATCTCTATTTTTCTCATTTTTCCAAGGTTCATTCTTATTTACATACTTATTGGATTCTCTAACAAAATTCCAAATTTCGCTCAAAGCATTATGTAATTCATAACTATCAAAATATTTTTTTACTTTAACAATCTTTAATTTCTTAAACAACCCATCATCTTTTTGTTTTTTCAATTTTCCATTAAAATATTTCTCACATAAAGTTAAAGTTCTACTTAGCAAATTACCAAGATCATTAGCTAGTTCATTATTCAAACTATTTTTCAATTTTTGCTCTGAAAAATCTCCATCATCTCCAAAAGGTATATGTCTAATTAGGTAATATCTAATTGCATCAATAGGATATTCTTTAGCAAGTTTGAGAGGAGCAACAATATTTCCTAAGGACTTACTCATTTTTTGCCCGCCAACTACAATAAAACCATGCACAGCTATCTTTTTCGGTAAAGGCAAGTTTATACTTAAGAGCATCCCAGGCCATATCCCTGCATGAAATCTTAACATATCTTTTCCAACAAGATGAACATCTGCTGGCCAATATTTTTTGTATTTTATATCTGGATAACCTATCCCAGTTAGATAATTATTGAGTGCATCCCCCCAAACATACATAGTCTGATCTTTGTCTCCAGGAATTGGCACTCCCCAAGGCAAATGTTTCTTTTCCCTAGAAAAACTAACATCTGTTAGACCATTTTTAATCAACCCCAAAAAATCATTTTTCCATTTCTCTGGTACTATAAGTAACCTATCTTTTTTAACTAATTCTCTAATCTTATCAGAATATTTTGATAATCTAAAAAAATAATTTTCCTCCGATATGTTTTTTATCTCAATATTTGGGTGGTCTTGGCATTTACCATCAATTAATTCTTTATCAGTTATAAACCTTTCACAACCACTACAATAATTGCCTTCATATTTTTTCTTATAAATATCTCCATTTTTTTCCAAAATTTTCCAGATTTTAATTACTCCTGGCCAATGCTTTTTTTTATCTGTCGTACGAATAAAATAATTATTAGAAATGTTTAGTACTTTTGTTAGTTCTTTAAATTTTTTAGAATTTCTATCAACAAATTTTTGAGGACTAATCCCTTCTTTTTTTGCAGTCTGATAATTTTTAGAGCCATGTTCATCAGTACCTGTTAAAAAGAAAACATTCTCCCCTAATATAGAATGCCATCTAGCTAATACATCTGCTTGTACAATTTCCAAAGCGAATCCTATATGGGGTTCTGCGTTTGAATATGGTATGGTGGTCGTTATATAAAACTTATTTTTCATCTTAATCTGCATAAATACCAAACTTTTTATTTCTTTCTATTATGTTTTTCTCTGCTCTTAAAAAATCTTCATGTCTTTTAGAATGAATAATAATCAAACATATAATTAACTAAAAAAAGAAAAAAATAAAGTTTTATTCTACTTGTGTTGTTATGGAACCTGTTTTTACATGCCAAACAACTCCACCAGCACCATAGTATCCGAACTTAATGTCTCCTCTAAATTTACTTGCTGCGGATCCTGTACTTATGCAATCAGTAGCTGTCCATGTAGTTAATTGTCCATCTGGCATTGAACCAGCGGTACAACCAGTCGTACAAGTCAAGTCACATATTAACGACGTTTCATCATCTGGTTTAGTGATATTAACTTGAACACTATCTATATCATCGCCAATACCATTTCTTAAAGTCAATGTTATTGTATCGGATGCATCGTTAACAACAAAGTCTTCACAAGAGATTCCTGGTGTTATTGTACAACTTGATGGCAAGAATCTTCCAGGGTTAAGTACACCAAAGTATGCTAAAGCACCAATAGCGACTAAAACAACCAGAATTGCCCAACCATAAGTCATCAAAAACTCCATAGCTGCTTGTCCTCTTTTTTTCATCTATTTTTTCACCTCACTAAATATTATTTTTACTAATAAAAAATAACATAATCACATATATAAATGTTTTTATTCTTTAAAATTTGTAAGAATTAAGGCAAAAATCAAACAATAAAATATATATACTCTCTTCTTAAAAAAAATATTATGAAAAGAGGTCAGGCAGCACTAGAATATCTAATTTTAGTTGGGGTTTTATTAGTACTATTAATAACTATTTTTAACTATGTTTTTTTCCATTCGTCTCAAAACATAAAAATAGAACAAGCAGAAGATTCAGTACAAACACTTGGAAAAACAGCAGATACAATTTATACTTTGGGGCCAGGAAATAGAGATTTTGTATATGTAAATATGCCAGGAAGCATTAAAGAAACTAGGATAGAAGAAAATCTTATTATGATAAGACTAACTTTATTTGGTGGAGACTCAGATTTTTATGTTTATACAAATGCTCAAGTTAACGGGACTCTTCCAACAGAAAAAGGAAGATACAAAATAAAACTAGAAACTCTAGACTCGGGAGTTGTTCAAATTGAAAGGGCGTAAAGGACAAGTAGCCCCAGAACTTATGTTAGGCATAGGTATAATAATGGGGCTTTTCTTACTTATTTCTCTATTTGTTGTTAATAGACAAATAGACCTTAGAGAAAGAGCAGATCATATAGAAAAAAGAGACGAATGCCTTAAAATTGCAAATTTATTAAATTCAGTTTATATAAATGGTCCAGGGACAGAAGCAAGAACAAATTCAGATTTTTTAATAACATCTTTCAATTCTAGTTTAATAAGCATAGAAGATTTAAAAAATGAGCAATCAAGTGAAAAAATAGCAATATTAGCATCAGAAAGCGGACCAACAAAAGAAGAATTTTACAATAAAGCAAATAATGAAATAGAACCAGAACCAGATTGGTATAAAATTTGTTTTGAGGATATTGGTGGTGAAGGTTGCGACTTAATAAATGTTACTTGGTTTGATCAAGAAATAAATAATACTTTATCAGATTTAATTGAAAATTTAGATAATTATACAACAATCTATTTAGAAGATCCACATATACAATTTTCAGAAAATTACATAGAGCTTTTAGAAAATTGGACAGCACAAGGAAATTCATTAATACTTTCAAGAAATGTAATGTGTACAGAACAAATGTCTGGTGAATATCCTTTAAGTTCATATAAATGTAATCCGGATGGTTCATATCATTCAGACGAATGGCAAGTATTTGATGTAGAAATAAATCAAAGAAGTACTGCATGGTTTTGGCCATATGACTGGAATGTGGGTATAAATAATAGCAATGAAGCATTTAATCTTTTTCCAGGAGACAAATTAAGTTTTAATAATAGACCATTTGTAACACCAATAAATGCAGAAGGATTCGATGCTATTGCTATATATAGAAATGAAACATGTTTTGGTGTAACTCCTTGTCTAGGAGACAGTACAGATAAACCAGCAATTGCACATTGGGAAATAGGAGAAGGTAAAATCTATTACATAGGAGAATTTAGTCCTGAATTCATAAATCCACCAGGAAACGATTTTTCAGATGTTTTAATAAATTTAATAGACGTAGCATATAATCTTATATTACAATCAGAGAAAGACAGCGATATAACTTGTGCTGTAGCTTCAAAAACTTACTTCCAACAAATTACAGGAGATTTTAAAATAAAGAATAAAAATAATGTAATATCCTTTGAAGATGTATCATAAAGAAAAAAGAGGACAAGTTGCAGTATTAGATTTATTTATAGCTGCTGTAATATTCGGAATTTTGGTAGCAACAATAATGTTTACATGGAATGAATATAATATTAAAATTGAAAAACATATAGAATATAATGATTTAATTATTAAAACATTTCATATAGCAGATTTATTAACTCAATATCCTGGAAAACCAAGTACATGGGAATTACCAAGGCCATTATCACACAGTACAGAACAACAAACATCGATTACTACAATAGGTTTAGTCTATGAAGAGGGTATAATTGATGAATACAAACTTGAAAAATTTCTTAATACAAGCTATAATGAAACTAAAGATATTTTCAATATAAATAATTACGAATATTATTTTAAAATAATTAATTTAGATGGTTCTGATTTAAATCCAATAATAGAAAAAGGAATACTACAAAATAAAACAAAAGTTTCAATTAGGAGGTTAGTAATTTATCAAAATGAAGAAGCAATACTTCAATTCCAATTACAAGAAAAATAAAAAAGGATTCATATTCACAATGGACGTTGCAATAGCATTAGTTATTGTATTTACATCTCTTTTAGTTGCTTCTACATTTGTAACAAAAGCAAATAAAGATCCCTTACCAAATCTCCAATTATTAAAATATGGTTCAGATATCTCAAGAGTTTTAGATTATAAAGGATATTTAGACACACCAGACACTTCACAAATCAATAATGAAATTCAGCGAATACTTCCAAATTATTATGATATAGAATTAAAAGGTGATGGTCCAGGAAGCTGCAATTTTTATGTAGGAAATATTCCTCCAGAAAATAAAGCAATAATTAGTGGAAAATATTACTTCAATTCAGAAAATGAAATTTGCACATTAAAATATAAAATATGGTTAAAATGAAAGGAAGCTTTTTTACATTGTCAGGATTTTTGTTAGTAAGTTTAATTTTAGTATTATCTATTCTATACTCTCAAACTTTAAACCAATCAAATGATAGATTAATGGAGGCAGGAAGCTTAGAAAGAATATCTTCTTTAGAAAGGTCTTTAGGAAGAACAATAAAAGAAATGGATAATGGAATAGACATATCTCTAGAAAGAATAGGAGAAATACCAATTCTTACACAAATAAATATAACAGAAACAATAAATTCAAGTTTTGAAGAATACGGATCAGATTTTTATGATTCAATTCTTGATCTAAAAAGTTATCTTGAATCAGATCAGCAAGAAATAATATTAAATCCAGACATTTTATATTCTCCCAACGAAAAAATACCAATTTTATTTAAACCACATAATATAAAATATTCCCATTATAATTCAAATGATAAAATAAATGTAAAAATAACTACAGATGTAGTAAGTCAAAATTATGAATTATACTTACATTTATTAAATGAAAAAATAAACCACGACAGAAATATAGAATGGATTATACAAAATCCAGTTAATGAAAGCACAATCAACAAAATAAGTCTTACCATTATAGCTAGTGATTATGATGGTTATACAACAAACATATCAAAAAATATCTCAAATACAGAGCATAATCAATTCAGAGTTAGTGGCTGTGAGATAGATTTTAATACATTAACACCATCAAGTATAGATATAGATTATGACAAACCATATATAATAAGTCTTCTAACAATACCAATTGCCCTATTTGAAGAAGTAACAGCAAATTATCCTGCAGGATTAGTATTAATGAACTTCACAGAAATCAATATTTTTAAGAATAGGACAGTCAGAATAGCCTAAAGACAAAAACAAATCGAATAATTAATAAAGAAGTAAAACAAATCAAAATCGAATAAGAAAAGATGGCAAAAATCAAAAAAAAGAGGGGTTCAGTTAAAAAAGCAATTAAAAAGATTACAAAGAAATCTGTTAAAAAATCCATTAAATCTAAAAAAACAGTTAAAAAATCAAAATTAAAAAAATTAATCACAATATTAAAGCCAAAAAAACAGGAAGAATTCTCTAGCAAAATTTACTCAACAGATATAGATAGATTCTATGAATTTATTAAATCATCTAAAAAAGTTCAATTAAAAAAAGCAGCGACCAAATTCAAAATAAATAAAAAAACAGCAGAGGATTGGAGTAAGATTTTACAAGAACATAGTTTAATTGAAATAGCTTATCCAGTGTTTGGAGGTCCAGAACTATTATGGAAAAAATAGAAACATATGAAGTTGCATCAAAAGAATTACTTGTAAGTGTTAATATAAACAAATCCTCAAAAGGAACAAACATATATGAATTAATTAGGCCAAAATTACATCCTGCAACCAAAGCACTATTAGATGAAATAAAAATAGAATTAATCACAGAAGTAAATATTTCAGGAGCAGAAATTCTAGATATAAAAGAGATAGATCACATAAAAGAGAGATTTAAGACAAAAGCTAAAGAAATGCTTAAGAAGAAGTTGCAAAACTTACCAGACAAAACAAGTGAAGTTTTAATTGGGATATTAATTCAAGACATGTTGGGCCTAGGTGAATTAGAACCATTATTATCAGATGAAAATTTAGAAGAAATAGTAATCAATTCTTCAACAGAAGCAGTAAGAGTTTATCACAAAAAATATGGATGGTTAGAAACTAATATAACTTTAACTTCAGAACCACAGATTAAAAATTATTCTAGTATTATTGCAAGAAGAGCAGGTAGACAGATAACAACACTTACACCCCTTCTAGATGCATATTTGCCAACCGGAGACAGAGTTAACGCTGTTTTACATCCAATTTCAGGAAAAGGACACACCATAACAATAAGAAAATTCGCAAGAGATCCATGGACGATGACAGACTTTATCAACAATAAAACATGTTCAGCAGAGATATTCTCACTTATCTGGTTATGTATTCAATATGAAATGTCTATATTAATTTCTGGAGGCACAGCATCAGGAAAAACTTCTTTCCTAAATGTTATCATGCCATTTATTCCAGAAAATCAAAGATTACTATCAATTGAAGATACAAGAGAAATTCAATTGCCTTCATCTTTATACTGGTGTCCACTAACAACTAGAGAACCTAACCCAGAAGGAAAAGGCGGAGTAACAATGCTTGACCTTCTAGTTAATTCCTTAAGAATGAGACCAGATAGAATTATTTTTGGAGAGATCAGAAAAAAAGAGCAAGCAGAAGTTCTTTTTGAAGCGCTCCATACAGGTCACAGCATTTATTCAACTGTACACGCAGATTCTATCGGAGAAACAATAAGAAGATTAGTAAATCCTCCAATTAATTTGCCAGCAAATCTATTGAGTGCTGTAAACTTAAATGTCGTCATGTTTAGAGATAGAAGAAAAGGAATAAGAAGAGTTTTACAAGTTGGAGAATTAGTAGATGCAGAAGGAGAACTCATAAGCATAAAACCAAATCTACTTTTCAGATGGAAACCAGATATAGACCAAATAATTAAACATAATGAACCAATCAAACTTTACGAAGATTTATCTAAATATACTGGAATGACACTTGTAGAGATTAAGAAAGATTTAGCCAACAAGAAAAAATTACTAGATCTTATGGTTAAAAATAATTTCAGAACAGTAGAAGAAGTTGGTTCTATAATAAGAAATTATTACTTAAATCCTAAATATGATGCAAACAAGATAATAAATATGGTAAAAAATGAACAAAGGGAAGAAAAAGAAGTACAAATTAAAAAATCCAATATTAACATAACAAAAGAAATAAAAACAACTCAAAAACCAATTAAAAAATTACCAGAGAGATTAAAAATTAAAAAGTTAAATACTAAAAAATTACATAGGAAAATTAAAAAATCTAATATTAAAAAAACAAAGAAGAAAAGGGGGCGATGATAAGTGCAGGGACCTCCTCTATCTATTGTACCAGCAAAAATTCTACAAAAAATATCACCAATGTTTGATCATATAAGTAGTAAATTAGCTCCAAGAATCCCAAATTTAGAATTGAATCTTAAAAGATCCGATATAAAACATACACCAATACAATACATGAGTATGGTGTTAACATCATCTTTAATCAATTTAATTATTTTAGGACTCTTAGCAATATTATTTAGCACAAAAGGACTTACAACAATAGATTTATCAGGTCCACTAACAGGATATGCTGTAGCTAATGTTGCTCAAATGAATACAGCATTAGGGGCGTTGCTAATTGTTGCCATACTTGTATTATTTATTTTAATCCAACAAATTATGTATCCTAAATTTAAAGCGTTCGGAAAAATAAAACAAATTGATAAAAATTTATTACCAGCTCTACAACATATTCTAATCCAACTTAATTCAGGAGCACCGCTATTTGACGCACTTGTAAGTGTAAGTTCAGGAGATTATGGTGCAGTATCAGATGAATTCAAATCAGCAATTAGAAAAATTTATGGTGGAAAAAGTCAGATAACTGCTTTAGAAGAAGTAGCAGAAAGAAATCCCTCTCCTTATTTTAAAAGCGCAATATGGCAAATTACAACAGGAATGAAAACTGGAAGTGATGTGACTAAAGTTCTAAATAATTCTATAGGAGAACTTTCAGAAGAACAAGTTATTCAAATACAAAGATATGGCGGACAATTAAATCCACTAGCAATGTTCTACATGATGGTAGCAGTCATAATTCCATCTTTAGGAGTGACTTTTATAATGATAATCTCTGCAATGGCTAATATTCCAAGTAATTTAGTAAAATTCATATTCATCAGTTTATTGGCATTAGTCCTATTCATGCAAATAATGTTTTTGGGAGCGATAAAATCAAGGAGGCCCAATTTACTTGAATAATGGTATACAGAAAAATATCAAAAATATATCCGAAAAAGATAAGAGAAAACTATCTTAAGGATTTAAAATATCTTAACTCAAAAATAGATCCAGAGATGTATTTAGGTTTCATAATTATATCAACATTATTTATATCAATCATACTTGCTTTCATATTAGGAACCATATACTCAGCTATTCCTCCGATATTTAGCTGGATAGGAATATTCATAATTTTACAATTTTTAGTTTATCTTCCAATAAATATGAGAATAGATGCAATAGCAAAAAACGTAGAATCAGTTCTTCCAGATGCCTTGCAAGTTATGTCCTCAAATTTAAGAGCAGGATTAACAATAGATCAGGCATTGCTTACAAGTGCAAAGCCAGAATTTGGTATATTTGGAATAGAAATGAACAGAATAGGAAAAGAAATTACCACAGGAAAAGAAATTACCATCTCGTTAATGGATAGCACAAAAAGAATAAATTCAGAAAAATATCAAAAATCTATGGCTCTCATCGTATCTGGTTTAAGAAGTGGTGGAAGATTAGCAGAACTTCTTTCTCAAACTTCAGATAATCTGAGAAAACAAAGACTTGTAGATGAAAAAATTAGAAGCAACGTAATGATGTATGTAATATTTATATTTGCTGCTATTGCTATTGGAGCACCAATTTTATTTGGATTAAGCACTTTCTTAGTAAGTGTACTAAATGATGTATTCGGGCAAGTTGACATTCCAGATTCAGCCGCAACATCTAGATTGTCTCTACCAATGGTCTCATTTTCATCAATGGCAGTAGATGAAAGTTTTATCTTAACTTACAGCATAATAACACTTCTCATATCTTCTATAATGGGGAGTTTAATCATAGGCCTGATAGCGAAAGGTAAGGTAAAATACGGCGTAAAATACATACTTCCATTAAGTATATTATCTCTTGTAGTATTCTTCATAGTAAGACTCATTATAGGAAAATTTATGGGTGGTTTACTTGACGTATAGAGAAGATTTATATATCTAAAAATCAAAAAACAAACAATGGCAAAAACAAAGAAAACAAAAAAGAAAATAGTCAAGAAAAAAGCTCCCAAAAAAGTACCATCAAGATTATCAACAGGAATTAAAAAATTAGATAGTTTAATTCAGGGAGGTTACAAAAATTACAGTATAAATTTAATAGAAGGCGGGCCAGGATCAGGTAAGACAATATTAGCTACCAGTTTTCTTATGGAAGGTCTAAAGAAAAAAGAAAGTTGTATGTATATAACATTTGAATTGAACAAAAATAAATATTATCAAGATATGAAAACAATAGGTTGGGATTTAGAATCTTATGAAAAAAAAGGAATATTCACGTTCTTATCATACACCCCAGAACAAATTAAAAATGTATTAGTAGAAGGTGGTGGAACTCTAGATACTACAATAACAAAAAAGAAAGTAAAAAGATTAGTAATAGATTCAATAACTTCATTCGCATTATTATATCCTTCAGAATTAGCAAAAAAAGAAGCAGCACTATCTTTATTCAACATGATTAATGATTGGCAATGCACAACAGTTCTAACTGCACAAGGAGACGAAGATAAAGAACACGGAAACCCAGTATTTTCAGCAGCACTAGACTTTGAAGTAGAAGGTATAATGTTATTGTATCACCCATTAAAATCAGGCAGTAGAAAAAGAGGTCTAGAAATTTTAAAGATGAGAGGAACAAAACACCCAAATAAAGTATTCGAAATAGATATAACTTCCAAAGGAATTATTATGAAAAGTTCTATATTAAAAAATTAATCTTCAACCATAGTAGACAAATCTCCAAGTCTATTATGATCTAATCCTCCAATTTCATTATAATTTACTTGTAATTCTCTCACAAATCTCATGCCAGGAGTAGGTTTTTCAATACAATCAATATTTAATATAACCCTGCCACCATCATTCAAATTAACTGTTTGAGAACTATCTTCCCCGCATGCACCATCTCCTAATACAGTTATGCTAAAAGACTCCAAATCTTTTCCAAGACCATTAGTTATAACTAAAGTTACTCCATTACTATCTACTTTATAATCATCACATCCTAAACCTGGAAAAAGTATACATGTTTCTGGTAATGAATTATTAGGATCTAAAACTCCAAAATAAGCTAGTGCAGATATCGCAACTAAAACAACCAAAATAGCCCAACCATAACTCATCAAGAATTCCATAGCTGCCTGACCTCTTTTCATAACAATAACAATTCATAGAGATTTATATAATTAACTGTCTTCTTTAATAAGATAAGTCAAAGCATCCTTAATAGTTCCAACTTCTATAATTTCAAGTCCTGTTTCCTCAGCAATATTAATCTGCACAGGTATTCTTTCAATAGTACACCATTCTAATAATCCAAATTGCTCACAATGTTCTGTTTCTTCATATGTAACTTCTCTACTCTGTAATAAAGGAACTAACAAAGTTTTTACTTCAGCAGATTTAGCAGCCTGTGCTTTTTGTAAAACTCCCCCAATAGGACCAATAGAACCATCATGATTCACAGTTCCAGTAATCATTACATCATCTCTTAATTCTTTATTTTGTAAGGCAGCAATTGTAGCTATAGTCAAAGCAGAACCAGCGCTTTCACCGCCAATCAAACTAGCATCAGCATTTATTATATATGTAATATCATAATTTTCAGTATTAATACCTGTAGTTTCTTCAGCAACTAATTTAGCCATTCTTATACTATTTTGAGTATCAACCCAAAATAATAAACTATCAATATCAACTAATGTATTTCCACTTCCTTCCTCAATTTTAACACCTAATTTAGTATAAACTCCATTACCCTCATTATCTACAGCAGGCACTTTAATATATATTGTTCCAGGCTCAGTTTCAAATTTAGTCTTATCAATATTCACAGGAGTAACATCTTTGATAAAACCAACATAATTTTGGCCAATAGCACCAATAACAATACCAACTAATAATAAAAATATAACTAAAGCAGCACTAGTTAATTTGTAGCTTTTACTAGTCTCTTCATTTATCTTCTTTTTAACCCTCTTCTTTTTCATAATCATAATTTCAAAAACATCTATTTAAAGTTTGTGTATAAAAAATTAGAGTTTAAATTTTCTTCCATAAATTCCAATTATCGGAACTTCTTTCATACTTCCAGATAAAGAATAAATCCAACTTAAAAGCCATGCAATAAATGTTATAATCCCAAGGCCAAAATTAATTATCCAACCCAATATAGGAATAAAAGCAAGCAAGGCCTGAATAATGCTAACAGCAATAGCAAATATAAAAACTATCAAACTTTGTTTAGCATAAAACATTACATACTTATCATCTTTTTTAGCAATTAAAGCTATTATAAATCCAATTATACTAAGAAAAGTAGCTAAGAAAGCAAAAAGGATCTTGTCATCTCCTTTATCGTGTGTTCTTCCAGCTTTTTTTGCCATATCTATTTTTAGAATTAGAACTATATAAATATTACTATGCTCGGTAGTGTCTCAAAATCGGCTGTCGCATTGAAGCTGTTGCACAAAGGGTGAAAACTATTTACCACCCATTTCTAACCATTCTTTTTTAGCTTGTTCTTCTTCTTTTCTTTTATCCTCATCAAATTTTCTATTTTCCTTTTCCTCTTTTTTCCTTTCTTTTACTTTTCTTTTTTTAACTTGCTTAAATTCTTTAGGTCTTAATTCTTTATAAATTTCTTCATATTCTTTTTTATATTTATTTTTAAATGAATTAATTTTATAACCAACTCCAAGACCAGCAGTTTTATCCAAAATATAATCTTCTATAAATACTAAATTATCTACATATTCTACATTCTTCTTATTCCACCTCAATCCTCTTATTTTATCTTTGATAAATTTGGATTTTACTTGTTTGTATACCATTTTCTCTATTTTTATTAAAAAAGATAGCTTAAAAATCTTATGGGTTTGTTGGATTTGCCCGATAAGTGTTTATTTTGCCTGAAATGTAAGTATTTACAATTAATTATTTACTAATCTCTTCCAAGACTATATTTAAAGAATTTTTGCCAATATACCAAATTCCCGCATTAAATTTCATAGGGTTTATATTATTTTTAAGGCAAAAATCTATTGTTTTCTTTTGTATTTCAGAATCATTAAATTTTTCTTCTGAACTTTCTAATATATTTAATCTATTAATTATTTGCCTAACCCAAGTATCAATTGGAAAAATTAACGTATAATCATTTGGTTTTATATCAAATAACCAACATAGTTCTCTTAAATATAAAGTAGCTATTTTATTACCTATATATTTTATTTTTATAAGGCTATCATAAGCATCATTAGAATCAATTTTCAATTTATTTAAAAGAATTAAAATTTTTTTTATTGGAATTAGGCGTCAAGAATTGGAGAATATGTGTAGTTATGCCAATTGGAAGAGCAGATAAAGATTTGATATTATCTTCAAAACAATTGGTAGAATTATTTGAATTTGTTTCTTCAAATAAAGATAATCTTAAAATACAAATTGGTGAAAATCTACCCTTTTTAGCAGAATATGAAACAAAGATAAGAGATTCCCCATTAATTTGTCCTGTTGGATTTACCGCTTGCTGTATAGGAACAGATGGAAACGTGAGAGGATGTCCAGAAATGCCTGATGTGAAAAAATTTAGAGAGGGATCAATCTTAGAAAAGTCTTTCATTGATATATGGAATAATGGATTCAAAAAATACAGAAATAGAGAAGTAATAAAAACAGATAAAAAATGTATTAATTGTAAAAACAAAGAAGATTGTTATGGGGGGTGTTGGGTAATGAGAGAAGGCAACATTCAATGTATTTACGATTTACTTAATCAAACAAAAGGGTAAATGCACAAATACACCTTAAATTATACATTTTTCTACAGAATTTTTAAAATAAGGTAACATGCTCCCGCCGGGCGTTCACAAAATGTACATAGTTAGAGCTTTAGGATTAGTATATAAAAAACAAGTGTAAGTTGGACAAAAGAAAAATATATAAGTTACTTATATGAATTAACTACATGTTAAAAAGAGGAATATTAATAGCAATTCTAATTTCTTTAGTTTTAGTAGCAAGTTCATGTAGTTTTATAGCTGGTTGTACTAAAGAAGGAAAAGGATGTCCCGATGGTACAGTCGTTGGGCGTGAGGGATTGTCTTGTGAATTTGAAGAGTGCCCCGAAATACAAATTTGTCAAAAAAGTTCAGATTGTAATGAAGACTATGAATGCGTAAAATTTCCAACCCAGGATACTCCGATTTGTAGCTTATGGGAAGTACACGCTTATTGCCTTACTAAATGCGAAAACCATGATTGCGAAGTTATAGAATCAGACCCAATAAAAGTAATTTGTACATAATAATTTTTTCTTTGTCTAACAAACTAATGTAAAATAGACATTTTAAATCCCTAAGAATATCCTAAATGTAAAAGCTCTAATGGTGTATTAAATAAATATGCTCCAGCCGGGCATTAGAAGTTCTCTTCAAACCTATGTTCTGTTGAAATTGGGTTATTATGTGGTTTTATAAATGTTTCAAAGTAGTTCCGATTAACCAATGAAACGATTAAATACTTTTAAAAACCCGTATTTATGGTCTTACGACTTGTCTATTTACTATTATTCCGATATGTGCAAGAACTCCTATTCCTAAAATTATAATATCCTCTAAATCCATTTTCTAAAGGAAATAACAAAACATTATAAATCTTAGCCCTTTGGGATTTTTCGGTTTAATTATCAAGAATTAATAATAATGGTAAGTCAAACCATGTATAAGATTATCTAAACCTTGGTAAGGTTCTCCTTTAATAAAAAGCGTTGGAATTTTATATCTACTTGCTATGTCTGAATCAAAACTTGTTTCTACAAAAAAATATTTTTCTTTTTTTTGAGAAAGGAAATCTTTAGCCTTTTCACTATCAGGATCTTTGTTAACAATTATAAGCACCAAATCTCTTTTCATTTTAATTTTTTCCTTATTATTAAAGAATATAATTTTGTTTATATACCTTATGTATTTCTGTGATTTTTATATGCTCCCGCCGAGCATATCGTATTCACTTTAATTTATCACCTAATTCTTCTGAGAAATGTAATTAGTTAAATCTTATAAAATTATTGATTAAATATTTTCAAGAACATTATAGAGATTTTTAATTTCAGGTCGTGATTGTAAGGCCATTTCATCAATTCTTCTACATGCTTCTCTAAATTCTCTATTTGACTGTCTTATCATTTCATCAGTTCTTCTACATGCTTCTCTAAATTCTCTATTTGACTGTCTTATCATTTCATCAGTATCAATCATTAAATAATTTGTCATTTTTAATCTAATAAATTATAAGAACAGACCTTTATAAATCTTTCCATTTTGTTACTACTTAAAAGTAAAATATGCTCCCGCCGGGATTTGAACCCGGGTCGTTGGGCTGAGAACCCAAAATGCTGGACCGGACTACACTACAGGAGCAATAGCCCCACCAGGATTCGAACCTGGGTCCCGACCTCCAGAGGGTCGTGTCATGGGCCTCTAGACCATGGGGCTATATAATAAATTTTAGAGAAATACTTAATTTAAAAATCTATCTTTTAAAGCTGAATTTATTCCTTAATATCTTATACACAAAGTAAATAATAAAACCAATAGATATAGGTAATAAATAAAGAATATAACCAGTAAATAAAGATACAACATACATCTGCCATAAAAACAATAAAGCATACGCAATAGCAACAACAACTAAAATAATCTCTAACACCTGAGACAACTTCTTATTATCTCTAGAAACTAAATACAACAAGAAAAATATTGCCAAAGGCATCAACTTCTGAATTGAAAAGAAAAATAAACTATTTACATCTAATAATGGATTAAGTTCTTCTAAAGAAAAGCGATTCAAATACGTCCAAGTAATAATCCAATCCCATTCAATAAGCAAAGTCAAATACACAAGCAAATTCAACTTTCTATCTTTTAATTTCTTAATAACAAAAGTAAATGGATAAAACGTTATAGAAGCAATAAAAACAACTAAAACAATATTAGACAAAACATTACTAATAGAAAAATAATGTCCAACCAATAATAACAAAGGAAACAAAGTCAAAATAAAAAATATTCCTTGATTTTTACCTATATTCTTTAAAGATTTAAATATAAAAGCAGATAGTAAAACTAATAACAGAACTACATACATCCAATCCAAACTACTTAGGATTCAAATCACCTCTTTTCACATACTTTATTTTTTAGATCATAAAAATAGATTTCTTCTTTATCATTTTTTATAAAAATCCATTTTTTAAATTCATTAGGAGAATATTCATATATCATAGTTTCTCCAACAACATTACATCTCTCTACACTAATTTCCCCCTCCCTTTTTAAATCACAATTATAATTCTTTTTAGAACTCTCAAATTCATTCATAGCCAAAGAACAATCTAGATCTCTCACAACATTACCACTATAATTCATAGAACCAATAAATGAGAAAAATATACTACCAACAGCCAAAATAACCAATATCACAAATATTCCTTGTTTTTTCATAATAACATGAATAGATTATACTACTTAAATAATTTATGTTTTATAATTAGAAACACATCATCACACCAAAGGTGCTCCGCGCCAAATAGAAATGTGGGGTGTACTTAGGAGGTGTACATTTAATTATTATATCATTAATATCTCAAAAAGACTATTTAAATCTTATGAACAATAATTAAAGAAAATACTCTAAATAAAGTGTTTCAGAGAAACCCCAAATTTCCTAGCCATTTCCTGTACATCCATCATATCTTGGGCTTTCAGTATATCTAAAACAATTAAACAAATAATATAAAGATTATTATACAAAGATATATAAAAGAAAAATAGCTCAAGATTATTATGATATTCACTGAAGAAATGTTAAATGGAAAAGTAGATGATAATATACATGGACAACTAACAAGATTTGGAAAAGGCACATATAAGAATAGAGCATTAATCAAAATAAATATCATAAAAGACAAACTAAAAGTCAACACTTCTTATGATCTAATGAAAGATTTGACAATTATAGTTGCCAAGAATTTTGATAAGATTAAAATTTCAGGAAAAATAATCAATGGAAAAAATAAAGAAGAAATAGAAAAAGAAGTTTCAGGACAAGAATTATTAGAAATATGTAAAAATAACGATTTCACAATTTTAAATCTAGATTTTGAAGATTATTCTATTAAAGTTGGTAAAAGTCTTCCTAAACCTGGAAGTAGTCTAAAAGATAACTTCTGTAAGTGTGTTTTACCAATATCAATACTAAATGAATTAACAAATAAAAAAGATTTCAAAAAAGCAGTTATCACACACACATTTATTGTAGAAGAAATAATAATCCAAGAAGAATACAAAAATGATTTTGCTAAAGCAAGAAAATATGCTAAAAGAAAGGGCAAATTAATTAAAAATTCTATAATAGATAAAAAAGAAGAAATACAAGAAAAAGATTTCGAAGCATAAATAACTAAAATTTAAGCAAATCTTCTTCATCTCTTTTTCTCATTTCCCATAACCATTCTTCATAATAATCTCTAATAATTGCCCTATCTAATGGTATCAAACCACCATCATTTCTTAATTTTCTCAAAATTTTTCGCCAACTAAAGAAACTTCTTTCTTTAGAAAAACAAGAATCAATCTCATTTCCAAAAGTTTTTAACAAATTAATTTCTTTTTGTATATAATCTCTACATCTTGGACATTCATCAGAATCATCATACTCACAATTTCCACCATACCCACAAGATGAAGATACCGCAGAATATTTACACATCATTGACAAATATTAGAGAAATAAACTACTACTTAAATGTTTTTAAAAAATCTAAAAAAGATAAACTATTTATACTAATTCATTATAACAAAAGAATTAAACAAAAAAGGGGGTGAATAAATGCGAAGTATTTTAATAAGCACATTGTTAATATTGCTTCTAATTTCATGTGCAAAAGCTGCAACTAATCTTGAAGCAACTCAAGAACCAAACATACCAAATGAATTAGAAGATATAGAATTAGTTTCAGAACCAGAGACAGTAACTTCTACTGAAACAGAACAAGAAACCACACAAGAAGTTATTGACAATTCAAATAGCGAAAGCAGAGACGATGGGACAAGTTCAGGAGATGAAAATCAGAATTTTCAAGGAATTACAGTGCCACAAGATGTTTGGTGCAGTGCTTTATGGGGTATATATCAAGAATATTTTTCTGTGGACTATACTCCCAAATTAGATCACAATGATGATGGCAGCGTTGGCGCAATAGATTTTACAATCTTTGCAAGATATTATAGAACTAAAGAATTAGTAGAATCGCAAGAATGGTGCCATAAACAAATTATGAAATAATATTTTTATTTCTTTTTTTTCTACTTTTCTGTATCTGGACCTATAATAAAACCAATTCTAATTATATCATCTCCGTAATTAGAACCAATAGCTAAACTCAAGGAGCCAAAGTTTTTAACAGCCCCATAACTTACAAGCCCACCCTCGTCAAAAGAACCATATAATCTAAAAGATCTAATTTTAGGACTTAAATAAGGGATGCCTTCATTTGTTATATGTTTACAACCATACCCTTCTAATTCCCTAATACCATATGAATTTGCAACCTCAATAATTCTATCATATAACTTAATACCAGCATCGATGCTCTCTTCTATTTTATTTTTAGCAACTTCAGAATTTGGTTTCATTTCCAATCTCTTATCAACATCCATAAGTTTTGAAATATCTCCAGCACTAGAAATTTGAGAAGAAAATCCCAAAATCAACCCCAAACTTAAACACAAGTTTCTCATTCTTCTTCTTCAGACTTAAAGTTCGCATTAGATATTAAAATATAACTAGGCTTGCCTTCTGTTGCTTTATCAAAATTTTCACACAAACCGCCCCTATCTGGATTATTCCCCAAAGCAGAAGACAATAAATAAAGTCCCAAAGCACGCACATAATTGTCTAGACTATATTTTTTCTGTAATTCGCCAACACTTTCTAAAGTTAAATTATACACTCTATCTTTAAAATTCTGAGATGGGTCATGTTTTAAAAATTGTTTATGTTCTTGTTTTATTATCTCTACAATTTGTCCTAACTTAATTATTCTCAATTCCCCATTTTCTCCTTCAGCATATGTTTCTACAAAGTGAACATCAAGCGGATCTTTAATTTTATATTCATTATTCAAAATTCTACAAAGATCTTCTCTTTCATTTTCAACATCAACCCCCAAAGTAGGGGCAAGGAAATCACAACCAACAACACCCAAAATATATTCAGTACGAAATTCAGGACCATCTAATCCTTTTCTTAATTCATTGTTTATTTTTCCCAAACCAATCTTAAGGTCTGTAGAAACTCTTTCATAGCCACTATCTTTCAAAGGAGAATGATAATAAAGAAATTGCACAGCCTCTTCAAGACTAACATCCATTATAATTCGCATCTCTGTTTGTGGCGAAAGATTAGCTTCAAATCCAGGATATGGGTGTAAATGTTCCATAAAATAAGAGATTTAGGCAAATATAAAAATCTTACTCTATTGAGATAAATTTTATATAATGCTCTCCACGTATAATTTTAATGTATTGGCCAAGAATCAATTATGTTAAGAAACTTGTAAAACTATTTGAAGAACCAAATATCGATGAATTAGAAACTGGAAATTTTCTTTGTGGTGTAAATGTTAAAAGAAGAAATTCAAATAATTCTAAAAAACAAACAATAATTTATCAATATCCAACACAACAACCTCAAGAAACACTAACAGAAAAAGTAGAAGAAATACCAAAATCAAAAGATAATCAAGTAATTATATATTCAGATCGCCCAGGTTGGTTTCATATTAGAGATCCAAAAACAAATAAATCATATGTCAAAGTAGGAGAAGAAGTAGAACCAGGACAAGTTCTAGGAACAATTTTAGTATTAAATCAAAGTATAGAAATAAAATCAGAAGTTCAAGGAATATTAGAAGAAATATTATCTAAAGAAGGAAAACCAATAGAATATAAAACACCATTATTCAAAATAAAAACTCAATAACCACAAACAACTTCTATATTTTTATCAAACATACCAAATGCTTCATCAATTTTAAATCCAACTTTCTTCAACAATTTCTTAAATTCAAAAATACTAAACAAATAATAATATCTTCTAATCACACAATCTCTTGTTCTCCACTTAACATATTTTTCTTTCTTTGAAAACCAAAAACCATCTTGCCATTTATTCCAAACAGAAATATATATTTTTCCACCAGGCTTCAAAACTCTTTTTATCTCTTCTAAACATTTAATTTGTTTCTCTTTATTCAAATGATGAAAAGAAGCAATACAGATAATATAATCAAAGTAATTATCTTCAAAAGGAATATCAGTTAATTCACCAAGTTGAAAATCAGCTTTTAATTCACTCTTTTCAAAATAACTTCTAGCATTTTTTAACATTTCAATACTAAAATCAACCCCATGGCATTCAAATCCTTTTTCACTAAATGGCATAAGATTTCTTCCATTCCCACAGCCCAAATCCAATATTTTTCCAGAACTCCAATTCTCAGCTAACCTATAAACAGTCTCAGGAAATGGCTTTCTTTTAAAGTTATGCCAACCATTAGCAACAGAATCCCATGTCTCTTTTTGATTTTCCATCTGATTAGGAAATCCGATGTCTTTAAAAATTTTGTCCTTAATTTCTATTAAATGAACAAAGTCGTTATAAAACCAGTAAGAACACAATCTGGAATAACACCAGTAACAGTAGTTGCTAAACCATTTCCTTGCCCACATGGAAGATGCACATATTGCCCAGGAGGAGTAAAACAAGGAACTCCAAACAGTTATACAACACACAGCCCAGCAATTATGAGAGCAATAACACTCGCTTACGATCCATATAAACAGATTCAAGCAAGATTAAAAGCATTACAAAACATGGGTCATCCAACAAGCAAAGTTGAAATTATAATTCTAGGAGGAACTTTCTTAGCATATCCTATAAAATATCAATATGACTTCATTAAGGCGATTTATGATAGTTTAAACCAAAAAAAATCAAAAACACTAGAACAATCTAAAAAATTAAATGAAAAAGCAAAATACAGATGTGTAGCATTATGCATAGAAACAAAACCAGATTGGTCATTTAAAGAACATATAAACAGAATGTTAGATTTTGGATGTACAAGAGTAGAATTAGGTATTCAAATTATAAATGATAAAGTTTATGAAAAGATTCATCGTGGTCACACAGTTGCTGATGTAATAAAATCAACAAAACTATTAAAAGATTCAGGATTTAAAGTGGGTTATCACATAATGCCTGGTTTACCAGGTTCTAATCTAAAAAAAGACCTAAAATTATTCAATGAAATATTTTCAAATCAAGATTTTAAACCAGACCAACTAAAAATATATCCATTACAAATAATGCATGATACTCCTTTAGAAAGAAGTTATCTAGACGGAAAATTTAAACTATACAAAGAAAAAGATATGATAGATTTGATTTGCAATATGAAAGCATTAGTTCCAGAATATTGTAGAATAATGAGAATAGTAAGACAATTCCATCCAATAGACATATGTTCAGATAAATTAAGAACAAATACTAGAATAGATTTAATTCAAAGAATGAAAGAATTAGGATTAAAATGTAAATGCATAAGATGCAGAGAAATTGGACTTTCAGATAATCAATCAAAAGAAAAACCGAAATTAAAAATAAAAGAATATAATGCAAGCAATGGAAAAGAATTTTTCTTGAGTTTTGAAACTAAAAATAATATTTTTGGTTTATGCAGAGCAAGAATACCCTCAGAACCATTCAGAGGAGAAATTACAAAAAGAACACTAATTATCAGAGAACTTCATGTTTACGGCCAACAAATTAAAATCAAAGAACACCAAAAAGGAATACAACATACAGGTTTAGGAAAAAAATTAATGGAAAAAGCAGAAGAAATCGCAAAGAAAAACAAATGCAATAAAATAGTTGTTATTTCTGGAGTTGGAGTTAGAGAATATTATAAGAATTTAGGATACAAACAAGACGGCCCATATGTTTCAAAATATATATAAATAGCAATCAACCAACAAATTGGGGGTGTTTAAATGAAAAAACTTATTTTATTTGGATTTATCTTATTTAGTTTTTTATTTCTTATTAGTTATTCTAAACCAATATCTGCAGCATGGTGGGATGCGCCAACAGAAAATTGTAGATTTACAGATAATTTTGAAAATATTACATTATCTGAACTTATTTGGAGAAACACAGGTAGCGATTATAGTGTTCATTTTATAAATCTCCAAGGGGTTGGAGGAGTTATAGAAATTAAAGAGAATATTAATAATCATAACAGTTACACTAGTAATTTTACCCACACAATAGGATGTTGGGAGTATATGGGAAGACATAGAAATTCTTTATCCAGCCACAATTATATATACCAAACTACCGAAAACGAAGATCAGATTATAAATCAAATGAGTATTTTGATAGATTCTGAAAATTGGAAATTAAGATATGGTACAAACGATGTAATCTCATCAATTCCATCAAATAATCACAACTGGTATAAATTTACATATTGCCAATATCCAAATGGAAGTGCTTCTTCATGGATTGATAACGAATGGATTGGGAACCACAATACCAATTTTGATCAATACATCAAATTATCAGTAAGAAGCAATAATGAGGGTACAGTTGGTGACTATTATATAGACAACATGAGTTTTTGGGCAACAAATGAATACGACGACGGGATAGAAACAATTAATTCAAACGATTGTTGGAATTATATCTTAGATGAAGATAATGACGATATTCCAGATTACTTAGATAATTGTCCAGATCATTATAATCCAAATCAATTAGATAGTGATGGAGATGGTCTTGGAGATGTTTGTGATAATTGTCCTGATCATTATAATCCAGATCAAATAGATAGTGATGGAGATGGTTTAGGAGATGCATGTGATTCAGATGTAACAGATTTAGCAATCTTTCCAGAAGACATAATATTTAGCAACGATTTTCCTTTAAAAAACACCACAGTAACAATTACAGCTTTCTTCCATAATTTATTAGAAGAGGATCCAGATCAGGTCTTAGTAAGATTTTATTCCGGAGAACCTTCAAATGAAACACAGATAGGAGAACAACTTATTATAATAGATGGAGGCAAAAGTACTTTCTTTGCTCAAACAGAATGGACTCCAGAAATTGATGGAGATTATGACATTTATGTATGGATAGATCCAGAAAATGAAATAATAGAAGCAAATGAATCCAATAATATAGCATTCAAAACTCTACATGTAAAAACAAAACCAGACTTAAGAATAAGAAACAGCGACATTGGATTCAGCAACAATCATCCAATACACGGCCAAAATATTCAATTAATGGCAATGGTCAGAAACATGGAAAATGAGCCTTCAGGACCATTTACAGTTCGTTTTTACGATGGAAACTGGACTAATTTAATTGGTGAAACACAACTCAATCTAACAGGTTTAGATACACAAGTAGCAATAATAAACTGGACAGCAACTTATGGAACACATGATATATTTGCTTTTGCAGATAGTACTTTTGTAGTAAGTGAATGGGATGAAACAAACAATGAAGGCCATAAATTAATAAATGTAACAAGAACAGTAAAAAGAACAAACAAAGAATATCAGGAATATCATCCTGATTAACTTTTTCTTTTTTCCA
>JBDRML010000003.1:0-18401 GCA_043812195.1 Candidatus Woesearchaeota archaeon | reverse complement strand
CAAATATAAAATACATTAATATATGATTATTTTCTATTTGTTTTCCAAGGGAGTTGGTAAGAACCGCAGGGTCTTACTAATTGAAGTGCTGGATTTGAATATTAAAAAAAGCAAAATATTTATCTCCTTGCGGAGACCCTGTTTAAACAAAAAACTATATAAATAATATTAGACTACCTTTGCAAATGGTAACTAAAGAAGATATTAGAGATTATAAAGTCTTTAATCTTTTTATAATTTATCGTTATTCTGGGGTTGATCCTGCTATTGCTGAACTTCATCAAAAGCGCTATTATGTTCTTGAAAAAAATTTTGATGCTGCTGTTGAAAAAGGCACAAAACAATTTGAAAGTGAGTTTTCTGAAAAAATTATAGATAGCCATATATGTGTTCCGGTGGTTTCATTAGAAGAGTGTTTGTTTTAATGTTGATATGAATGTTTTATAAATCATTGTACATTATCTTTGTTATGCAGAGGCAGTTTAGATTAGAAGAAATTAGTTTTGAAAATTATAATGAAATTTCTGTAAAATGTGACAGAGAACCCGATCCTTGTAAATTTAGTAGGATGTCAGGTTCTGAGCGCTATTGCCCTGTTTCAAAGAGATATTTTAGAATTTTGAATCATGTTGTTTATGATGATATTTCTTCTCTTTTAGAAGGTGCTAAAAATGATGATAGATTTTTAAGATTAGTATGGGTTCCAGGCGATATGCCAATAAGCAAAGCTAAAATTTCAACACAATTAGCATCTGAAGATTATTTTTCTGAACTTGTTAAAAGAAAATGGAACTCTGAAAGGGTGGTTATTGAGTATTTAAAAAAAATAGAGGATCGGTCTGAACATGAGTATTTTAATGATCAATTTACATTTAGAATGGAATCTGGATTATTGGTATTGAGATATTTTCATATACGTAATGCTAATTTTGAAGACTATGAATTTGATATTGTGTTTGGAAATAGTATATTAGAGAAAGTTCCTGCCATTTCTGGGGTTTATGAGTTTGGTTTAGAGTAATTACTTTTAAGTTTATACAAAGGTCGACAAGGTTGACAACCACCAGAAAAGTGTTTATAAAGGTGGCTGAATATACCTTTTTTGAGCCTCCTCTTGAAATAAGATGCGAAAGCAAATGAAGACGGAGTGTATTATTTCTTAGAATGGCTCTTGAAAAAAATCCGAAAGGAAATGGAGGTAGTTAAAATGAAAAATTTACCTATTAAAAAATGGAGGAGTGGCAATATATCTGGTGTTATTTGGAACAATGAAAAAGAAGTTAATGGAACAGTTGTAGGTTTCAAAACTGCTAGCTTGAGAAGAAGCTGGAAAAAAGAAGGTGATGTGTGGAGAGATGAATCTTTGAATTTTAGAAGACAGGACTTACCTAAAATTATTTCAATTTTACATGAGATGCAAAGGGAGTTATTTTTAACAAATGAGGGAGGCGATGATGATGAGTGAAAAGAAAGAATTAGAAATTAAAGATTTGCCTGGTGTCGGACCTGCTACTGCTGAGAAATTAGCTGATGCTGGATTTAATAATTTAATTAGTATTGCTGTTGCAAGTGTTTCTACTTTGGGCGAAGCTGCAGGTGTTGGAGATGCTACAGCTAGAAAAATTATACAGACTGCAAGAAAAGAGATGAATTTGGGATTTGAGACTGGTTTGGATATATTGAAAAAAAGGCAGCAAGTTATTAAGATTTCTACAGGTAGTAAATTGTTAGATGCTATGATGGGTGGTGGAATAGAAACTGGTGCTATTAGTGAATTTTATGGTGCTTTTGGTTCAGGTAAATGTTGTGATTCTGAAACTCCTGTATTATATTTTAACAGCCACAAGCCACACATTCAGAGTTTGGCTGATGTTTATAAAAAGTATAGAGATATCCATGGAGAAAGAGAAGTTGAAGATGGTTTTGTGATTGATACACCTGAAATAGAGGTTCTAGGATTGGAAGATAGGCACATCAAAAAGACAAAAGCAGTTCAGATATACCGTGAATTTGTAGATAGCTTGTATGAAATTAAGACTGAAAGAGGCAGAAAACTGAAGATTACAGGACCGCATAAATTATTATCTTTTGATAAAGGGTTAAAATGGATCCCAGCAGGTGCACTTAAAGAAGGAGATCCCATAGCTTATCCCAAAATTTTGATTTATGAAGGGGAGAGAACTATGAACTTAGATGATGCTTATTTTTTGGGACTTTTTGTTGCTGAAGGAGGTAAACGTTCTATAAGCAATACAGATATTAATTTAGTTCAATGGATAAAGAACTACATACAAAAAAATTTTGGTTTTGTTCCATCTATCTATGAAGATAAACGAAGAGAGAATATATGTTATAATATTGGAATTAGAGATGTTATGAATCCTTTGCTAGGAAATTTAATGGGGTCCAATGCTGGGGCAAAATTCGTTCCTGAATCTATTTTATCAGGAGATGATGAAATTATAAAGTCTTTTTTGGCAGGGTATTTAGATGGAGACGGCTATTTACCAAGTAATGGCTTGATTGAGATTTCTACAAAAAGCAGAAAACTTTCTCATAGTTTGAGCTATCTTTTACTTAGACTTGGTATCTCTTGTTCATACTCTGAGAAACTTGTTGACGGAGAGACTTATTACAGACTCTTTGTAAGTGGAAATGATAGAGAATTGTTTAACGAATTTCCATTTAAGCTAAAGAAAAGCTTTTACAAAGTAAGAAACAGCAAGTATGGATATCCTTCTAATGTTATTAATTACATAGCTGAAGTTTACAAACTTTGTTTGGGTGGAAATAGAGGCAATGCAAGAAAAGTGATCGGGAAAAAAACAAACGAAAGATATATTTACGACATTTTGACAGGAAGAACAGAGACTCTAAATATAAGTGATAGGACTGCAGTTAGTATTAAAGAAAAGTTTGAAGAGGGACTTAGTAATTTAAATAAATCTATAGATTTGACTTTAGATTTAGAGAGTTTGGATAAAGATGGTTTTAAGAGGTTACATCAGATACTTCCATTTTCTTTTAACTCTATACACAAAATTCTAGAGATTAAGAGATCTACGGTTACAAATTATATGCATAGAGGGTTGCCTAAAGATGCTGTAAAAATTAGGAAGATAAAAGGGTATTTGATTGAGCAGCTTACATTCAGGAGAAATTTATTAGAACAAGCTTTGGATAACATAAGCAATGCTCTTTACTTGTCTTGGGACACTATTAAGGAAATAAAGCTGATTGACTACAATGATTATGTATATGATTTAGTTGTTCCGGAAGGGCATCTTTTTATTGGAGGGAATTTGCCTACAATTTTACACAATACTAGTATAGCTCATCAATTAGCTGTTAATGTTCAGTTGCCTAAAGAGAAAGGTGGTGCTGGAGGCGTTGCTGTTTGGATTGATACTGAAGGGACTTTAAGGCCAGAATATATGGAAAATATTGCTAAAGGTCTAGGATTAGATCCTAAGAAAGTGTTAGAGAATTTTAGAGGTGTCAGAGCATTTAATAGTGATCATCAGATGGTTTTGGCTGAGAAAGTTGAAGATTTGATTAATGAAGGAATTCCTGTTAAATTAGTGATTGTTGATTCTATGATGGGGCATTTTAGAAGTGATTTTTCAGGACGTGGACAACTTGCTGATAGACAACAGAAATTGAATAAACATCTACATGCTTTGTTGAAATTGGCACATAAGTATGGTGTTGCTATTTATATAACAAATCAAGTTATGTCTAAGCCAGATACTTTCTTTGGAGATCCTACTGAGGCTGTTGGAGGTCATGTATTGCATCATGCATGTGTTACGCCAGATACTTTAATTCAATTAGCAGATGGAAGTATTTTGCCAATTAGTAGAATAAAAGGGCCAAGTTTAATACCTGCTGTTAATTTTAATAATTTAAAAACTAATAGCTTATTTTGCAATTATGGTTCTAAAAGGAGTGGTATTAAGAAAATTTATAATATAGATACAGGTAATAGAATAAAAGTTTCTGGAAAACATAAGTTCTTTAGATTGAATGGTTTTGATATAGAAGAAGTTAGAGCTAAAGATCTTAAAGAAGAAGATTATGTTATGCATTCAGATTCTTTAAATGTTGGAGGAGAATTACAAAGCCTTCCAGAAGTTGAAAGTAAAAAATTGATTAAACTAAGTGATGGTGGAAAAGAATTTATTGAAGAGGAACTAATAAGGAAGGGGCTAACAAGAGAAGAACTTTGTGAAAACATTCCTATAAATAGAAGACATTTCAGAAGATTTTTGAATCAAGGATATCCTACAAATTCTTTGATTGTTGATCAGCTTGTTGAAGTGGGAATTGCTAATGATGTGATAAATTATGTTGAACCTGTTTTTACTAATAAATACAGATTGTTGACTATTCCTCAAACGCTGAATAAAGAAATTGCCCAGATTTTAGGATATCATTATGGGGATGGATGTTTTGGTAAATCTTCTTTGAAATATAAAGATGAGAGAAGAGAAGTTGTTGAATACTATTCTAACTTGTTTAAGAAGACATTTGGTATCGAAGGAAAAATAACTAAAGTCAAGAATAAGAATTGCTATGAACTCTGTATTAATAGTACTGTTTTATTGGATCTTTTTGGCAAACTTATGGATAGTCTGTTTTTATTGATATCAAAATCTCCTAAAAATGTTGTTAAAGCATTTATAAAAGGATTTGCTGATGCAGAGGGCTATGTTAGCAAAAAGAGACCTAGAATTAGTTTATCTCAAAAAGAAGGACTTGTTTTAGACTATATTCAAATGTTTCTTTTAAGATTTGGGATTCGATCAAGAAGAAATATTTGTAAAACAAAGAAAGGAAAGGTAACAGAGATTTTACAGATGGATGGAAGAGATTCTTATGATTTTGCAAACAAGATAGGTCTTACAGCTTCTGATAAAAGACTTTTAATGGATAAATGGATGAAACATTGTGAGAATGCTTGTGACCAAGAGATTGTTCCAATTCCTAGGGGGAAAATTTTGGAGCTTTTGAAAGAATGTGGAATTTCACCTTCAAAATTGATGAAGTCAAGACCAAGTAGTTATAAATTTATCAATAGAAATAATCTTGAAAAAATATTCTGGGAATTGGTAAAAGTGGATATTCCTAAGGGGTCAATTAAAAAGGTAGAGACATTGCAGAATTTTTTGTTCGGACAGGTTAGGTGGGAAAAAATAAGAAGAATAGATATTCAAGAGAATAGCGAAGATTTATATGACCTGAGTGTGCCTTTCTTGAAGAATTATGTGGCTAATGGTTTTGTTGTACATAATTCAACTTACAGAGTTTATTTAAGAAGAGGAAAAAAGGGTAGCAGAGTTGCTAAACTTGTAGATGCACCAGCATTACCTGAAGGTGAATCTATTTTTATAGTAACTGGAGAAGGTATAAAGGATGTTTAATTTTTTATTTTTTAAACTAATTGACAAGGTTTATAAAGGGTGTATTAATATAAAGTTTAAGCATAGATAGTAAATCTGTGTTTTAAATACGGAGCGTAAAAAACAATGGATAATAGAAGGGGCGGTTTCAGAGGAGACCAAGGCCCAAAGGATATGCACAAGGCAATTTGTGC
Source organism: Candidatus Woesearchaeota archaeon (assembly GCA_043812195.1). Lineage (GTDB taxonomy): Archaea > Nanobdellota > Nanobdellia > SCGC-AAA011-G17 > PNOQ01 > JBDRML01. The sequence goes on along the minus strand of JBDRML010000003.1, from coordinate 12,805 downwards.
TGATTGCGGAAATGAATGTGAAGTACCATTTAAGCCATCAGAAGATAGACCTGTGTATTGTAAAGACTGTTTTAGAAAGCACAAGAAGTTCTAATTTTATATTTCTTGATACTTTTCAAACATAATTTTTTTTATTTTTTTTATTTTTATAAGAATTTAATAAGATTATATGAGCATGCAGGGATTTGAACCCTGGTCTCAGCCTCCGCAAGGCTGCGTCTTATCCATGCTAGACTACACGCCCACTTATCTTTATTTTTACAAAAGCTTTATAAATGCCTCGGATTCACTTTTTGTAGAATGGATAAGAAAGAAACATACTGTATTTCATGTAAGAAAAAGATATGGGATTTATCTGATGTAGTTATATTCAAATGTCCTAATTGTTTAAAGGAAGATATAGTCAGATGTAGAGAATGCAGAGTTAAGGCTATAAAATATATTTGCGATTGTGGCTTTGAAGGTCCTAATTAAAATGTCTAATGTGGTTGTGACTTTAAAGATTATGCCAGAATCTATAGATATAAATTTAGATAAATTAGCAGATAAAATTAAGGAAAAAGTTCATAGTTTGTTTGGTAATGTTGCATTTAAATTTCAAAAAGAACCAGTTGCATTTGGTTTGAATGCTTTAATCGTGAATTTTGTTATTGGTGAATCTGAATCTTCAGATGATTTAATTGAAAAAATTAAAGAAATTGAAGGTGTGAATTCTGTTAATATGATCGATATTAGAAGAGCCATAGGATAGGATTTCCTAGAATTAAACTAGTTATAATTGCAATTAAGAAAGTAGGCATAAATACTATTCCATCTTTTATTTCGATTTCTTTAAAGTGTTTTTTGATTTCTTCTATTTCTTCTTTTGAAACTCCTGCTGCTTTAGGTTTGTAGATTATTTTATCGTCTATTTTGATTTCTTTTGATATCCAATCTCCTTCTCTTAATTTTTCAACTGGTATTTTTTTAAACATTGAAGTTTTTTCTGCTGCTTTTATTGTTAAATATAGATAGAATAAAATTAGTATTAAGATTCCTGAAGAGATAGTTAATACTTTTAATTGGTATGTTGATGATAAAAAATAACCTAAAACTATTAATAGAATAGATACAGGTAAAGCTATATTTCTTAATCTTTTAAATTTTGAATTTACTTTTTTGAATTCTTCTGAAAACTTTTTTCTATTTTGAAGTATTTTTATTATTAATATTGTAATTCCATAAAGAGCTCCGACTATTATTATATTGATTAAGATTGTTATTGGGAAATAAGGGGCTTGGAATTTTGGTGTGAATATGTTTTCTAATATTGTTGGATAAATTGGGAATGTTGTACCTATTGCTGCTAATAGTTTGGCGTCTCCACCACCCCATTGTTTTGCATAGTACATTAGAGAGCCCAATATGAAAAAGGCTGCTCCTGTTATTATACTAAATAATATTGGTGTTATTGAATTTGATTTAATAGATATTAAGGAATAAGTCACTAATGCAACTATTATTAAACTATAGTTTATCCAGTTTGGAATTTCTTTTGTTTTAATATCTGTTACTGTGGCTATTATAAGCCAAACAAATGCTATGATTAAAAGGAATATTTCCATTTATTTTGGTTTATGTGATTGATATATAAATATTCTTATTTATAGAAAGACTTTTAAATTATTGAAGGGTAAATTAGAGTATATGATAAATAAAAATGGTCAGGGTAGTATAGCAGGTTTTGTATTTTTGGTTATAATCTTTATACTTCTGTATGTTTTAATAATGCCCCCATGTGATAGGTGTGAGTTATTAGGTGGAGATTGTGATGATAATTGCGATATTGATGATTTTGATAATGAAGGTGAAGAGTTATTAGATGTTGAGCCTGGACAAGTAAGTTCTTTTGGACTAAATGAGAGTAGAAAAGATTTAGATGATATTAATTTGTTTTTTGATCCTAATCCATATACAAAGAGATTGGCTACTTCTGTTGATGTTAGTGCTAGTTGGTTTGGGGGAAGTGATAAATCTTTAAGTTTTGATGTTGAAGATTTGGATAATATTGAAAGTGCTAGTTTATTGTTGGATGTTTTAGATTCTAGAGGAAAATTAATAATTGAATTGAATGGACATGAGATTTTTTCTAGCAAGATAGATTCTCCAAAATTAGAAATAGTTAAATTGCCTTTAGCTTATTTGGAAGAGAAAAATCATTTGAAAATGTATACTGATGCTCCTTCATTAGCTTTTTGGAGTAAGAATTTTTATGATATAACTGATGTGGTTTTTAAATTGGAATTTAATAAAGTTAATTCTAAGGCTGCGAGATATTTTACATTGAGCAAGATTGAAAAAGATAATTTATTAGGTTCTAGCTTAGAATTTTTTATTTATTGTGAAGAAGGTGTTGAAGGGTTTAGTTCATTTAAGATCTATTTAAATGATGAATCTGTTCTGAATGAATTATTAGAATGCGAAGGTAAAGAGAAGTTAGTGGCATTGAATAGAGATTATCTTGAAAAAGGTCCTAACCAATTAATATTTATAATTGATTCTGGAAAATATATCTTAGGCCAAATTAATGTTGTGAATGAATTTATTGGAAATATAAATCCAGCCTATACATTTGACATTAACAAAGATGAATTAAATGATGCTGGAAGTATTTATTTAAAATTAGAATTTGATGGTACTGGAGATAGAAGGGCTAGTATTGAGATAAATGATAATAGTATAAATCTGGATACAGATGCTGATGAATTTGAAGTTAATATTTTGGATTATGTAAACAAAGGTGAGAATAATATTGAAATAATTCCTAAGAATAGTTTTGAGATTGAGAGATTATTAATTTGGTATGAATAAAAAAAGAGGTATAAATGAGTGAAGATGGAGAGAAGAGAAATCCTATAGCTTTTGTTTTTCTTTCTATAGTTGTTCTCGGTGCACTTTTTGTAGTTGGTGTTATAGTTTATAATCTAATTGTTTCTGGACAGGGAGAGTTTGTTGTTAAAGAAACATGGCAAAATGTTCAGCCAGGTGTTTCAGAAGGGAAATCTGGATTATTTGATTTTTGGGAATATATAACTAACCCGGGTGCTGCTAATAGAGATTTTGATTCTGTTGTGGATGAGAATGTTGAAAATAGTAATTTAGGTATTAAAATTGATGAGTTTGAGACTATTTCTCCTGATTATGATGAAGGTAGGCCGATTCAATTGTTTGCTAGGATAGAGATGGCTGGAATATCTGGTAGTCAAATTTCTGAAGAGGTTTATTTGAACTGTAGTTTAGAGGATTATCGGGGTGATGATGGTGTTGTTGAGCCTGATAAACTTGTTTATTATGGAGATGGGTCTGTTTATGTTGATTCTGTATTATGTAAATTTCCGAAAGGTATAAATGTTTATAAGGGAAAACTTGATACAAAGAAAGCCACTATTAATGCTACCTCAACATATACACAATTAGTTAATTATAGGGCTTATTTTATGAGAGATGAATCTTACAATTCATTAAGATTACTCGAAATAGAACCTTTTGAGAAGTATGGTGTAATTTATGAAAATCTTAATCCTATTACTAAAGAAGTTAAATCTGAAATGACTCCAGGGCCGATAAATATTGGTATTGGAGTTACTAAGAGACAACCATTCACAGAAGGAATAGAATATATTCCATTAATTGTTAATTTTAAAAATGATCAATTTAATGGAGATTTAAAAGAAATAAATAATTTTAGATTTTATTTATCTGATTTGATTGAATTAGATAATGATCCTAATGCTTGTGATTTTGTTTTGATTGAAGAATTAGGTGATGTAAATGTATATGGTTTAACAGATTATGCTAAGAAAATAAAATTGAGGGAGCTTGGTAAGTATGAAGGTAATTCTTTGGTTTGTCAGTTTAGAGTTGCAGAATCTTTTCCTTCTGATTTCTCTGATTTATTTTATACAGTATTTAGATTAGAAGTTAAGTATGATTATACAATTACTAAAAGTGCAAATGTAAAAATTAGGAATTTGGATGAAGATCAGGAAGATGCATGTGGTTATATTTTAGATGAATTTGAATGTATGACAGTTTCTAATTGTAGACCCCAATATCTTAGTGCTAATTTTACTAATTGTGTAAAATGTTATTATTCAAATTGTGAAGGTGAATATAGCGATGAAGAAAAATGTGATAATAATTATTGCCAGTTTAAAAATGGATGTTATTGGGACATAAGTGAATGTAAGTCTTATGAAAACATTTAAATAGAGTTTTGCTTTTATTGTATTATGAAAAATAGGGGTATGTTATTAGTTTTGTTTATTGTATTTGGTTTATTTATTTCTGGATGTGTGTTTGGACCTGGTGGTTCTGAAGAAACTAATATAGGGGGTGTTGATATGAAAATTATGGAAGGAAGGCCACCAACAGATTTTATTATTGAAAATCAGAATTTTGATATTGCAATTCAATTAACTAATAATATTCCAAGAGCTGTTAATAATGTGGAAGTTTGTGTTGAAGATCTTCCATCAGACATATATGGAGGAATACAAGGAAATCCATGTAAGACAGTTTCTTTACTTGCTGCTACTGAATTTGAAGGTGCTGTTGATCCTTATGTTCAAGAAAGACCTGTGGAATTTGAAGCAGAACCATATATTAACTTAAAGAATAGTGGTGTGAAAGACACTAATTTCTTAGTAACTTTAACATATTCTCTTGTATCTAGTTCTCGTACTAATGTCTGTTTATTTAGAGATATAAGTGTAGTTCCTGAAGATTTTGATTGTAGTGTAAAAACTACTTATTTGGGAAATGAGATTAATTCTGATTTTGCTCCTTTGATTGTGGATCAAATTGAAAGCCAAATTGTTCCTGATGGGGACCAGAACAGAATAGTTTTAGATATTTATTTTAGAAAAGATACGACTGGACTTGTAATTGATTTAAATACAAAAAAACCAAGATTTGGTGTTGATGTTTCATTTACAAATACTGAATCTGATTTTACATGTGGGCCATTAACAGAAGATGATAAAATTGATATGTCTGATATTACTAAAAAGATAAGATGTAACTCTTTATTTGATTTAACTAGCCCTTATTATACAGATAGTTTAAATATAGATATGGATTATACTTATAGAGTTTCAGTTCCAATTAGAGATGTTAAATTAGAACCACTTGCATGAAATTAGAATCTATTTCAGTTTGAAAAACTATATAAATGAGGGGATATAATTGAATAGTATAATGGAAAAGAGGTATTTATTGGTGGTTCTTGTTTTATTAGTAGTATTTATATCTGGATGTAATGATGATCCAGTTTCTATTGGGGCTTTTGTTGGAGGTTCTGATGGGGTAGATATTTCTTTTGTTGAAGGTGCACCATTAAATGAATTTACACAAGGACAGGAGATTCCAGTAAGTGTTTTATTAAAAAATAATGGAGAGGATGATATTGCTGAAAATTTAGCTGAAGTGCAATTATATGGATTACCTTTTGATGAATATGGTTTAGATGATAATTATAAGAAAGTAGAAGGACAGATAAGAGGGATTAAAAAAGATTTCTTAGAAGAAGGTGGAGAGCAAGTTGTTTCTATGGGAACTTTGAAGTATAATAGAGAAGTTTCTGGATTTACAGATAAACAATTATTTGCTAGAGTTTGTTATCCATATAAAACAAAAGCTGTTGTTACTTCTTGTGCAACTTCTAAAAATATAGATATTGTTGAGGAAACAAGTGTTTGTGATGTTGAAGGTGAGAAAATAATTAGTGGTGGTGTTTCTAGTGGGCCTATTCAAGTTACTTCATTTACAGAGCAATTAAGTGGTTCTAGTTCTGTTAGTTTTAAATTAGTTATTGCAAATAGTGGTATTGGAGATGTTTATGCATTTGATAGTGTGTGCTCAAGTTTGAGTGATCCTGTGACTTTAGCTGCTAAGAAAGAAATGGTTAAATTAACTGTAAGTCCAAGTGATATTAATTGCAATTTTGTTAGTGGAGAAAGTAATGTTGGATTTGTTAAGGTTGGAATTGAACCAAAGAATGTGATTTGTACTATGAATATTGATGGAAGCTCTTCTTATGAAAGAGATATAGATATTGAATTAGACTATAAATATGTTGAAGATACAAGCGTGAATATAAAGATTCTAGAAGCGTAAATTTATTAAGAAGCTTGCCAAATACCGACGTAAAGTATATAAAGTTAGTTTAATATATAAGTATATGAATTGTGAAAAAACTGGTGTTGTGGAGTTAGAAGATTTGTCAAGAAGAACCACTTTTGTTAAGTTAGATGGATCTTTCTCTGTTTTTATAAAAAATAAAATTAAATATGGGGTGATCAACCAATGGAATTTATAAGTGATCTTCATTTACATTCTAGATTTTCTAGGGCATGTAGTAAATCTATTACCCTAAATAATCTAGAAAGATACGCTCGGATAAAGGGGTTAAATTTATTAAGTACCTCTGATTTTCAACATCCCAAATGGAATAAAGAAATTAAAGAAAATTTAAAGGAAGACGATAAAGGAATTTTGTGGAGTAAAACCAAATTTCCGTTTTTATGGCAGACTGAGATAAGTTTAATTTATACCCAAGATGGCAAAGGTAGGAGAGTTCACCATGTTATTTTAGCACCTAGTTCTGGGGTAGTTGATCAAATTATTGAGGCTTTAGGTAAAAAAGGACGTATGGATTATGATGGAAGGCCTATTTTTGGGTTTGATAGTGTAGAGTTAGTGGATATGATGAGAAAAATTAGTACTGATATTGAAATTATTCCTGCTCATGCTTGGACATCACATTTTTCAATATTGGGAGAATATAGCCAATTTTCTAAAGTTGAGGATTGTTTTAAGGACAACACAAAATATATTCATGCTTTGGAAACTGGAATGAGTAGTAATCCTTCTGATAATTGGAGACTTAGTGTGCTGGATAAATTTCAGTTAGTTAGTTTTAGCGATTCCCATTCGTACTGGCCCTGGAGGCTTGGTAGAGAGGCTACTGTTTTTGATTTTGGAGAGCTAAGTTATGATAATGTATTAAAAGCTATTAGAACAGGCGAAGGTTTGAAAAGCACTGTTGAGACTCCTGTTTTTTATGGCAAGTACCACTTTTCTGGGCATAGAAACTGTAGTTTTTCATGTGATCCAGTAGAATCTAAAAAGCTTAATCGTATTTGTCCAAAGTGTAGTAAAAAAATGACAGTAGGTGTTGCAGATAGGATTGAATTATTATCTGATCGTCCTGAAGGATATAAGAGAGAGAATGCTGTTCCTTTTTATTCTTTACTTCCTCTACATGAATTAATTGCTGCTGTTAATGGGATTGTTGGATTAGGTTCTATAAAAGTTTGGGATATTTATAATAGATTAGTTACTAAGTTTGGAAATGAGTTTAATGTTTTGTTGAAAGCTAGTAAAGAAGATTTATTAAAGGTTGTTGATGTGAAATTAGTTAATATAATTTTGAAAAATAGAGAAGGTAATTTAAAAATAGAATGTGGTTTTGATGGAGTTTATGGTCGCATTATTTTAGATGAAAAAGATAAGGTTATTTCTCAGAAGAATCTAACTAATTTTGCTTAGCAATGCGTCTCCATTTTCCGTATTTGTCATCTAAAGAATACTTTGCAGGCCTAGGGTTTTCAGTTTTTTTATTGCATTCAGGACATTTGTTTTTTAAAGTGAATTCATCACAATCTTTACAATATAGAATTTGTTTTTTCATTTTAATTTTAGGAATGAACCTGTGCCACCAGCTTCTTCTATTTCTTTAATTGCATCTTCTTGTGCTTGTTTAATTAATCCTTCAGCTGTTTTGAAATCTGATGCTGTAACTTGTATTTTGTATCTTGGAGCGCTTATGTAAGTTACTTTTATTGTTCCTTTTTGTATTTTTAATAAGATGTTTTTAACTATTTCTACTCCATTTTGAGCTTCTGAATTTAATTCTAATATTCCTTTTACTTCTATCTCTGGAGTTTTGATTTTACTTTTGATTACTTCTAGAAGTCTTGATTCTAATTTTTTAGATAGTTTGAATTTTTTTATTTGTTCATCATCTAGTGCCATGCTTTGAAATGCTATATTTAATGAACCATAAGTTTCTATTAAAGAGAAACCAACTTCTTTGTACATTGTTGGAAGATCTTTGTCTATTTCTTTACCAATCATTTCAAGAAGTTTTTCTGCTTTTGTTTCTTGTTTAAAATCTGAACTTTTGTTTAATCTTTGGGATTGGTTAACTCTTCTTAGTGAGAGATCTATATGGCCTTTTTCTTTATTTATTCTTAGAACTTTACATACTAATTTTTTATCTTCTTTTACATAATCTCTTATGTTTCTTATTCTTCCTGGTGCTATCTCTGAGATATGGATCATACCTTCTAGGTTTTCATATTCATCTAACTTTGCAAAAACAGAATGGTATAGAATTTTCTTTACGGTTACCAATACTATTTCATTAGATTCCGGTATTCCTTTTTTCTTATAAAACATTTTTATTCTAGAACTTCTAAAATATTTGCTTTTATATCTGCTTTTCCACCTTTGGGAATTGCTAAAACTTCGTTGCAGACTAAGCAATGTATTTTATTAGAAGCTTTTTCGAATAGGATTTGCTCATTTTTACATTTAGAGCATCTTACTTTAAGGAACTTACTTTTTGGTTTTTTCATCATTTTGTTTCTACCTTCTTTGCTCTTTTTAGATTTTGTAAACTTGATTTTTTACATTCAGTGCATGTAATTTTTAAGACTATGATTTTGCTTGTTTTTACTCCAGATCTTTTCCATTTAGAGATTGGTGGTTTAGAGCCCCATCTTCCTTTATTCCCGCAACCTCTTCCTAAACCCCTCTTTCTAGATCTTGAAATAGATCCTCTTTTTAAAGTACCTCTTGCTCCTGTTGTTTTAGCTTGAGATACTTTATGCTCTGTGTGTTTCTTGCATTTAGGACAATATGTTTTTTTTGTTTTAGGAATTTTCATTGCTTGAGTTCCTCTGCTTTGTTTTTCTTTATTAACAATTCTGCTATTTCGTTAGGTAGAGATGCTACATCTTCCCTTTCAAAAGGGCCGTAAGTGTTTAAATCCGTACCAACGAATTTTGGTATTTCATTGGTTAATCTTAACAATGTTGTTGTTTTTGAAGGCATTACGTCGGTTTTTAAGTCTTTTGGTTCTTGTTTTGGTTTATTATTGGGCTCTAATCCTTGAACTATTTGGTTTAATACGCCTTCTCTGAATCTATTTAAATGACTTGATATCTGATCATAGAATTCTTTTTCTTCATTAAGCATTAGTCCTTTATCATTTGTTAAAATATTGGTTCTTGAACCCATTAATGCTAATTGTATTATCTTGGATTCTCTTCTTTCGTATAGTTCTTTTAGTATTTTTTGTACGTTTTCTATTTGTTTTCTGGTTTTTTGGACTTCTATTGTGGTAAATATGCTTTGTTTTTTCTCTTGTGAACTTAGAATCTCTTTTTTTTGTTTTATATAATCTGTAGCGTTTTTATAGAAATCATCATCTAGATTTTGGAGCTCTACATTTGTTTTTTCTTTTCTTAGAATATCATATAAAGTTTCGTATGTAATGATTAATTCTGCCATTGCAATTTTACAAATGATAACTAGTTCTTAAATGTTTATATTGTGATGGACATAAAATCTTTTGCAGCTTCAGTATTTTTAAATATTGATTTAGCTTGCTCTTCTAATTCACGTGTTGACCTATATCTTTGGCTGAAATGAGTTAATATTAATTTTTTAGCTTTTGCTGCTTTTGCTATTTCTGCTGCTTGCTTTGCTGTTAAATGCATTGTTTTAGCTGCTTCTTTTTTGAGGTCATCTGATAGTGTGGATTCTAATATTAATAGGTCTGAGTTTTGAGCGAATTTAATTAGGTCTTTTGAATTTTTAACATCTGTTATGAATGTTATTTTTTTACCTGGAATTAGTATAGTTCCTTTTTCTGGTGTGATTTTCTTTTTTTTGTATATTATTGTTTTACCTTGTTGGAGTTTTCCTAGTAATGGATCTTTAGTTAATCCGAATTTTTTAGTGTATTCTAAGTTTATTCTTCTTTTGTCTTTTTCTTTGAATGAATAAGCTAAGCAATGCGTTGAATGACTTACTGGTTTAGCTCTAATTTCAAAATGTTTAGTATCTATGATTTTAGATTCTTTTATAATTTCTTTTGCATTGAATTTCATATTTTGTGAAGGAGAAAAAGCTTTTTTCATGTTTTTAAGGAATTCCAAGGTTCTTTTAGGTCCGTATATTTCTATTTCTTGTTTTTTATTAGTTGAAGCAATTGATTGTAATAGTCCTGGTAGGCCCCAGATGTGATCTCCATGCCAATGAGTGATTAAAATTTTAGATATCTTGGTTGGACTGATTCCTGCTATCTTTAATTGTGGTTGAGTTCATTCTCCACAATATATCAAGATGTGTTCTCCATTATGAATTAGCAAAGTTGAAGATACATTCCTTTCTTTAGTTGGAACCATTGAAGAGGTCCCTAAAAATATTAATTTCATATATTCTTTTAAACCAAAGCTTTTTAAATAATTTTTGTTTATGAAAAGGATGGAACCGGAGAAAATTGTGGCTGTATTTTCAGGAGAAAGCGTATTAGCTGAGGATGATTCAGTTAGTAGGGCTTTGTATGATAAAAGTAGATTTGGAGAGCCAAAAAGGAAGAAAATTGTATATGCTTTAGTGGAAGCTTTATATTTAATTGAAAATAGCAAGATGAATGTTGTTGACGGAAGGAATAAGAAGATTAGTTTTGATAAATTTGTAATTAAAGCAAAGAAATTTGAGCCTAATTTTTGGATAAGGTATTGTGTTTTTAAAGAGATGAGATCTAGAGGATATATTGTTAAAACAGCTTTGAAATTTGGAGCTGATTTTAGAGTTTATGATAGGGGTATTAAACCTGGAGATGATCATGCTAAGTGGATTTTGTATCCTGTTCATGAGAGTAGCTCTATGACTTGGTATGACTTTAGTGCTAAAAATCGAGTGGCACATTCTACTCGGAAGAGTTTATTGTTGGGAATTGTGGATTCTGAGGATGATGTAACCTTTTACGTTTGTCAGTGGTTGAGACCTTAACTTGCTTTCCAAATTGATTTATTTTTATATCCTGTTCTTATGATATTTTTCTCCCCCTATAAAATCTTTAAATGGGGATAAAGTCCGTGAATTGTAAATAGCATCATGTTTGCTAGCTGTAATGTACTCATTGGATTATTTTTTAATAATATATCTCCTCAATTAACCCATAATCTTTTTATATTGAGTTAGGCTTCTCTTTTTATGGTTACTAATGTTGGAGAGGCTTTAGGCTTTGTTAAAAGAGAAGGTCCTATTATGCCTTCACAATTAGCTACAGAATTAAATACTAATATATTATTTGCGAGTGCTATTTTATCTGAATTGGTTTCTAAGAAAGATGTTATGCTTACTTATGTTAAGAGGGGAGGTTCTCCTTATTATTATTGTAAAGGACAAGAAGAAAAATTGCAGGCTTTGAGTGAGAATTTATCTGGTAAATTAAAAGAAACTTATGAATTAATTAAGAAAGAAAAAGTTTTGAGAGATAAAGCTTTGGCTCCAGCTGATAGAGTTGCGTTGAGGGATTTGAAAGATTATGCTATTCAATTGAATGTTGGCTTGAGTACTGGTTATGAAATATTTTGGAAATGGTATATGATGGATAATGAAGAGATTAAAGATTATATTAAGAGAATTGTTGGTGGGAAAAAAAAGGTTGAGAAAAAAGAAGAAGTTAAAGAGAAGGTTGAAGAAGAAAAATTTGTAGAAGAACCTGAAAAAGTTATTAATGAAAAGAAGGTTCCTATTAATGAAGACAATTTATCTGTTGTAAGTGGATTTTTTAATGATAATGAATTTTATGTGATTTCACAAGAATCTGTTAGGAAAAATAAAGAGATGAATTTTATTGTTGATATTCCATCAAATATTGGTAAATTGAGATATTTTGTTAAGTATAAAAATAAGAAAAATATTGGTGATAATGATTTGATATCTGCTTTAGATGAATCTAATAAGAAAGGGTTGCCTATTTTGTTTTTGAGTAATGGAGAATTAAGTAAAAAGGCTGAAAAGTACTTGAATAACAATATTTCAGGACGAATTGTATTTAAAATTATCAATGGTTAAAAAAAGAAAAGATTTAAATAGTTGTATTTATTTAATCTTAATTGAGTATTTATGAATAAGAAAAGAGGTTTAAAAAGAAGTAAAGAATTTTCTGATACTATTGTTGTTATATTATTGGTTGCTGTTATTATTGTTTCTTTTATTGGATCTTTATTAGTTTATAATAATTTATCTAAAGCAGAGATTGATGTTCCTGTTCAAAATATAATATATAGGGAGGAAGTTGGCAATTCTGATGGAACTGGAATGGTTGCTGTGAATATTGTTAGTAGGGAAGAAAAATTTGGTCTAGGGGATACTTAATTTGAAATTAAATAATAATATTTTGGTTGGTGGATTGTTTCTTGCTTTATTTGTGGTTGTTGCAGGTACTTGGATAAGTTTAAGTTATGTTGATAGCTTAACTGGTGCTGCTACTAGTCATACTGGAACTACTAATGTAACTATTACATCTTCACTTAGCTGTGCTATAAATGATAGTTTAATCTCTTTTGGAGAGATGGCTAATGGAGAATATAATGAAAGCATTTACCTTAATGCTACGGGTAGTGGTGATTTGGTTGGTGATTTTATGATGTTGACTAATGATGGTAATACTAATATTACT
>JBDRML010000002.1:0-4198 GCA_043812195.1 Candidatus Woesearchaeota archaeon | reverse complement strand
AAATTGACTATCTTCCAACTCTCAATTTAGCAAATTCTTCCGCATATCCATAAATATGTAATCCCTTACTACCAGCCCATATAGGTCCAGTATCTATTCCTATTCTATCTGCCATATCTTTCTGAAGTACTGCTATAGCCGCAAGATTAGCTGGAAATCCTCCCCATAAATCCCAAGAATTATGTACAATAATATTACCACTTCCAATACAAAAATTTGAGTATTTATCAATTTCAAAATCAATAACATACTCAACTTTTTCATCTACTACACTAATTGCTTGTAATTCTTTATAATAGGTATCACTCTTCACCTTATTTCTAATTCCCTTAACTTCATAAACCCTATAAGATTTTTTAGAATAAATATATCTATCATCCATTGATAAATATACTTTTCTGGGGGCTTCTTCATATAGAGAAGTCTTTATACCTACTAATGACACCAATAGCCTAAAACTACATGCTAAGTCTTTTGAAACGGTACAACCAGAATCACCATCTATCCATCCTTCAAATACCCCTCTAATAAAACTAGTAGGAGCATTAAACATAAAGGCAGGTATTTTTTTAAATAAAGAACCGGATATAAAACCCAATTCAATCATTACATCATATAACATTTTATCCCCAATATGAAATATAGTAACACTATCTTGTAAATATTTAGTGTTCCTTATATCTTCATTTTTGAGTGCTATACATAACTTATCTATTTTATCTTTTTTATAATTTCCAATAGATATTAAAGAACATTTACTGTCTTTAAACCATCCATTTGCTAACCAAGCACCAAAAAAATAACCCATATCTTTTGAGAGGTTCATATACCTCTTTCTATTTATCTTTGATCTTGCTACACCTATTGAACAAGTTTTTGGTATATCATCTATAGTATCAATAACCGTTATAGGTAAAATTCTTTTATCCCTCCACGAAGATTTTGGAGTAATACATAGTTTAGTAAGTTCAGGTAATTTTAAATTTCTAATATAATACTTGTTATCATCAGACAATAAATCAAATATATCCAAATGGGTATTAATATTTCTTTCTAAACAAGCTGTTGTAATTAACTTTATCTGTTTATCCCCAACTTTAAAATATCTCGCTTGTTTTACACCCAAAGTCTCATCAAATAGCCAATGATCATCTGTTATGTTTGTTGATCCTTCAGATTTTATTGTATATTTTTTAATTTCACTAATCTCACACCTTCTAATATTAGATGATAAAACTTTCCCCCATTCAGCTTTGCCATTACAATTAGATATAACATAGACCTCTTTACCATCAACCATCAAATTATGAACATCGATCATCTTACCATAGCATATTCTATTGTCAATCTTATATAACAATTCTTTACTTGAATCTATACAACGAAAATAAGGATAAAATATTAATTGATTATCTCTAATTCTCATATCAATATGCCGTAAACAGGGGGGATCAGAAAGATTATAATCATTAGGTTGAGCTACTTGTAAAACCGCCTGATTAGTATTCGGCGTGGTCTTTAGTACTTCTATCCAATAGGAAATCTGTTTATAAATTCTAGATCCATAAGTATATTGTTCTCCTTCTGCTATATAATTCGTCATTAAATAAGGTAAATACTGTTCTATATAACCATTCTCTACTGGATTAGGAAAACCTAAAGTATGAGGAACCTGTGGAAGCATTTTATCATACGGGTACATATAAGCATTTGCAATAAATACTATTATATTATCAAACTCAAATCTAGTTTGACCTTCAAATGATCCTCTTTCTACAATATACCTAAATCCTGTATCCATTAATTTATATATACACTGAAACCAAGCATCCTGTATATCTACTGCATTTACTTCTGTTAAAGAGTATGTCATTACAAACTCCTATTTATTTTTTAAAACATTAACTATTTTACATATAATCAATTTACAAACATGAAGAGGATTACTTATGAATTTTCTAACTATAAGGTAAATTCTCGCTTTTAATAAGAATTCCCTTAAATCATTTTTATTCCAATCAGGGGTTTCGATAGAAAAACTTCTTATAAATAAATCATCATAAGAAAAAGAATCTATTAAGTATCCTTTATCTAAACACATATTGAATAAATCAGATCCTGGATATGGGGTTGCAACAGAAATATGTGGATTAATCACCCCCATTTTAGCTGCAAATTTAATACTCTCCCACATATCTTTTAAAGTTTCACCTGGCAACCCTACAACTAAAAAAATCCCATAATCAAGATTTATCTTTTTACAGTAATTAATCAATTTTTCTACTTTACTTAATTTGATAGGTTTTTTAATGATGTTGTCCAATACTCTTTGGGAACCACTTTCAACAGGAAAATTAAGTTTAATGCACCCAGAAGACTTCACCAAATCAATTAACTCTTCGTCTAATGACCAAACCCCCACGCCATTAGGAGTATCCCAAATAATATCAAATTTCTCTTCTATGATCCTATTAAATAATAATTTAGCTCTTTTTTTATTGGCAGTTAAATTATCATCCTCAAACATTATTTCTTCTGTGTCATATTTATTTTTTAAATACCTTATTTCTTCTATTACATTATTAACTGATCTAGCCCTAAACTTATTCCCCCAAACACATTTAGCAGTACAGAAAATACATTTGGCAGGGCAGCCCCTGGAAGTTATAATAGGAACACACCTTCTTTTATGCCTTAATCCATGAGAATGTTTTAACCCGAAGTACTTTTCCAAACCCATTAAATCATAAGCTGGAAATTTTAAATCATCTAAATTATCTATATAACAATTCTTTTCATTTATTATTATTTCACCACCAATCTTATAACCAAAACCATCTATCTTATATAATTCTGAAGTATTATTTATATTTTCAATAAATTCTCTAAATGATTTTTCTCCTTCTCCAAGAATAATAAAATCACAATTTTTATCTTGCAACATATCGTGAGGGCAAACAGTGGTATGAGCACCACCAGTGATGGTTGTGATATCAGGATCTATATTTTTAATTATAGATAGTAAATCCCTGTAAATACTATACTGCTTACTGAATTGACAATTTACACCTACCAGATCAGGATTAAATTCTATTATTTCTTTCCCAATATCTTCATAGCTCATACCTATCCTAACCAAAGACTTATTTATGGATTCTCCCTTACCCCACCCACTAATAAGGCAGTCTAAAATTTTAATCTCACACAAATCATCTACGCTACTAGCTAAATATCCAAGACCAATAGGGGGCAGTGGGTTAATATCTAACTTATTCTTGATAGTCAGAACCGGAGGAGAAAGTAGTAATATTTTATTTATTTTTTTCATCCTGGCAATTAGGACCCAAAGTCATATAACACTTGATACATACATTGACATAACGAGGGCCGCAAGTTGCACTATTTTCTTTAATCGTAATGCAATGAAATTTACCATCGGCCTGACATAAATCTTTCGAATCATATGTTTGCTGTATGTGAAAAATTGGGTAAGTAAATCTATCTATATAATATTTATTCATAACTCAAACCTATCCACATTATGCTCTACTTTAGGGATATAACTAATAAACCCTTTTAGCTCATTTTCTATCAACTTTCGCATAATAACTGTAACAGAGTTTATATTATCATATTGTATTATTTGATTCTTAAAAGTTTTTAATACTTTCCCCCTAACCTTATTCCCTTTACTGTAAACAAAGGCGTAAGTTGGTACCCCTATCTCTACAGCATCATAAAAAGTGGTGGAAACACAATCAGTAATAAATATCCCACACTCCCTTATCAGCTTATTGAAATTACCTCTTGTTTCTATCTCTATCCCTTTACATTCTCTCGCCAACCATTTTACCATAGGATCTTCAAAATCCTCTGAAGTAGGTAAAGTTTTCCATATTATTCTATTAACTCCATTAATACCCACCATTAAAGGTCGCAATGCTAATGCCACCCTTTTATTATGTTCATATCGCAAAGTATCGGGGTAGAGTTCTGAGTTTAACTCTCCGTTATTGAACTGCATAGCTACAAGAATAAATTTAGGATCATAACCCCTTTTTCTTTTTTTGGGTCTAGGCCTATCCCACTCCTTTAATACAGTATTAAACCCAAATCTTCCCGCTTCCCCTTGATAGTACCCCCTTAACTCTGTATTGGTGGCATAGTAAACATCAGCGAATCTTAAACGATGATAGTT
>JBDRML010000001.1:0-70662 GCA_043812195.1 Candidatus Woesearchaeota archaeon | reverse complement strand
TTGAAGGAGTTTAATTGCTTCTTTGAAAACTTTTTCTCCTCTTTTTGGATCTGTTTTTATTTTGATTAATTTAGTGTCAAAAATGACTTCTCCTGTTTCTAAGACTTTATTTGGGTAATAGAATAATAGATAGGTGTAATCTTCTGTTTCATAATTGTTTTTTCTTAATAAGAAGTTATATAGATCCATTTGAAGAATATAGTAAGTGTGTGTGTCTTCTTTTAGAGGATAGCCTCTTGTTTTGTAATCTAAGACTATTAATTTATTTCCTTTTTTTAATATGTTGTCTACTGCTCCTCTTAGTATTATTCCTGATTCTTTGTCTGTGTATTGGATTCCTTTAAAATTACTTCTCCAAATACTTAGTTTTTCTTTGTTGTTGTATAATTGGCAGTCTTTGCATTCTTCTTTAATTTCTGGAGGTAGTTGGTTTTTATCTAGGAATCTGTCAAAATGTTCTTTTAGTATTTTGTCCATTCCATTAGGTAAAGAAGGGAAAGGAGTGTCTGGTCTTTTTATGTTTTTTATTATTTGAAGATAGAAGCATTTATGGCATTCTTTGAAGAGGTTTAGAGTTGAGGGTGAGAGTTTGATCATTTTTAAGTAATGCTGGGAATTCCTTCGATTGTTGTAAAAAGAAGACACATGTAAATTATGTATAAAATTAAAGTAATAATTGATAATATTAAAAAGGGGATTCCGAATTTATGGTCTTTTCTTTTAATTAGTTTTATACTTTGTACAAGAATTATTAAAAATGCTATAGGGATTATTAGTGTAGTGATTAAAGGTAAATTTAATAAAGATGTTGCAATAGTTGCTAGTATCAAAATAATTAAAGATATGATAATGGTTGTTCTTGTTTTTTCCATGTTTTTATTTTTGATTTTGAAGTTTTTAAATGTTTTGTAGCGAGAAGTATCTTGCGCTCTCTTTGGATACTCTTATAAGTTGGAATATTATATAATATGACATGTTTAAAGTCTTTAGAACACATGAATTTGAGCGTAAGATGAATAAATTACTTACAAAAGAACAACAATCAAGAGTTGACAAAATAGAAGAAGAAATCTCTGAAAAGGCTATGTAGGAGATTCCTTAAGTTTTAGATTTCTCAGAGAAAAGAAAATAGAAGATAGGAGGATATATTTCTTAATATATGATGACCTGAAATCTGTTTTAATGGTTTCTGTAAGTGATAAAAAGGCACAACAAGCAACTATTGATAAAATTAAACAATTTTTACCTGAATTTAGAATATTGATAGAAGAACTGATAAAATCTACTTAACCCTTTTTATTCTACCTGCTTTTAAGTCTTCTAGAGATCTTTTAAAACTCTCAACTAGTTTCCAATCTACTTTTTCCAATTTCTTTAGTTTTAAGTACTCTCCTTTTGGGATTGTCACAGTTTCCATTTTATTAGTTATATTAAGAATATACTTATAAAACTTTGGTTTTTATTTTAATGTGTTGTGATTTTGTGTTATTTTTAGTGGATTTTTCATTAAATCTTCAATAAAAGAGTCTATTAATTCTTTTTGGACATAATTGTAAATAATACCTCCTTTACTTTGCATCCTGTTTAACCATTCTTTTTTTAGTGATTTAAGAGTTTTTTCGTTTAGCATAGATATTTATTGTTTTTGAGATATTTAAAGATGATCGTTTAGTTGCTATTTCTTCTCATAAATTTATATAAACTGATTTAGATTTCTATAATTACATGAAAATTTTAGATCTTCCAAAGTTTAATAGGCCTGCTTCTAAATTAGTTAAAAATGGACCAGAATCTTTAGATACGGCAGAGTTATTGGCTATAATTTTTGGAATTGGAGGTTATGGTGAATCTGCTTTAGAATTAAGCAATAGACTGCTTAAAAATTATAATTTAAATGAAATAGAGGAATTGGGAAATAGAGAAATTTTGGATTTTATTAAAAATAAAAGAAAGCTGGAACTGCAGATTATGTGAATGTTGTTTGGGATGTTGTTGTAGCGAGAAGTGTCTCGCGCTCTCTTTGAAATTACCCAAATCTATTTAAATGTGGTTGATATAATTATTAAAAGAGGCAAAGTGGAAGAAAAAAGAGCTAAATTTATGCGGGTTTTTGCTAAGGTTCCTGAAAAGATCCGAAATGAGGATATTATTGTGGTTGTAGATGATAAGCCTTTTACGTGGAATAATGCTATGATTGAGGTTAAGAACGATTCAAAGCTAGGCAAAAAGATTATAAAGGTTTTAGAAAAACTAAAAATAATATGAAAGAAGAAAACAAATTAGATAAGGATATAAAGAAATTAGTTTTGTATCGTTTAGATGCTACTATCCCTCTGCATTTTAAATTGTCTATAGGAAACAAGGGTGTTTTTACTAAAGAAGAACTTAAAGGCCATATTGAGAAAGAAGATGAGATTGGAAGAATCTTTGTTGATATGCAGCTCGAATTTATTAAAGCAAGTAGTAGTGGAAAGATTTCTGAGATTTTGGCAAAATGAATAACAATTTTTTAATTACTAGGCCAAATTATGATGATGCTACAGGATATCTTTTTTATTATGCTAAAGAAGTAATAGATTATGCTAAAAAAATTGGAGTTGAGTTTTTTGATCTGGTTAGGCCTAAATTGACTAAAACTAACTTTATTAGTTTATTAGATAAAAAAGATCCTGTGCTAGTCTTATTTAATGCTCATGGTGATGATAAAAGAATTTATGGTGATAAAATAAAAGATAAAGAAGAAGTATTGATTGAAGAAGGTAAAAATAATTCCGTGCTTTTTGACAGAATTGTCTATGCTCGAGCTTGTTATTCTGGTCTTTCTTTGGGAGAAAATTGCATTGGAAAGAAAGGGTGTTTTATTGGGTATAGAACTCCCTTTAGTTTTTTGATTGATGAAAGATGGTCTGCTAAACCACTTAATGATAAAACTGCAAAATTATTTCTTGAACCTTCTAATTTAATAGCTATTTCTTTATTAAAAGGGAATAGAGCTGAAGATGCTTTTGACAAATCTTTGAATATGATGAAGAAGAATATGATGAAATTGATGAAAGTTGAAAAGGAACCTTGTACGATGGCTTCTATGATGGTATTATGGAATAATATGCAAGGACAAACAATTTTGGGAAATAAGAACGCGAAGTTTAAGTGACTGATTTTTTAGTTGCTATTTCTTCTCATAAATTTATATAAACTGGTTTAGGTTTCTAAACTCTTATGAAAATCTTTGATCTTCCAAATTATAACAGACCTAGTTCAAAAATTCTTAAAAATGGGGCTGAATCTTTAGATAGTGCGGAATTATTGTCTATTATCTTTGGAATTGGGGAAAAAGGTGAATCTGCTTTAGAATTAAGCAATAGACTGCTTAAAAATTATAATTTAAATGAAATAGATGAATTGGGAAATAGGGAAATTTTAGATTTTATTAAAAATAAAAGAAATAAAGTTGAAACTAAAGATTATGTGAAACTTATGAAATTATTAAGTTTGATTGAGTTAAGTAAAAGATATAATAAAACTAAAAATAATGGGTATAAAAGAGTTATTAGAAGTGCTAAAGATGTTTATTTGTTATTAAGAGATAGATATGGAAATAAGAAGAAAGAGTATTTTATTTGTTTGTGTTTAGATACTAAAAATAGAATTATTAAAGAAGAAGTTGTTAGTGTGGGGACTTTGAATAGTAGTTTAGTACATCCTAGAGATTGTTGTTAGTAAGCGAGAGGTTTCTCGCGCTCTCTTTTGAGAGTGGAAGTTATTTATATTTGATGATTATAGCAATTTTATGCCAAATAATAAATGGTCTGATTTAAACCACTTACAATTAAGGAGATTTGGAGAATATTTTGCTAAAATGGAGTTTACAAAGCTTGGTTTTGATGTTTATTCTTCAGAAATAGATGATAAAGGTATAGATTTTATTGTAAGGGAAAATAAAGATGAGTATTTTGATATCCAAGTTAAATCTGTAAGAAATTATAATTATACATTTATGAAAAAGAAACATTTTCATCTTAGTAAAAATCTATTGCTTGCATTAGTTTTATTTGAGAATGGGAAGGAACCAATATCGCTCCTCGTACCATCTTTAGATTGGGAGAATAAACCTTCTTCTTTCCTAGTTGGGAATGACTATAATGGAAAAAAGAGTGAACCTGAGTGGGGTGTTAGTATTACCAAATCTAATTTACAAGGAGTGATTTTAAAATATGGATTTGAAAAACAAATTCAAAATATTTAGATTAATTGTTTTTAATTTGAGGAAACAAGATTTTTTATTGTAAGAGTTATTTTAATATACTTCTTATATAATTGCTAATTTCTTTAATATTTTTCTTGTTCAAGGACATATTTTTTCCACCCCCTAAAAATGTGTCTACTAATATTGTTTTTTTATCAGCAAAGATAATTTTGTAAATATGCACAAATCCCCCTCTTTCTTTTTTAAATTTTTTTATAAGTTTTAATTTTGTTTTGTCTATTGATGGGTCCATCATAAAAAGCTTCAAATTTGCTTTTCCAAAAATTATTATATATTTAGATTTAATCATTTTAATAAGTTCTTTTGAAGAATTCCAGTATTTAAAAAATTCTATATATTGTTGAGGGGTTAAGTTATCTATCTTAATTTTAAAACTTTTTGAATGAAATGGGAAAGCATCGATGTTGATTAGATATTTTTTACAGTATTCATACCTTTCTTTCTTTTTCTCTTTTTTTGAAAAATCTTTTACTATATTTAATATTCTTGTATAATATCCTGGCCATTTATTTTCATAAAAATACTCAAATAAATTTATGCAATCTTCCATTTGTTTTTTAGATTTTTCTTTGCTATTTTTTCTCCAATTATACTCTTTTTTGTTATGTTCCTCATTATAACCTGGATTTAATCCAATGAAGATATATTTTATTTTTTTTGAGTGTATGTTTCCACTGAAAAATGTTGGCGGATGATCATCTTTGAACAAATCATTATTTTTCTTTAGTTCAAATATTTTGTTAATATTTTTCACTTTTTTTTTGAATAATCTTCTATTCTTCCAGAACATATTGTCTAAATTTCTTATTTTTTCAGGAATTTTTAGATTTGTCATAATCATAAGTGAATATTTATGTTTTTAAATGTTGTTGGTGATCTAAAGTACTTCACATCTCTTTTATAGATTAAATTGGTCCCAATAATCAACTGAAAAGTCTTTTGTATCTGTATCTAATTTATTATAGTCAGAGTCTAATAATTCTATTTTTAGAGTATAAGTTCCATCTTTAGTAAACATACAACCCATTAGAGTCAATTCTCCAGTTTTGTCATTGCCAGAATAAATACTAGTAAATTCATCTATCATTGGACTGCCATAACAAACTTCATTATCTCCGGAATCATAAACATAAATATCAAATTTTGGACGGACAGTTACATCTCCTGTGTTTGCCACAGTAACTCTAATTGGATATAAGTTGGCTAATTGGATTTGAACTTTATCAATATTTATTGTTGCGCTCTTAATTTTTTGTTCAGGCTCATTTTCTTCTGGTTGGTCCTCTTGTTGTTTTGTTGAAATTTCTGAATCTTTAATTTCTGAATTTTCACTATTATCTACAACAGCATAACCTGTTGCATCAGTTGCTGAAATTAAACTACCAATTCCAAAAAGAGTTCCAAGGCTAGCAAATATTATAGTATAGACTATAAGACCTATAATCCCTAAAGCTAATCCCCATTTTGCCATTCCTTCCCCTCCCAGATTTTTGTCTTTTTTTATCTGGTTTAGTGCTACAGCTCCAAAAATTATAGCTAAAATTGAACCTATCCCCCATACACCTAGGAGTCCCAAAATTAAGGAAGCGATTGCGAATCCGGATGTGTGTTTTTTTACCATATTTACTGTTTTTACGTGTTTTTTCTTGGTTTATAAGTTTTATTATATGCTTAAATTATATCAATTGGGAGTTTTAATATCTTCAATAAAAGAGTCTATTAATTCTTCTTGAATATATTTGTAGATTATTCCGCCTTTGTTTTGTAGTCTGTTTAACCATTCTTTTTTTAATGATTTGATTGTTTCTTCATCTAACATGAGAGTATATTGTTTTTGGGATATTTAAAGATGATCATTTAGTTGCTATTTCTTCTCATAAATTTATATAAACTGGTTTAGGTTTCTAAAATCTTATGAAAAATAGTGATATTCCCTGGTATAACCTTCCTAAGTTTAAACTGACAAAAAATGGCGTTGAAAGTTTAGATGATGTGGAGTTATTATCTATCTTATTTTGGGATAATACAAAAGAAGATAATTCTTTAGAGATCAGCAATAGAATTTTAAAAAAATATAAGTTAGATGAGATTGAGCATCTTGGGTACAGAGAGTTGGTCAATTTTATTTGTAAAGGCAAGAGGGCAGATCATCCAGATTTTATGAAGGTTATGAAATTGCAGAGTCTGATAGAGCTAAGTAAAAGGCATAATAGATTAAAAAATAAAGGTTATAAAAGATATATTAGAAGTGCTAAGGATGTTTATGATTATTTTATAGATAAGTATGGAAGTAAGAAAAAAGAATATTTATTATGTTTATATTTAGATACTAAAAACAAGGTTATTAAAGAAAAAGTTATTTCTATAGGCACTTTAGACAGTAGTTTGGTGCATCCTAGAGAAGTTTTTAAAGAAGCAATAAAAGAAAGTGCTAATTCTATAATATTAGTTCATAATCATCCTTCTGGAGATTCTAAACCTTCTACGGATGATAGAAGAATTACAAATCGTTTGAAAAAAATAGGTGAATTATTTGACATAAAATTAAGTGACCATATTATTATTGGCGATCAGCATAAAAGGAATTATTATAGTTTTAGAGAAGCTAATCTTCTTGATTAATCTCAAACAGTTTATTAAATAAATCGTAAATATCTTCTTCTAAATAAACATTTGAGCCAATCGGATCTTCTCTTATCATGGCACTAGCTATATCCTCTTTTGACGTTGGAGTTATAATATATGTAAGCAATTCAAAATCCTTATTTTCTTTTTCTTTGATTTTTTCTTCTATTTTTTTTATTTCATTTTTGTTGAATTCTTCTTTTTCTTCATCCCCATGAACTAATCCCTTTGGATCTATAAATGATATTTTTTGTTTTTCATTTTCATCAATCACCCATAAAATAAAGTCATAATAGAATTTTTTTGTTTTCATATAAAATCCTATGCCTTTATTTTCATGATTTCTCAACAACATCACTTTTTTATTTTTTATCGATTTCTCATTAGTTTCAATGTATTTTTTTAGTTTTCTTACAAAAGATTCTTCGGAAGAAATCAAACCTTTTGGAGACAAAGAATATTTTTCTTTTTCATGAGAAACTAAAAGAGGAAAATATAAATGTTTATTAAATTTTAATATAAACTCTTTTTTATCTTGTTCTTTTTCTACAAAGTCATTTAATTCATCATCCTCTAAATCTAATATTCTTTCTTTTTCAATGAATTTATCGAAAATATTTTTTAAACCAAGATCTTCCGCCAACACTTTATTTTCTTTTAGTTCAATTATTAATTTATAATCATCAATCATGTGTTTATCTTCTAATTTAGTCAATTTATATGCTGCTTCTGTTTTACCTCTTATTTTTGCAGTATGAGTTAACTTTATCAATTTTTTAATTATGTCAGTATATATGTTCTGGATTTTCTCTCTCATTTCATACAATTCTTTTATAGATTTATTATCCATATAAAATTCCTTTTCTTCCCCGTATACAGTTATCGCTATATCTTTATTCTCAAATACATTTTTCAAATCATCTATTCCATCAATATAGAAATTCGAATAATAATTATTTGTTGTTTGTCTAGAACCGACATTTCTTTTGTATTCTAATACATTTGAGTATATTTCATTCCAATCTATAAAATCTTTAAAGTTATTATAGTATGTTTGTTTAGAAACTGTTTGTTTTTTTTCTTTTGCTTCTTCTTTGCTAATTCCTTTAGATTTTGAAGACATACCATAATTATACGTATCTAAAGTTATTTGCATCTTTTTCAAACCACATATTGTTAATCTATTTGTCAACTCTACTTCTTTTTCTGTGGGGTTATCTATGTAGTACAACTCTTTTCCGAATTCTTTTTTTAATCCGTATTTATCTGGGATTACTTGTATGTCTTTTTCAATTGTGCTAGTAATTTCTAAATCTGTTCCAATATCATCTAGAAATTTTTGCATATAGTGAGCTTCAATCCCATAAATGTTTAGTGTCTCTATTATTTTAATATTCTTTGGTGCTTCAATATTATTAAAACCAGATCTTTTTAAACTACGATCATATCCCCTCAATCTTATTCCTCTTCCAAATAATTGAATTGCTGATGCACCCGCACCCTTTGCAAAGTTAAGGAGTAATATTGAAGAAACTCTAAAATTATTCCACCCTTCTATAAATTTTTTTGCACCAATTAATAAATTAAGTGGATAGATTTCTTCCTTTGTTTCTTTTAGACTAGGAAATAAAGAATTACCAATTTTATCACTTTCTTTTCTTATATTTTTATGATTCTCACTAATTTTTTTAATCAAGTCCTTTTCACTTCCCTTGCCAACATAAATTAAACCAAATGGTTTTTTTCCACTTGAGTAACTCAATGCTAATTCCCCCTCTCCATTTTTTATATCTGTTAAAATTAGATCAGAATTTGGTGTTGCATAGAAAACAACTTTAAAAATATCATCAATCAATTTAGAATAGTTTTCATTGAATCTATTTTTTAATAGTTCTCTCAAGTAATTATATCTGTTTGTAAAAATATCTTTGTTGGTATTTTTCTTTTTTACTCCGGTTTTTTGAGTCAATATTTTTTCTATTTTTTCGTCTAATCCTTCGTTCGTTAGTTCATTTAAAAAATATACAAATTTTGCAATATCTGATTTTGTTGTGCCATCTAACTTATTATCTTCTTTTACTCTTGAACCAACCAACAACCATAATGGATCTTCAATATTGAAATCTTCTAATTCTTTGTTATATTCTTTAAAGTATTTTTTTTGTTCATAAAAACTTAATAGATTCCCCAACATTATATATTCTCTCATCTTATTGGTATATTTATCTTTCTCAGTTACATATGAAATATCATAATCTTTGCCGTAGCCTTCATGATAAAAATACTTATATGAAAAATCAAAAATAATTGTTCTTTTGTAATCATCTGTGTTATTTTTATTTTTTTCATCAAGGAAATCATTATATGTTGCACTATATTCAAAGGTAAAACCTTCTTCTGAAATTCCTTTTCTTAATTTCATCCACTTATCTCCCTTTGAACCTCTATGCCCTTCATCAACAAGAATTAAATTATTTTTTCCAAATGATTTGTAATCTATTGTCTTCCCTTTGTTTTTTGTTATTTTTTCGGATTTATCTTTAATTTTATTTATATCAAAAATATTTATGGAGTTTTTGAGTGACGAATATCTTAAATTTGAACTGTCAATTATTGAAGAGTTTATATTATCTTCATCACATTCATCTTTATGTTGTTTAGACATGTCTTCATTGGGAGTTATTAAAATTATTTTATTTATTTTTGGATTGTAATGTAAGTATTGTAAGAAGTTAATGTGCATGATTATTGTTTTTCCAGATCCTGTCGCCATCCAAAAACAAATTTTATTTAAATCTTCTTTTTTATAATAATCAAATTTTTCAATGCTATTTTTATTTAGTAAGTCTACATACTCATTTAAAATCTCTAAAAAATCATTTTCATTAAATTTAAAATACAAAAAAATTTCAGAAAACAATAAAGCAAGATATTGAAAGTTTCTTGGTTCTATTTTATCTTCTCTATACTTATTTATGTGATCTAAATGTTTTCTTATATTTTCATCAAACATTAACAACATTGATTCTGTTATGATATCTAAATCAATTTCTTTTGTTTTTTTATATCCTATTAATAAATCTATTAAATTACTTTTTCCTTCTAAAAAATCATATGTTAAATTAGCATCATTAAATTTTTTCAGTATTTGATGTTGATCATCAAAACCCAATAATTTTGAAAGTATTCTTGAAGTTGATAACAAATTACTTAGGTCTTCACTATATTTTTTTTCCATTTTATAATCTTTTTCTCATCTCATTAAAAATATGTTTTGCTCCTTTTATCATACAATCTGAATTTACAAAGATATTTTCAACTTTCTCACCTTCAATTATTTCTTCTTCTATGAATTTTTTATCTTTTTCTGGAATCAAATTTTTGTTGTCCCTCCAAATGATTATGGAAGGTTTATCCTTTATCTTACCTTTTATTACAATATATTCTCTTTGTTTGTCTTCCTTTATTTGATATTTATCAATCCACATCCCTATTAAGTAATTAAAAGTTTCAATTAGGTCAACTTTTATTGGATTTGCTTTTAAGTTTTTATCTAGTGTTAAAATACTAAAATCTCTCCAATTTTTTTCTATATCTGCTCCAAGAAAAGTTTTACTTTTTTTTGGTACTTCATTGAAATCATATTTAAATAGTGTTTCCTTGTCCACTTTATCCAATCCCCTTAAATCTGTTTGTTTGAATTGTATGTTTTCTAATGAATCTTCATATTGTTCTAGTGTTTGATATTTTATAATTTGTTTTTCAGATCCCTTATTGTCTAATGGTTTTCCCTCTTTCCAATTATCAGAGAAAATTACCTTTAATATTCTGGGTTTAAGAACAGTATCGAAATATTGCCCCATTTCTACGAGAATAAATTTTCTATTTCCTCTATCTTCTTTATTTAGTTTTAATACTGCATGACCTGTAGTTCCTGAACCAGCGAAAAAGTCTAAAAAATTATCATTTAATTTCTGATTTATGCTTAAGTTTAATAAAAACTTAATGTAATCGGTTGGTTTTGAGTATGCAAATGGTTTATCTCCAAATAATTTTTCTAATTGTTTTGTTGCTTGGGTACTAGAAAACTTAGATATAACCGCCCTATATGGAACACTTCTAATTATCTCATTTCCCTTATGATCCACTTTAAAGTATTGTTTTGTATAAACCCAAAGTTTTCCTTCAGCATTTTTTTTGAATTCAATAAATTCGTTCTTTAAACCCCACTTAAATTGATCTTCATTCCATCTCCAACAACCTTTTTTTCCGCCTTCATGAGGAGTAATTTTTTCACCATTGGGAAGTTCAATTTCATATTGTAGGCTAGGTGAAGATCTTATACTGAAGCTATTTAATTTTATTAATTTATATTTGCCTCTTTCTTTTACAAACCTATCATTATAATTATAAGCTTCGTCTTCTTCTTTAATATCTCCATCAAGTTTTAATGTATTTGTATTTTTTGAATAAGAAGTAACATATTCGTGCTTGATTCTGAAAAATCTACTATCAGAACTACCTCCCCCTTCTTTATTCTCCCAGACTAAATTTACGATGAAATTTTCATTTCCAAATATGGAGTCTGCTATTTTATTTAAATTTTTTAACTCAATATCATTAATACTACTAAAAAAAACCCCATTATTATTCAATAATTCTTTCGTTAATATTAATCTATCATTCATTAAACTTAGCCAACTGCTGTGATTAAATCCATCTTTATACAAGAACCCATCATTTCCAGTATTATATGGCGGATCTATATAACAACACTTAATTTTCTCTTTGTATTTATTTAATAACAGATTCAATGCCTGGAAATTTTCCGAATTAATTAAAATACCATTAATTTTTTCATCCAAATCATCAATTTCAGATAATATTTTGTATTTGAAGTCAATATCAAAAAAAGCAGTATCAATAACTAAAGTGGGATTTTCTTCTAAATATTTCTCATTTAACATGCTTTCTTTTATAAAACCTAAAGAGACCCATTCGGCTATTTGTTTTTTATTCTTTAAAACATCTTTATAATATTTTTTATTTATATAATCTAAAGTCATGCAGTATCCCGTATCAAAAATAAACTTTTTCTTTTCCCAAACTTTCCTTTTAAGATCTTCAATAGATGCAAGTCTTTCAATTATTTTATCTGCAATCTTTTTCAAAGTTTGAGATTGAACTATCAACTCTTTATTTATCTTTATCTCTATATCTATAACTTTATCAAGATCAAAAATCTCATTTTTTACATAAGTTTTTAGCTCACCACTTAAAAATTCTTTCAAATTTTTATGTATGAAAAAATCTTTAGTATATCTTTTTTGGAAAGTTTTCAAAACCTTTTCAAAATCTTCATTACATTTGATATTATTCTTTTCTAGTTCATTTTTTAATTCATTAAGTATTTCTTCGTTTAATTTTTCCTGTATTTCAGATTTATTTTTACCTTTTTCTTTTATTTCATCATCACCAACAATATTATTTAAATTAACAAAAAACTCATTTGTATCTTTATTAAGTTCAAAAGCATTTTTATCTAAAACAAAAAATTTATCACCTTTAGCTTTAACATTGCCTTTTTCTTGATCTGCTTGAACAACCCTAAATATTATATTAAATTTTCCTGCATTGATACTTAATCTATTATAAACATCAGAGGTTTTTATATAATACTGATCTTTTGTTGCCCAGTGCAAATAAGTTTCAGAACCATCGTAAGGAACCATGTATTGGTCATTTTTGTAATAGAATTTAGAAATAAAATCCCCATCTATAAAATACCTAGAAAAAAATTCCAATAAATCATTATAAATTTGGGATTCAATATCTCCAATTTCTGTTAATTCTTTCTTTTCTTTTAATTTTTCTTTATGCCTCTCATTTGTTTCATAATCAACACCCAATTTTTGACAATCTGATTTAATCTCATCAAGTTCTTTTTCTAAACTTTCAACACTTTTTGCATATAAAACTTTTAAATTATCTTTGATTATATTTGGAATCTCATTTTCAATAAAATCATCAACATCTTGATTCTTTTGTTTTATTATCCTATAAACCCCCCAGTTGAAATCTGGTTCATCACTTCTAAACATTTTTCTAAGTTGTTCTTTAAATTTTTTTAATTTTTCTTTGTCAATCATTTAGACTCCTTGATTTATTATATAAACAGATCAATTTATAGGGACATTTTTCACAGAATCCTGATTTTACTTCTGAAGTATTAAATGTTTCGTTTTTTACTGCACCAACAAACTTTTTTACAGATGATTTGATTTTTTTCTTATCGTCATTGCCAAAACTTATTTCTCCCTCTACTGGTTTAAAATTATTTTCTTGAATAGGATATGCAATTAATTTATTTATATTCCAACCTTCCTTTTCCAAAGCCATTGCATATGTTATTAATTGTTTATCAACATGCGTTTCACCGATCGCATCTAATTTTCTTGATTTAAAGTCCATCAAAACATTTTCTCCATTTTCATTTTCATAAAGTAGATCCAACCTACCACGTATGCGAATATTATCAACATTTAAACCAATAGGTTTTTCTATTTCTTTTATTTTTTTTAACTCATTATTAGTCATTGTTTGATAATATCTTTTTATTTCTCTAAGAAATTTTTTCTTCATAATCTCATCTTGACGTTCATCTTTCTTCAAAGTTATCCAAGAATCATCTAAAATCTCTTTTATTAATTTATCATCTATTTTCTTCTTCTCTTTAATATTAGAATTTAATTTTGCAAGAGCATTATGATAGATCTTTCCAATTTTTTGGACATAAATTTCTCCAGCAACAAACCCATAAATATATCTCAAATTGAAACGCTCTGGGCAGTCTATAAATGTGCTAATTGAGCTATAATCTATTACATGAAATCCCTCGTCTTCTATTTTTCTTTCTTTTATTTTTTCCGAATAATCTTCTAATTTTTTTATTTCGACTAGATTTTTTTCAATTCTATCAACAAATTCTGATGCACTAACCCTCGTAGTTCTATGGTTTTTAAATTTTGATAGAATTAAACTATCCTGGGCTCTTGTGGCTGCAACATAAAACAAATTTTCTTCTTCTTTTAATCTATCATAAGGTTCATATAAATTAAATTTTTCTGGAAGATCTATTAAATTTCTAGTTAACATCTTATTTGGAAATCTTCTCGTAACTAAAGAAGGGATTATAACCACTGGAAATTCAAGTCCTTTTGCTTGATGAATAGTCATTAATTTTAAATTTTCTGGATTGTCTGCTATGAATGAATCATTTTCTCCTTCTAGTTTCAAATTTTCCGGCAAATCTTTTAATACATATAAAAATCCCTTGAAATTACTTTTTTTATAATATGTTGAATAGTCTTGTATTAATTGTGAAAAATAACCAAGATTGAACATCATTTTTTTAGTCATTGCAGAAATTTTTTTCTTGTAATCTACTATACATTCTGTTTCACTTAAAAACTTGTAAAAAGTCTCCTCAATAGATAATTTTTTACTAGCATTTTTATTTTTTAATTTATGTATTGAAATTATTTTTATTGCATCTTTTTCACTAATGCCTTTTTTTGTTAATATATTTACATTAGCAATATTTTTTGTGTCTAAATTTGGATTTTCTTTTAATATTTTTATAGTATTCTTAGATATTTTAAATAATTCTGTATCGAGAGCATCAATAAAATTATCATAACTTATTAAAGTCTTAGATATTTTTTCATCCTCGATACCATAAAGATAAGACATAAAAAATATTGTTGAACGTATTTCTTCATTTTCTAAAAAATTTGTTCCGCCGCTGACAGAGTAAGGTATTCCTGGAAATTTTTTATCTAATAGTTCAATAAATTTCTTACCATGATTCTTTACACTTCTAAATAATAGTGCTACATCACCATATTTTTTTATTTTTTTCTCTTTGTATAAATTTTTTATTAATTCTAATATTCTTTCTGCAGAATCAGATTCATAATCTCCATCAATCATATATATTCTTGTTTTTTCATTCTCCCTATCTGCCTTTATCTTAATTGTTTCTCTTCCAGAAAGAAAATCATTACCAAAATCAATTATATTTTTCTTTGATCTAAAATTTACATCGAGTTCGATTTGTTTTGCTTCCTTAAATTCAACTTTGAACTTATCAAAAATATTAGGATTTGCCCCCCTAAACCCATAAATACTTTGGTTTTTATCTCCCACCACGGTAATCTTTTTATCTTTTTCAACAATTTTGGAAAATAATTTCCATTGAAGGGGATTAATATCTTGAAACTCATCTATTAAAACATATTCAGTTTTAATTCTAATACTTTCTAAAATAGCTTTGTCATTTAATAAATTATAAGTTGTTTTTTCAAGAAATGCAAAATCGATCAATTTATATTTTTTTAATAATTCAACATATTTCTCATAGGAATTTATTAAATTGATTGCAGAATCATATTTTTCTTCGGTGTTCTCAAATAGCTCAGATTTATTTTCTTTGATATATTCTAATAATTCGGGAATATCTGCTAAATTCTCCGTTAATTCATCATAAAATCTAAGAACATCTCCAATTTGTTCTCCATCACTTCTAGGTTTTTTTAATAATTTTAATTCTTCTTTATCCAACCCAAGCACTTTGAAATGTTTTCTTAAAAAAATATATCTTTGAATATCATCAAGAACTGAATAATCTAATGGAATATTTTTTGTTCCGCCATATTGTTTAATAATATTGTCACAATATGAATGAATAGTCCCAATAAACATTGAACTAATATCTTCTGTTTTTATCAAATTTTGTATCTTTTTTCTTAATTCTTCTGCTGCTTTTATTGTAAATGTTGTTAATACTATTTTTGAAGGCTCCATTTTTTTACTTTCAATAAGATATTTTACTTTATTTATTAGGACCTTTGTCTTTCCAGATCCTGGTCCAGCAACAATTACCAAAGGATTTGCAAAATATTTTACTGCAGTACTTTGTGATTTTGTCAATCTTTCGTTTGTCAATTTTAATTTAGCCCCCCTACAACCTCGCTATCTCTCCTGCATCTGTTAATTTTAAACCATCTTCATTTAATACAAGATCCATGTCTTTTAACTCATCTGTAGCCCTATAAAACATTGCTTTTGAAACACCGGCCTTTTCAGCTAATTCAGCATAATTACCACCTGGAACTTCTGAAACTACATCTAATATCTTTTTTTGGCTCTCATTTAACTTAAAAGACAATCTAGGCAAATAAACAACAGAATTCTTATCTTCTTCAGGATTATAAGCTATTTTATTAATTCTATCATGTCTAGCATAAGCTCCAAATAACAAACCAAGAGCTTGTGTTTTTCTACCAGAGGTTACATTTACAAATAATCTATCATCTCTAGGCTGCATATCTATGACTTCTACAACCTTTTTAGCAACCCCTACAATGTCATAAACATCAACTTTAATTGGTTTAACATCTATAATTCTACCCAGAGAGTTATTAATCACTTTTAGAGAATCTTCTTGGTGTTTATTAGATTTTTTATCTATTAATAGTATTAATCTATCTGGGCCAAGCCTATTGGCAGCTAATAACACTGGTTCTGGTGAATACAGTGTTGCGATTAGTACTTTTTTATTCATGATTTTGAAGCCTTTATTTTTACTTAAAAAGCTTTCTTTTTTAAGAAATTAATAAAGTTTATATATCTTTCTATAAAATATAAGAAATATCTATAAAAGGATAGAAAAGCTTATAAATAACTTATATATCCCAATAACCTTGAAAATAGAACAAAAATTAAAATCTTTAAAGCAAACTTTTGGAGCACCAATAGCAGTAGCAATGATTGTTGATGATAAAGGAATAACAATAAGAAAAGTTAGGCAAGTAGAACCTCATTTTTTAGCAAATAAAGGAAAAAAAGCTAAAATAGAAGAATTTGATGAAGTAGATCTAGATGATGTTGCAGGTGAAGTTGTTCCTTTTGAAGAAGAAACTAAAAAAGAATTAAATAAAAGAAAAAGTTATTTGGGGTAAAAAAATGGAAGAAGCAAATGAAAAATTGGTTAAATTGTATTTAGAATCTAAAGGATTCTTTGTAAGAATGAATGAAAAATTTAAAGCTGAAAAAAATAGAAAACTAGAAATTGATATTATAGCTATTAGGCCTAAAAAAAGAAATGATGGCCTTCCAGATAAGATTGTGGGTGAGGTTAAGAGTTGGAGCCCAAGATTATTGCATATGTCAAATAATAATATTGAAGAAAAAAATAAAAAACATCAAGGGAAGTTTAAAGCTGTTTTTGAAGATCGTGAAAAAACTGAAAAATATATCAAAGATAAATATGGGAGTGATTTTAAATTTTACATTTTTTCAAGAAAACTGCCAATAAAAGAAGAAGATAAAATACTAAAAACATTGAAAGAGTTAAAAACAAATTTCATTGATTTAGAATTTATTTCAGAAAAAATAAAAGAGCATGCTTTAAGCCAAAGTTATACAAATGATCCTGAACTTCAGTTGATTAGGATATTAGATAGAAAAAGTATTGAAAAACTAAAGGAATGGTAAAAGCTTGAAACAAGAAAAATTAACAGATAGGTAAGAGATATTTGGGTTGTAGAAATGAAAAAAATAAAATCAAAATTTGTAAGAAACAAAATAAAAGGCCTTAAATGGAATGAGAAGAATGCAGATTATATTAGAGATTTAATGGATATTGAGTTATTTGTTTTTGGAAAATATATGGGTATACATGCAGGATATATGCAAAATGATTTAGAAAGGAAATATCCAAAAGAATGGGAAGCGATTTTTAATGAATTAAATCCTGGTTCAATAGAATTCTCAAAAAAACTAAAAGAAAAAGAAAGAGAAGAAGAAAGAGAACACAGAAAAATACTAAATGAAGAACTTAAAAAAGAAAAAATAGAATTTAAGAGATTATGGCTAAAATGTGGCGGAAAGACTTAATTAATTTTTATAAGAAAGAAGAATGTCTGTAAATTTTTGGAGTGGATTATTTTGGGATTTTTTTATTATTTTAATATATCTTTTATTATTTTTATTTAGAAATAAGATTTCGAATAAATTTAAATCAAATAAGAATTTAGAAAAATGGTGGAATGGATTAAAAGACTCTTGTAAGATAAGATATAATAATATTTACACTTCTATTTTGCTGCCGATTGTTTTAGTTTTGATTTATTGGTTGGTAATTTTGTCTATTACTAACTCTTCTTTTGTGCACTATACTGGGTTTTATGAATTATTTTCTTCTGTTTTTTTAGCTCCATTCAGTGAAGAAGTTATATTTAGAGGAATTTTATTGGGATTGTTTGTAATTTTTTCCTTTGATTATTTTACTGTATCAACTAAATTTATTGGTTTTAAAAAATATAGATTGCCTGTAATTCTTTTTGGGTTATTGATAATATCTTTGTTTTTTTCTTTGCAACATGCAGGAAAAATTGATTTAAGATATCTTGGAGGTCTATTGTTTGGGATTCTTTATTTAGTTGATAAAAGAAATTTATTGCCTGCTATGATAGGGCATTTTGTAAATAATGTAATAGCCTTTCTTATCTAAAAGAGAGCGCGAAAAACCTCTCGCTACAAAAACATAAAATTTAATATACTTCTAATTATTTATTATTTAAGCTGTATAAATCCTATGAACTGCATTTGCTACTATTCTTATTTTTCTAGCTCTTGCTTTTTCCTGATTTCTTTTATTTTTTAAGTAGTTTTTTAGAGATTTGTCATCTCTTTGCATAACCATCGAATATATGTGTTTTATTTCATCCATTTTAAATTGCCTCCTTTTTTAATTAATGTATTCACTAAAGCAGTCTCCATTACAAAAGTATTTGTTTTCTCCATCTTCATCATGCGTTATTTTAGTCCATTCATTTACTAATTTTCCGCATTTTTCACATATGTTTGCCATTTTTTTATAATTTTGATTATTTTGGGGTGTATAAATATTTTTCTAAAAGAAAGTGAGAGACACTTCTCGCTTACTTAACTACCCCAATAGAATTCAAAATCCTAATATCTGGACTTAAAATGTTTATATGATCTTTTTTTGTGTTTTTTTCTTTTTATTCCTGTAAATTTTTTTAAAGCTTTTCTTTGTTTTTTTTGTATTTGTTTTATTTTTTCGGCGTCTCTATACCAAAAAATAGACTGACTTTGAGATATCTTGATAATTATTATCCAAATTATCAAAACTGCGATTGTTGTTATTAAATAATATAAAAAAAGATTATTCACAGCCCCAAATGAGTTTACTAATAAGGATATAATGGACACAGCCACCAGGGAATAAACATAAATCATCGGCCGGATATCTTTTTTATTTTGATATTTCCACTCAAATGTGTATATTTGCCCTTTTAATTCTTTTTTTCCAAATGGAAACATCCAATTTATCCCAGTAACAGTGCAGGAATCTTCTAATAAATGTAGAATTTGTCCAATAATTAATCCTAGAAAGATAATTAAAACTAATAATAGATTAGTTTTAGCAATAAGTGTCATTATGATAAGAATAATTAAAGTTAACAAAAAAGAACTGACTATCGTTCCTATGGGTGAATGCATTATCCCTCTATGTTCATGATTTACATCTTGTAATTCTGAAAACTTTGTAGACAACTTTTTTTTAACACTTGAAAGTTTAAATGTCCAAACAGTTAATTTGGTAATTGGAATAATTAATTGGTAGAATATGTTAAAATCGTAATAGAGTTTTGATTTTCCTCCACAGTCTGCGTCGGGTAGCAGAGATCCAACAAGAATAGATATTAAAAAAGCAAAACCATATATTATTGAATTATTTGATTCTAAAAAGATAAGAGGTATTAAGAAAGGCATAATTGTAGCTAATGAAATTGAAACATGATTTCTTCCTAACATGTTAGGATTATGTTATTTAATTGATTTATATACTTTCTTAAAGAGAGCGCGAGACACTTCTCGCTTACTCAACACAAACATTTTTATACATTTATTTTGTTTTAAATAATGGAATGAAGAAGCTTAAAAAATAGAATTACTAAGTATTTGAAACAGAAGATAAATAAGATGAGTAAAAAAAATAAAACACCAAATACAACACCATGGGTTATTCTTTTGATTATTGTGATAGCTTTAGCTTTAGTAAATTATACTGATCCAGAAGATTATACAGAATTAATAAGTGTGGATAATTTAGAAGGAGATAATAATGAAAGTGAAACTGTAGAGTTAGTAGAACATACTAGTAGTATAATATCCGAGGATTTAAAGGTAAGATTGGGTTATTTTAATATAGAATTACATCATAGTGTATATAATCATTTTGTTTTTGATGCTCCTCAAAATTTTTGGTATTATCCAGATGAAATAAGTAAAGAAGCGGAAGCAGAAATTTGGCTGATGTATCTTGAAGATGATAATGATTTATATGTAATAGATCAACTTATAGAAAATGCAAAAGAAAGAACAGGCAATGAAGGAGATAATCTCGTTAGAGATTTAATTTATTTAGTTAGAAGAATACCTTATGATGAAACAATTAATTATAGAGTGTATTCTGTAAGATATCCTTATGAAACATTATATGATAATACAGGAATGTGTGCTGATAAATCCTTATTACTTGGGAAGATTTTAAAGAGAATGGGATATGGTGTAGCTTTATTTTTATTTGATGAAAAAGAGCATATGACTGTTGGAATTCAATGTAATAAAGGTAATTTTGAAACTGATTATTGTTTTGTTGAGTCTACTGGACCTGGAACCATAGGTTCGGTTAATCTTTTTGATAGATATGATTATCCAGAAGTTGTTCCTATTTATACTGGAAAAGTTATGAATGTTGAAGCGAGTAGTTATTTGGCTAAACCATCTGAACCAACAGAAGAACAAATACAAGAATGTTCAGACTTTTGCAGAGGAAGCAATTATACCATAGAGGACGGCATTACTGGGTTGAGATTTCTTTGTAATTGTTATGATGCCCAAGGAGGGATTTTTAAACAATTACCTATTTTATTCAATAGTGGACAATTGAAGGTTTTTAGCCCAGAACAATAGTTTAACCATTGGTATTTAATTTGCTATAATGAACGGCAAAGTTGGTTTATCTGCTTTTGTGCAATGTCCATTTTCTTGACATTTTGGTCTATCAGAAGGGCAGCCACATTGTTGACAATCAGCTACTAATTCTCCATATCTACAACAGAATGGTGTTTGTTCAGAACATACTTCTGGTTCTATTCCCTCTTTACAGAACCAGATTGGATGATAATCCACAGAACCAGCGTTGCCTGGAACCAAGTAATAATCTGGATATCCAATATTATCATCAAAATCATCCCAGAAGTTTCCTACATTACTATTATTCCAATGATTACCAATTGTGTTATCTTCATCAACAACAATATCATTGTTTACAAACCTGTTAATCCAGAATGTATTATTAGTAAATGGTCCTGGTGGAGATATAGAATAGAATGAAATGCCTTGATAATTATTATATATATTGTTGTTTGAAATTAGATTACCATTGCCATTAATCCAAATTGCTCTATAATTGTGATGCATTTCATTATTTCTAATTGTATTGTTAGGGCCCGTAGTCCAAATACCCAATGCAGAGTCATTAAATTCGTTGTTATGGATAAAATTATTTTTAGAATTTGCATATATGCCACAAAAAAAGTAATGAAAATGGCAGTTTTTTATAGTTATGTTATCTTTATTCAGAGTGTGTATTGCATAATTAGCAATATTAAAGTTTGGTTCATTATTATCACTAGTTATACTATGACCATTACAATCTATATTAATACCTTCAGAACCAACCATCAAACCTATAGAAGTTGGTGGCCAGTAGGTAGATTCGCAAAATAAGTCTCTGTCCAAAACATAATCCTCAACAACTGTATCTCCGCAATTACAAGAAATATTACCACCACAATTAGCTGCTGAAGTTGATGTTGAAGCAAGAACTAAAACACTAAACAAAAATAAAACTAACAAACCCTTTTTCATTATATCATTCCTCCTAGTTTTGTTCACCACTTTTATTTTTATTAATTAATTGAAATATAAAAATCTATCTAAAGAGAGCACTCTCTTTCTAAAATTTTTAATTATTAAAAAGATTGTAATTTAGCTCAACTTTGTATATTTCTTTAAAAATTCTTTATCTGATTCTATTCCGTTTAAAGATTTAATTAAAGTTAATAATTTTTCTTTTCCAAATTTGTTGATTAATAATTCAACAGCAAATCCGCTTTCTTCATAAACTTCAGATCCTCCTTCATTATAAAAATTTAGGAAATTTTTGAATTTTTCTGGTCTAGTTTTTTTAAGATATTGGCCTGAAAGATAAATTGCTATACCTTCACTAAGCCAAACTGGTTTTCTATTTTTAGAAATTTTATGATATATAATATGAACTAATTCATGTTTCAGTAATTTATTGTACATATTATCGCTGTATACTTTTTTGCTTTCTGTTCCGAATTTAGATTTTTCTAGAACAAAAATTGAATTAAGCTCTGGGACAGACCAACCAACTAACCAATCCTCTGTTTTTTTCCCTTTTAATTGATCTATAGTTTTTCTATCTTTTAAAATAAATAAATTAGGAGTTTGAAATTCCCCTAATTTGTAAAACTCTTTTAGTTCTTCTAATGAGGTATCTAAGAACTCTTTTAGTTCTTTTTCATTTACTTCATTTAAGTTATAAATCATATTTAATCACTACAATTTCCGTCATCACAATCGTAATCTATTGTTCTTAAATAATTTAATTCTTCTATTACATTTGCTTTTGAAGTCAATTCTTTAATCTCTGCTAACTTGCCTGCTGGCTCATATTTTAAGTCAATTCTTTTTTCGTTAGTAACTAATTTTTCCATTTTGCCTCCCCTATTAAACCTTTTTGGTATAATCTTTCCATAAAGGAACTTAATTCATTTCCAAATAAATCTTTCAATTCATTTATTGAAAAAGAGTTGTTTGACAGTTTTAAAGCTAACTGATATTGTGATTCATTTAATATTGCATAATTTCTTGGATTTCTAAATAAAACCCCTCCATTTTTTTCTTTTCTATATAATGTATCTTTCATAAATCTTAATGTGCTATCTTTATTTGGCAGTTCTGGTGGATCTAAGGTTATTATTTGTTCTTTTCCTCTTGCAATTGGATCTAGGCCTGTTTTTTTGTTTCTAACAACTTCTGCAGTTTGTCTACAGCCTCCTGCACAGTTTTCATTTACATCACATGCTAAACATCCTTTTGGCAATCTTTCATCTTTTAATACTGGAGCCTTTTCCCAAACTGTTGATAATCCTTCCTCTATTATATTTCCAACAACTTCATCTAAATGATGACAAGATTTTAATCCACCTATCTGAGTTATTGTTGCACTTGTTCTTCCACCATTACAAGATCTATTCATAAATATCCCATATTTTTTGTCAGAACTAAAACATCTTGGAAGATTGTTTAAGCTTGAAACATTAATGCCGTATTTTTCTTTTAATAATAATAATTGATCTAACATATGTTTTACTTCTTGAGCATCTAAAATTTCTTTTAGATTATCTCTGTTTGGCGCCATTCTTGTTGCTGAAAAACCTGTAATACCTAAATCTACTAACATTTCTCCTGTTTTGTAAACATCGTCAACTCTGTCTTTTGTTACGACCATATTTACTGAGACAGGTATTTCTTGATTTACAAGATAATTAATTCCAGAAATACATCTTTCTAAACTTCCATCTATTTTAGTAATTTTATCATGAATATTTGGATCATAGTGAGTTATGCTAGTTAGGGCACTTTTTAGACCTGCTTTTTTAAGTGAGACTGCAGTATTTCTATCCATTAAAGTTAAATTTGAATTTAAAGAAACAACAGCTCCATTTTTATTTAATCTTTTTACAGCATCTACAGCCATATCTTGATAAAATAATGGTTCTCCTCCAGTAAGGATAACATGAAATACTTCATTTTGTACTAATTCTTCTATTATTCTATCTCTTGTTAATTTTGGAACTTCTTCAGAAATATGCGCAAAGGGATTATAACAATGTTCGCAACGATGATTGCAATTTTCAGTTAATTCATAGTGAACTGAAATAGGGCTTTTTAGTATTTTCATCTAAAATAGAAATATTAGAAAAATATATAAAAGGAACTAATTTTGGGTTTTTTTAGGTTTTTTACTAAAGAGAGCGCGGGAGAAGCTCTCGCTAAGACTAATTTGGAAATATTTAAATAGTAAAGTATTAATATTTTACTATGAAAAAGAAGTTATTATTTATTTTAATTATTTTAATTATCTTGCCTATTTCAGGATGTAAGTTTTCTAAACTTGATATAGAAAAGGATAATAATTTATTTTTAAGTTTTGTTAATACCGAACTTCCTGAAGGGTATATTCCTAATTCAGAAGTAGGAGGGGCAGGACTGGAAGGTGATGAATGGGGATATTATTCTATGCTGATTGCTGAGGATAAAAATAGGAACATTACAAATGAGAATACTTTTTATTATGCTGGAATCGTGGCTACTGTTTTGGTTTTTAATAAAGATAATCTATATTATCAAGAAACTGAAAAAGTGAAGAAAAGGGGCAAAGTTGAAAATTTAGGAGATTTTGAAGTTTGGTATAATTATTCAGAAATTAATATGATGCCTCCTCATTCTGTAGAATACTATCAAAACGAAGGAATTCCTTTAATAGTTCCTCCCAATACTATAAAGAAAATTATTGAATATGATAAAATATATGGAAATGCATATGCAAATTTTGGGTGCCATGGAGATCTTGATGCCCAATTGCAACCAAATTGCGAGGTATATGCTAAAAAGTTCTTTGAACATTTAGAACAGTATGAAGGTTATTTTAATTAAGAGAGCGCGAGAAACCTCTCGCTTACTTAACCAACCCAATGGAATTCAAAATCCTAATATCTGGACTTAAAATATTTATATGATCTTTTTCTGACCTAAGACCTCTATAAACTCTTTGCAAGAATTCTCTTTCAGCTTTATCTTTATAGAACATACTATAATATTCAGGCTTACTTTTCTTTAATATCTGCCAAAATAAAGAACTTACATTAGGATATGGATATTTTGTGAATATAATACTATTACAAATTTCACCTGGAAAATCTACACCCCTATTACATTTAGTTGAAAAAAGAACTTCAATTTCCTTATCTTTAAATTTTTTGACTAATTCATCTCTCATATAAACTTAACCTATGTGCTTTTTCTATCTTTGTAAGATTTACAATATCTACACAATTCTCTTTTGAATAACATGTTACATTGCCGTAAAAGAAATAGTTTCCATCAAGCTTTTGCACAGGAATTGTATAAATATGTTCTCCTTTACTTAATTTGTTGGGAAAATCAATTGTTTTTACAGAAATAATCTCGCTATTCATAACATTCTTTATGGTAAAGTCTTTTTTGTCTCTTGAGATGGATATTATTTCATAAAAGCCCTCTTTATTATTGAGAAAGTTATCAACCATTTGCAATTCTCTTTTTGTAAAATAATTTGACGGGTTTCCAGAAATAACTTCCATTGGTGTAAATTTTTCTTCGATTAAATATTTTAATAAAAACCATGTTTGAAAACCACGATCAAAATCTACTTTAGTTCGCATTACAGAAATTTCTTTAGCTTTTACTTTGTTAAACTGCTTCAATGCTTCTTCTTCCGCTCCAGGAAAACAATAACCAGTAACATCAATAATTTTTTCAATTAATTTTGTTTCCCATGGTTTTTGCCTTTTCTTTTTCATAGTAGTAGTTTACCATAAACGTGCACACAACTCTCTTTAAATTCTTCTTTAGATCTTTCATTTTCCAACCACTTCCCAATGTCCTCCTTTATCTGAGCCAATTCTCTTTACAATACCCTTTTCTTTTAGTTTGTCAATATGACGAATAATTGTGCTCCTGCTTTTACCAATTTTCTTTCCTAGTTCATCATAAGTAATATTAGGATTAATTCTTAATTCAGATAAAATGATTTTTACAGTGTCATTTACAGTGTCATTTACAGTGTCATTTCTCTTAATAATCACTCCAAACCAGTCAGAATCTATATCAAATTTAATTTTACTCCCCATTAATTCTTTGACTCTTTTAATACCTGAGCCTATTTTTTCCACAAATTGCAGCCTGTGAACTAAATCAACTAAAAGAGGATTTCTGGCAAGGCTTCTTTTCCCCAAATCACTTTTCTTAAATAATAGCTCTCCTGGATTAGTAATTTCAATTCTATCTGCATAAATCTCAATTAAAATACGGCCTTCTGAAAAATAATTTCTGTGAATCATTGCATTGATTATTAATTCACGCAAAACTTTTTCAGGGATTTCATGTTTTTCTTCCCTTTCAACTTTTTCAATAACATATTCTGTTTTAAGTGTTTTTAATGCAAAAATGACGGCATTATTGAAGTTAGAAACAAAATCTGCATCAAATTCTTTTTTATCCAAAATCTTTGTTTTTGTTCTCCCGCTATATAACACACAGGTGATGACAGAATTTAAGAAAAACTTAGAAATGCGATGTGAAAAAAATAAAACTCCTGTATTATTAAGCTTATTTTCAGTAATTAAACCTAAATTCTTTAAGATATGTTGTTTAGGCAAAGAACTGTCAATCCCAGTTTTGGTAATGAATGATTTGAATTTTTTCTTATCAAAATCTTCTTTCATATCAAATTCTTGATTGGCTTTACGATCAAATCTAATTAAATTCTCTCTCTGGAATAATGATCTAATTTCATCCCGCCTTAATTGTTGTGAATTTGCTCCTTGCCTTAAATAAAAATGCCCGTTTATGGCGTAAGGTTTCTCTTTACCTTCAGGAACATAAATCACAACTAAATCTGAAACCTGTTCTATATTTACTCGAAATGAAGGATCCATATTCCTTACAATATTTTCAATTTTTGAACGGTCAGCGTTATTTAGATTATAACTCCTAACAACCCCATTATCTGTAACTCCTAAAATAATTTTTCCTCCTGAAGAATTTGCAAAAGCGCATATTGTCTTTCCAATAGAACTACTTAAACTTTCTTTGAATTCAAGAGTATATCCTTCTCCTGTTTTTATAAGTTCTGAAATTTCTTTTTTATTCATCTTCATTATTTCTAAGTTTATCTGCCACTGCCAATAGTTTTGGTTTAAAATCCTTGTTTAAGTATATTGTTTTTGTCATTTTCCATATTACAACCAAATCTATCATATCTTTTGTTTAATAGCAAGGAAATTAACTTTTAAAGCTTTTTGCTTTTTTTAAGAGAACCCAAGAAACCTCTCGCTTACTTTTAACCAACTTAGAATTAAAAATTCTAATATCAGGACTTAAAATGTTTATATGTTTGTTAGAGAAAAGTTTTATTAACTATTAAAGATTATCCTTCAAAATGTGTAATATATATTCAGTTCCCTGTTGTAATTCTTCTTCAGATTTAGCCCCTGTTAAAACAACCTTTCCATTTTCAAATAGAAGATAAGATAATCCGGGGATTTTTGATTTTAAACATAATCCTGGAAATTTTGTTTTATTGTATTCACTAACATTTTCTAGTTGAGTTGATAGGCTCTCTAAATCTAAACTAGTTTCTAAATCAACTATTGCAACTATATTTTTTATTATTGGTGTATATTTTTTCATTTTTACTAAAATTCAAAACCAAATTACTATTTATAAACCTTACTATTGAGAGCGCGAGACACTTCTCGCTTTACTAATACCA
The DNA here is from genome assembly GCA_043812195.1 of Candidatus Woesearchaeota archaeon. GTDB lineage: Archaea > Nanobdellota > Nanobdellia > SCGC-AAA011-G17 > PNOQ01 > JBDRML01. The sequence goes on along the minus strand of JBDRML010000001.1, from coordinate 42,985 downwards.
TAATCCTTAAATAAATCAAAATTCAAATTAATAACATGAAAAAAAGATACTTTATATTGCCTATTATTATAATTTCTATTCTTGTTATACCTTTTATTGTGCTGGCAATTTCATTTGAATCAGAAAATAAAATATCAAATCTCCAAAATAGTTACCCAACTCTTGCATCTGGAAAATGTGTGATAACACCTGGAATCTTTTGTGATGACTATTTAGTAAAATACCTAGATGGTTATAATGATAGAATAACGCTTGATTTAAGAAATGGTATTGGTGATGATATCTACTCTGTAAATGTGATAATAACAACCCCGGCCGTAATAAGATTTGATGGTGGTGAAGTTATTTGTACACTCTCATGTGTTACAGGATGCATGGGAACAGAATCAGATACTATGCCAGCTGATGTATTAACTACCTGGAGATCAGACGATTGTGGCGATGGATATATTGGGATACCTGGAAGTTTATTTAAAGCTGATATTGTATTTGATTATGTAGGGGTTGGTGGTCTTCCTCATACAAAAACAGGGTATTTAAAAGCATATGTAGATTAATTTATCTCAAAGAGAGCACTTGCTTACCAACCATCCCAATATCTTTTCTCGATAGAAATAATTTCTTTTGTATTTAAATCTACTATGATAAATGCCATGGGGCTTTCTGGAATTGCAGACATATCATCAAAAAATAGTTGTACCTGCCCTAATTTTTCTGGTATCCATCTAACATCTATTAAATAGGGGGTTTTATTCATAATTTCTTCATTCTCTCTAGCTATTTTCTCAGCCATTTTTTTATATTCAATAGGAATGCCTCTCCAAGCAATAGATTCTTCTATAATATCTGCAGATTCTTCATCCCACCTAATTAATATATAATAACCATCATATGCATTATCATCAATATATCCATTACCACTCAAAAGAAAGACCGTAGCTTCTGGAGAACCTCTATCTACAGAAAGTACAGGTTCAAATAATTTATATTTGTTTCCAGTGAATGTTTTTATTCTTGGTCTTATCTCACTTATAATCTCGTCTAAAGTTTTATCCTGAACTTCTATATTTTTAGTTTCTAAAATAAGTATATCTTTCAATTCTTTTTCAGTATATGGAATCCCATTAATAGGGATTTCATCTTCTTTAGTATTTCCAATATTATTTACAAAGGGATTAAGTTCTGCGATTATATTAAGTGTATTTAATATTAATAAAAATATAACAATAAGCAATCCAGTAATAATATAGGATTTTTTCATATTTTTGGTAGGATATTCATTTTTATAAATCTTTTCAGAGAGCGCGAGAAACCTCTCGCTTACTCAATTTTCCACATTTTCATAACTTTGATACTTTTATCTAAAAAACTTTTAAAATCCTTATCTTTTTTCCAAATCTTAAGTAATTTCTTTCTTAATTCTTGATGTGGAGGATATCCAATATCTTTTTCTTTTAATAAATCTGAAAATTCTTCATTGAGTATAAATGTTAATGCTTCTTTTAAGTGCCAAGTTTTCTCTTCATTTAAATGTTTTCTACAGGAATCCCAGTAGTGCCAATGGAACATAAAATGCATTATTTCGTGCATACACACCTGGTTCCATTTTTTTTTAGGATAGAGGATACTAAGCTTAAACCATGGACAAGGCAGTTTATACCAATAATTGCATCTTGGGAGAATTGTTGAGTAGCAAATTACTTTGTTGGCTAAAAATGGCTTTTGCATAATCTTTTCTAATTTTTTAAGATATTCTTCTTCGACCTTGCTCCATTCTTTTTTAGCATTTCTAAGAAACCCATCTAAATCGAATGTCAGCGATTCGTAATCTTTTTTTATTTTTTGTTTTATTATATCTCTTACGTCTTCGAATTTTTTATTTTTTATTTTTTTAGTAAATTCTTCATCAAAAAAATTACCACGAGAAATAGGGCCACATTTAAAATTAGCCATCATATAATAATTTCTTTCTTCTTTTTCTCTGCTTTTTTCAAAATATACTTTTTTATTGCTCATAATTAGTTAGGTTGTTAGTATCTTGTGTAACAGGTATCGCAATCACACACTTCACAGTCTCCATCGCAGACACAATCACATGTGCACGAATCAACTGAGTAGGCTCCTTCAATGTCATTGGTCTTAGATAATTTTTGGTATAAACTTAATTTTAAGTCTCCGCTTGTAGTCATAATTTGTAATCTTTCTGTCTTTTTTGAACTGTTTGCAATGACTTCCTTTAAATCTTGTATCATTTTATTTTTTCCTCCTTAGGAACAATAATATTTGCTCCAACCATCTTTTTTAAAAAATTGGTGATTTTGTGGTCGTTTTGATCTGTATTTGGTAATAGATCAGATAATTTAAATGTTTGTTTTTCAGTTAATTCTGTTAATGCTTCAAATTCTCCTTGGTTTAAAAATAAATACTTTTTTGATGGTGAAAATAATATATACCCCCCATGTTCTTTCCTATATCTTACATTATTAGTAGTTAAATAACTATTATCAAATCCTTTTAGTGAAATTTCTGTATTTTGGTGTGTCGATTCTAATTTTGTATCTAGAGGAGATGTCATCAGGGGTGGTCTGGAGGTTATGTCTCCATAAACAGATTCTGCTTCAGATCTACAGGCTCCTTTGCACTTATCTATTACAGAACAAGATTTGCATTCATCAGGGTAATATCCACTTTGCCTCCACTCTGCCATTCTACCCCAGATATCTTCTAAACTTTCTTCTAATAAAGAACCATAATTTTTTGTTAGATGTATGCATGCTCTAACATTTGCTGTGGGGTCTATTGCAATTGTTGATTTGCCTGCTGTACAAGTTTTTTTCATAAACTTCTCAAAGCTTGGATTATCATAAATTAAACAATAAGGAATTGGTTCAAGAACTTCGGTAGAGATTCCTAAATCTTGCTCTAACCTTACTAAATCCTCTAGTGTTTCTATGGTTTCTTCTTTGCTTAATCTCATATCAAGATGAGCTTTTGCATTTGTACAGGGATTAATAGGTGTAGCACTAAAACGTTTTATTCCAAAGTTGCTATATAAAAATTTTCCAGTTTGGTACACATCTCCCTTATTTATTTGAGAAACAACCATATTCGTGCTTGGATTTCTTTTATTTCTCCTTACCAAACTTATCCCTCTAATTGTTTTTCTAAATGCTCCATTTAAATTAGAAATTTTATCAAATTTTTCTTCATCATATGTGTGGAATGAAGTGAGAAACCCCCCTACTTGTAAGCTTTCCATTCTAGCCAAATCTTCATCCGTAATTAACATTAAATTTGAATTAATGTTGGTTTCAACATTTTTAGAATTTAATCTTTCTATTACACCATAAAGAATATCTCTTCTTAATAAAGGTTCTCCCCCAGTAAGCGTTATAGAAAAAATTTCTGCTTCTGCTATCTTATCTGCAATACTTAAAAAATGGTGTGGGCCAAGTTCTTTTTCAATTTTGACCATTTCTTTTTCTTCTAAATATCTCCAATAATTATAGCAATGTGAACATAGGCTGGGGCATGCAAAAGTAAGTTCAAACTGAGCATTTAATGGCGATTTAAGGCCGAACTTTTTTGGTTTGTCTTCTTTCATCATTTTTTACATATAAAATCTACTCCCAGCATAAATTGTAGATATTATGCATATGTCTATCTTATCAAACCGTCTTTTTCTTTGCATGAAATTGGAAATCTAGAAGAACTTAAAAAGCTTACTAAAGAGAGCGCGAGACACCTCTCGCTTACTTAACTTTTTTAAACTTTCCTATAAGACTAAAATAATACTCTTTATCTTTTTTATTTGCTTTTCTAATCAAATGTAAATAATCATCAACATTTAATTCTTCAATTTTTAATGGTTTTATTTCTTTGAAAGATACCCATTGATGTGATTTTTTGGGCATTTCTTTGAATCCTTTATTTTTAAGTTTATATAAATAAAATTTCTTGCCTTTTCTTATATCTCCTTCTATAAGTACAATTTGAACTGGTTTTTTACTATAATCTGCATATTTATGTAATTTTTTATCTGCTAAACCAAATTCTATTGCAAGCTCTTTTAAATCGGTAGCATAGACTCCTTTTCTATTACTATCTGGATGTTTAGATAAATCTATGGCTTTTGAAGGTTTAATGATATTAACTTTTTTTGTGGAGCCATGCCATAGGTATTTTGGGGTCATAAAATAAATTATTTAATTTGATTTATATAGATTATCTAAAAGAGAGCGCTAGACACATTTCGCTTACTTAACCAATCCAATAGAATTCAAAATCCTAATATCTGGACTTAAAATATTTATATTATCTTTTTAATTTTGTTCGAAGCCCCAGGAGGAACTCACAATATTATGAACAGTTAGGGCTATAGAAAATGATTCTTTTTTTTCTTTTTAATTTTAATAAAGTTTAAACCACAAATCTTTATCATTAGCACCACTTACTCTCAATAAAGGTGTTGTATCTCCGACATTTACTTCAAAAGTTTTCCAACCTTCCTTCATGCCTCCAGAGTAAATTTCTCCGCCGAAACTAGGTTCGGGTTCAACAACATAAGTTTTATCATAAACAATTCCGCTACTAGAAACTGCATCAAAATTATAAGAACTTAGGTCATATGCATTATTATCGGAAGTACTTATAACTTCAACTTTAATTTTAGTTAATAAATATTCTTTTCCAGAAGGGGGTTCATCATTAAACATATTAGCTTCTTCAATCATAGACCATGCAGAACTTCCCCTCTTAATTCCACTTATAGTTATTTTTATATTTGCTAACTGACTCCATTCATAACCCATTGTAATTTCTCCGAGAGTATTTAAAGATAATGGAGTGTCTCTATTAAATCCTGGACCTTGTATTATACTTTCTTCAATTATCTGACATTTACTATCTACACATTCTTGATTACTTAAACAGTCATCATTTGATAAACATTCAACTTCACATTTTCCAACAACTTTACCTTTATTTATTCCTATATAAATCCCATTTTGTTGTTGTTCGCATGAAATAAATTCTGAACTTATACAACTATCTGAAGTACATCCTTCTTTAATTTCAGGATTAACATTAGGTTGACAACCACTTATAAAAAATAAACCAACCATAATTAAAAATAAAAATATTAAAAGATTAAGTTTCATTTTCTTTTGCCATCCTTCTTAATTAATCCCATAAGACCAGCTATAAATAATAATACAAAAGGTAATATTCCAAATAAACCACTAGAAATAAGTATTGTAATCCCACCTAGGAGCATTATAATCCCTCCGATTTTAGCTTTTGATTTAACAAATACAGACCCAACAATAGCAACTATAGAACCAGCAAATATCCAAGGGATAGAGCCACCTATTTCTGTAGCAATTAAACTAAAAAAAAACCCAAAGAAAGCAGTTCCAAAACCAAAAATTCCTCCAAGCAGTCCCAAAACAAATTCTGTTGTTCTTTTTCCCATTTTAATATATCATAGCATAGTATCCAAACATATAAAAACTTATCTAAAAGAGAGCGCGAGACACCTCTCGCTAAAATAAATCACTTAACCAACCCAATGGAATTCAAAATCCTAATATCCGGGCTTAAAATGTTTATATGATCTTTTTCTGACCTAAGACCCCTGTAAACTCTCTGCAAGAATTCTCTTTCAGCTTTATCTTTATAGAACATACTATAATATTCAGGCTTACTTTTCTTTAATATTTGCCAAAATAAAGAACTTACATTAGGATATGGATATTTTGTGAATATAATACTATTACAAATTTCACCTGGAAAATCTACGCCCCTATTACATTTAGTTGAAAAAAGAACTTCAATTTCCTTATCTTTAAATTTTTTGACTAATTCACCACGCCTATATTCATTTTGTTCGATCATAAGCTCTTCTTTGGTTTTCAAATTTGAAATATTAAACCGTAAACACTCTTCCTTAGATGGCAAATCCTTAAATGCATTCACATGAACCAAAACCGGTTTTTCAGCTACTTCTACAGCTCTAGAAAGAGCATCTAAGTATGCTTCTCTAGCTCCATTTTGTTTTAAAGTTTGATAATCAAAACATTTTTCTAATTTTGTTCTTATTTTTTTGATTTTGCCAATTGGATTTACTTCTGCTTCTATTATCTTAAAATCTTTAATTCCGAAAACTTCTTTTAATATCATTTCAGAATGGATAGTTCCGCTCATCATTACAAAAGCCTTATTTTTATCTAAGAACTCTTTTAATTTTTTTTCAAGATCTACTGTAATTATATTAACTAATAATTCATTTCTATCATTTCTATAAAATGTTACATAGGTTTCATCAAAGTAATCTTCAAAAGATTTTCCTGTTTGATATACATTGTATAAATAATCTGTTTCTTCTTCTTCTAAATCGATTAATCCTGCATTTGATGTGAAATGTTTTAATAATGGATAGATTTTAGTTTTTTTGATTGGAAATATTTCTTTTTCAGAGATTTTTTTATCATTTAATAATTCAAGAACTAAATCGTTAATTTCTATTGTTATTTCTTTTAAATCGAAATCTTTAGTTTTTACATTTGAAAGCACCAGTGATAGTCTATCTAGGTTTATTTTTTTTTCATTTGCAAGATTATCTAAAAATTCATCACATTCATCTATTATTTCTATTTCTGTTGCTGGTTTTCTATCCATTAAATTTTCAAGTTCGTATTTCTTACTATTAAATACAATAACATCTGAATTAAGGTAATTTAAGAATTGGTTGTAATACTTGCAGCCTTTTTCTCTTTGGAAATAAGTGAATGTTTTGTTTTGAAGACCTTGATAATTTATTTCTTCTGCGTCTTCTATGCTATAATCTTGTTCAAACATATCTTTGTGTAAAATTGGAGACCAATAAGGGCATGCAGGTGCTATGGATTTTCTTCTGATGTCTTTTAATTTTTTGAAGCCTTTGGTGTTTACAAATTTATTTTGGTGTAGGTATTCTTTTAGTAAGTTAAGGTTATCTTCTTTTATTTCAATAGTACATGGAATATATCTGTCATCTGCCATGCAATTTGATTTAAAGATACATCTATGGTTGTTTCTTCCATCAATAATGGCTATTTTTAATTTTTTACCATCTTTTTTTAGAACATACATTTTATCTGTGTAATCTTCTTCGTATTGTTTTTGCAATGGTTTAACTGGGACTACAATAGATGTTTTACCGATTTCTTTAGCTATATTTAATGCAATGGCAGAATTATGAACAATGATTCCATTCGCAATAAAATTGTGATTTTTTGGAACTTCTAAATCATAAGTTTCATCTTTTTTTATATATTCAATTGATTTTACTTTATCCCAAAAGATATCTTCATTGCAAATAAAAGAAAGAGTGTCATCTTTGATATAATTATTTATTTTTTTAATATGGCTTCTTAAAAAATCAATTTTTTGTTGATTAAATACAAAAGGAGTTTCTATTGATTTATCTTTTCTTATCTGTTTAAAACTTTTTTTCTTTCTAGATTCTTCAATTTTTTCGTAATTTAAAAATCTATCGAGTTCAGTATAGTTATATCCCTTCTTTTTTAAATATTCACGTATGACTCTTGGAACTTTATCAATATTGGTAAATTTATGTATTTTTAGTTTGTTGTATAATTTCAAAGCTAATCTTTGTTTTCTACCAACAAAGCCAATTTCATCTATGTATTTTCTAAGAGAGTTGTGATTTGAAATACAAATTATCCAAGCATATTCTTTATTTTCTTTAAATTTTTTCGAAGTAATTGTATGTTGGATCCCAAATCTTTGAAGTAAAAGAGAAACGTCTTGAATTAATCTTTTTGAGATAGAAGAATATTCAATAGTTATTTGGCCATCCTTCTTTTTTTGATAGATACTTCCATCACAAGAAAACAATCTACTTAAAAATAAAGAAATTTTTTCTTTTTTTAAATTAAATATTATTTTGGGTATAAATTTTTGGCTGGACTTTTTTTTATCCAACCCATGCTCCCTAATGAAAAGTCTTAGTTTGTTTGTGGCTCCTTTAGTTGTGTTCATATTTCTAAAAACAATAGCAACATCTTTTTCACAATAGCTTTTTATTTCTCCATCTGGGAATGCTCTTCTTAATGAAGAGATATAATCTTTTCTTATTTCTGGGTTTTTACTTGGACTTTGAAAATAAATTGGAGACCCAGCCTTGTCCCCTAATTTACCTTCTGCAATTAAATGGGCAAGAATTTTAATCTTATCATTATCATAATCTAATTCTCTTCCAAAAGAAATTTTATTTGGAAGACAAATATAGGAATAATTATTTAGTTTTTCTAAGGGCAGCCATTCTATCCCTTCTTTTGTTATAGTAAGTAATGGATGATTTGCTGAAGCAACTATTTCTCTTCCAGTTCTTGTTTTTATCTTGTATAATTTTTTAATACCAGTATTTCTCACATTTTTAAACTTAGACTCTGTGATTTTTCCCATTCTATCAAGAGCTAAAATATCTCCTCCCTTCCCAACTAACTCCGAAATTTTATGATAACTAAAATGATTTTCATTATTTGGTTTACAAAATACGCTGGAATCTCTTTCTAGACATTTACCTGTGCCACAGATACCTTTTATGAAAATTATCTTATGTCCTTCTTTAATTGCTTGTATTACTTCTTTAACAACATCTAATTGTGATTTTCCATTAGAAAATACTAAAGGTTCTAAATACTCTTTTTTATTGAATAAACTCCAGTCCATCATACTTTGAGATTGGTTGGTTTTTTAAAGGTTGGGATTTTTTTGGGCTTATTTATAGCGCATATCCCTTTTTAGAATTCTTGAATAGTTTTTACCGCAGGATTTGCATTCATAATCTGCCACAAGCTCTGTATAATATGGTGAAATTAACTCTTTCCATTCTCTTTTTATTTCTCTAGCTTCTTTTTTTTCACAATATTCGCATTCAGAAAGTATATCTTCTATTTTCTTATCTGTCATATGAAAAGATGAATTTTGTATAATATAAAAATTTTATTAAATTGAATGTATGTTACTTACTATCTTTCCAATCTATTCAAATAACTATTTAATTTTCTAATAAAATTGGATTTTAATCTTTTATCTTTAGTTGGCTTTAATCTATATTTAATCACTACAATTTCAGTCATCACAGTTATAATTTCCAGTTTGAACTCAAGATTTTTAAGGTATCCTATATGTTTTTCTTGCCGGTGTTTTATCTGCATTTATATCCATTATGTTATATGCTGCAATTACAAAATTATGTGTTCCTGGACAGCTAGCTGTTTCATCTTGATAATATGGATATTCAATACTTCCACAGTGGATAAACATACGAGCTGAAGCAGTTCCATTACTAAAAGTATAATCTGATCCACCAAATGCATGTCTATCATCTTCATTATCAATATAAACAAGGAATTTGTCTACTTTATTATGTGGTGTTCCTTCAACTATAACGTTAAGGTAATACAATCCTCCACCACGATGTACTACTTCTAATTTCTTAATTTTTGTGTCTAAAGTATAACTAGTATTATTATTGCCGCTGTTTGTATCTCTTGGTTTAGTTGGTTTACCACAACTCAAACCTAATCCTAATGTTCCTACAGTAGCTAATGTTGCTAATCCTTTTTGTATTCCATTCATTTTAAATTCCTCCTTACCCTTTTTATAGAGTTTAAAAAAAGCTTAAAAAGCTTTCTAAGAGGACGCGAGAAACCTTTCGCTTACTTATTATAAAAATTAATATTTAGAATCTATGTTGGTTTTGAGAATAGTAAATAAATCTTTATCATTGTTCATCTTTATGATAAATGTCTAAAATATAAATTAATTCGCTACTTTTAATCATATAAGATAGTCTAAATGGAAAAACATAAAGTTCTCGACTGCCTTTTCTGCTATATTTCATTGGTTTTCCAATCTCTGTGTTTTCTTTTATTTTTTGGATTTGTTTTATTATCTTATTTTTTGATTGTTTATCTTTTATTTTCATAAATTTCTTTTTAAAAATAGGATCAAATATAACATTCACCATTTCTTTATCTCTTTAATAAAGTTATCAAAATCCATCTTGATTCCTTCTCCTCTCTCAATTCTTTGGTATGCTTCTTCAGTCCTTCTAGCGAATTCTAAATCTTCGTTTAGTTGTTTGTCCATGTCGCTTGCTTTTTTCATTATTATCTTTCCTTTATCTTTTATTATTATCATTTTTTCACCTTCTGGTATATCTTCTCTCATCTCAGACGGTATTACAATCTGTCCTTTTGAACTCATTTTTGTTATAGCAATATCCATTTTAATCACAAGTAAGACTAATCTTACTAACTATATAAATCTTTTGGTTCTTAGGAGAGCGAGAGATACTTCTCGCTTACTTAATATCTTTCTTCTTTTTTTCTAATTTTATTAAATAATGATAATTATATTTTTTAAAATATTTTTCACCTGTTTTATCTAACTTATTAAATACTGTAAAAATTCCTTTCACTTCTCCTCCAAGTTTTTCAATTAGATGTATAGTTGCCCTACCAACGCCTCCGCTTTCAAAAATATCATCAATTAATAGTATCTTATCTCCTTTTTTTATACATACCTTCCCTATTTCTACAGATTTTTTCTTTTTTGAGTAATCTGAATATCCTTTTCTAAGCACAAACCTCTTGTGAGAGCGCGAGATACTTCTCGCTTACTCAAAACATTTTTAAACATATCTTTAAATACTAAAATTATGAACAAACTAACAGTTACAGGAGCAATAATCTTTCTTTTAGGCTTAATAATAATCATATTAGTTTCATTTTATCCAATTTTTTTCGGAGATTTTGAAGAGGATGGAGAAATGGAAGATGATGGTCTATTCTTATTTATACTAAGAATAAGTTTTGTATTAATGGGAATAGGAACTATCTTAATATTAATCTCTCTAATAAAAGAAAGAATTCAAGATGATAAAGATCTTAAAAAAATAAACAAGGAGGATTTAAAACCATGATAATAACAAACATAGATTATATACCAAATAAAAAGGTAACAGAAAACTTAGGATTAGTAAAGGGAAATGTTATTCAAGCAAAACATATAGGAAAAGATATTATAGCTGGCTTTAAACAAATAATTGGTGGAGAAATAAAGCAATATACTGAAATGTTAAGCGAAGCAAGAGAGATTGCACTGAAAAGAATGACTGATAAAGCTGAAAAACTAAACGCAGATGCAATCATAAATGTAAGATTTATGACTTCAATGGTTATGACTGGTGCTGCAGAAATATTAGCTTATGGTACTGCCGTTAAATTAAAATGAAAAAGTTGAGTAAATTTAGAAAGTTTGTAATCTTAACTGTTGGATCTGTTATTTTATTTTTTGTTTCAGTATTACTACATAACTTATTTTATGCTTTAGGAATAATATTTGAAGATATATTTATATTAAAATATTTATTTGAGATTTTAAGCACAATATTTTTCTTTGTTTCGGTTCCAATAGCACCCATAGCATTTATAATTGGTTTAATTGGGATGATAGTTTTATTGATTAAGAAAAAATGAAATTTCTCTACAAAATATTAAATTATTTTTATTTTTAGCTCTTCTTCTAAAACTAATTTTAAATTCTCAATATTAATCATTCTTAATTGTTCTTTCATATTCTCAATTTTGGATTCATTTTCTTCTAATCTACTTTTATCTTGATTAAATTGTTCTTTTATCTTTTTGATTTCTTTAATAACTTCTATTTTTTCTATTTCTAAATTTACTTCATTTAATTTTTTGTTTGATTCATAATACTTGCTTAAAAATATTTCAAGATTATTTTTAGTAAGTTCATCTAATTCTTTTAATATTCTACTTTTCTTTTTTTCTTTTATCTCAAATTTTTCATTAATAATAAATTCTTTAATTTTGCCAATATGTTCTAGTATTTTTAGCTCCTTATCTTTCAATAAAGCTTTCAGAGGATTATCTAAATATTCGTTTATTAGCATATAATCTAAAGTCAGCCTTTCGTATTTCTTTAAAGCAGGTTTAATATTATAAAAATAATTAAATGGCTGTTTTTCAATCTCTTCTGCTTCTAATTCTAATGTTTCTTTTTTATTTGTTAACTCAGAAAATTTTTTGTACTCATCATTTTCCTCAAGTTCTTTTATTTTATTTTCTTTTTCATTTATCTTTTTAATTTGAGTTTGTAATTCTGTTTTTATTAGTTCTATTTCTTTTGTTATATTTTCTTGTTGTTTTATTTTCTGTTGTATTTCATTAACTTTATCTTTTAATTTACTGTATTTCTCTATTTCTGCATCATCTACTAATTTTTTTATTTTTTTTGCTAAATCACATAAATTCTTTATATTTTTAGAAATGCTCATCATTTCATCAGGGAAAAATTCAGATAGAATTTTATTGCTTTTAGTAGTTGCTTTATCAAAAATGTATAAATTTTTATCAATTGAGTCATAGAAATTTATGCTTTCATCAAAATTTTTAAAGAGATTAACTTCTTGTAGAAATATATTGATTTTTTGTAGATATACTTCCTTGTTACCTATTGCTATCTGTTTAGCTCTTTCTGGAATATTTGGATTTTTTAATTTTGTATCATTTAATTTTTGAATGTTTTCTTCCATTTCCCTTTTTTCTTTGATTATCTTCTCTTTTATCTCTACTAACTTTAAATCTGCATTTCCAACTATTTTTTTAGATAAGGAATCGATAAATTGGTTTAATTCTTCTAGTTTAATCTCTCTTATTTCTTCTTCCTTGCTGGAAAGCTTTTTTAAAAATTTGAAAATTCCCATGTTTTAATAGGAATTGTCTATGTTTTAAGTATTTTTTGGAAAATAATATCTAACCCTCTTTTAGAAAATTTTCTTTTCCAAATTTATATGCCAATTTTTAATTATTCCAGAAATGATGTCTGGAGGAATTTTTATTTATTAGCTAAATTCATTGCAAGTTCTACATAAAATTCTTGCCTTTTTTGAACATTTTCAATTGTATCACAAATGTTTGCATTAAGCTCTGTATGGGTACAATAAACCCCAACACAAACATCCCTATCTGGTTGAGAAAGCAGTTCACAGATTGAAACATTCTTATCTGTTTTTGCTCTATCTTTCATACAAGAAACAAAATCTGGACGTTCATCGCAAAAAGATAATGGCTGTTCAAAAAAACTCAAACAGTTAGGATTACTTTCACACATAGAAATATCTCTTGCTTTTAATGCAAGACAAGTTTTTTCCATCTCATCTTCCAGATGACCACAAATTTCTGTAGTTATTTCATCAGATTTGTCCCACTGATATAAATTACTCATAAAACTAAAATAACATTTTTCTTTTTCCTCTTTGTTTTCTTGTGCTGTATCTAAATAATCAATGTCATTACAAAAATCAGCATTTTCACTTGATACAGCGAGCATAAAATAACAAACATGGTTTGCATCATCACCAACATGGTTTGCATCCTGATCTTCAATTTTTTCACAATAAGAAGAATCTGCATTTGCATGAGCTAAACAAATATATTTATCATTTGTTGTATCAACCCCTTCACAAAATTTTTCATCATTATTTACAAGAGCAAGACAATGATATCTTGAACTATAAGTTAGTCCATCTGAAAAAGGTATTTTTTTGCAGAGAGTATTTGAAGGATTATCTGGAACAACAATATTTTCTAATTCTTGATTAATTCCCCCATCATCATTTTCATCATTATCATTTTCATTTTCATCATTTTCATTTATGTTTCCAATTGAATCACAATTGTTTTCTTCTGTATCCCATTCACATTCTGAGTGAGACAAACATACTTCTTCATCTCCATCATAATCTGGGCAGAAAATCTCAGTTTCTCTTGGTTCTTCTGTGGCACAACCACTAATTAAAATTGATAGAATAATTAATATCACACTTTTTTTCATGAATTAATTTTAGAATTACTTGTTTTTAAACTTAACTAAAAAAGAAATTGAAAATTTGTTCTAAAAAACTTGTTTTTTGAGTTCTTACTATCTCTCCTGTTATCTCTTCTCCGCTATCTCCTCCAGAATCTTCTCCATCATTATTTTCACTACCAGAATTTTCAGAATTTTCTTCATTTGAATTACTATCATCAACTTGTCCTACAATTCCTTGTGGTCCTGGAGCCATGTCATCATTATTACAATTTTCTTCTCCTTCTTCACACATATCATCATCAACTATATTTGGAGCAGGGGTTACGTCTTCATTGTCTTTTGTCATAGGTGCACTATCAATCTGATTTTTTCCTTTTTCAATAACTTTTTTAACATCTTCAATTTTTAATGTTCCATCTCCTTCAATATATTCTTTTACTATAGTGGTTAAACCATCATCTCCACCGTAATTCCCAGAATCTATATCTGTTTTTATTTCCCAGGTTAAACCATTATCCATAGAATTTTCACCTTCTGCAACAGTGTTTTCAACTACCCAACCTTTGATCTCATTATTAATTTCTCCTAATGCTCCCTCTACTACTCTTACTTTATCTTGCCCTTCTTTACCTTCAACCACTATAACAAGTTCTGCGATTAATTGTGTTTTTTGCTCTTCCATAACATACACATCAAAAGTGTTTGGAAGATTTTCTTCTACTACTATATTTTCTACAACATTATTAACACTCTCTTTTATTTCATCAGCAGTATTTAAAGAAACTTTTTCTTGTATAAATTGGAGTTTTTCTCTTGCTCTTTCAAGATTTTGGTTAGCTTTATTAATATCTCCTTTTTTTGTGCTTTCAATTGCAGAATTAACTTCTTTCTCCCTTATTTCTGAAGAAAGACTTACTTTTTTATCTCCAGAGGCAAAGAACAGCTTTACATTATCTACAAAGCCTTCGAAATTAGAATAGGTTTGAGCGTGAACAATTGGAGAAACCATTAAGATGCATATAATCAGTAATATGGCTACTTTTTTCATATTTTTATTTAAATAATTTTATATATAAAACTTCCTAAGGGGAGAGCGCGAGAAACTTCTCGCTAAATAAAATCAATTGATAGATTTTAAAAATTCTAAATGATCTCTTGTTTGTGGTGCATTTGTAACTTTTGTTATACCATTTAAGAGATTAGTGTATAGAAGTATTTGCCAAGAAAAATTTCTTTGTGGAGAATTTCTTAATCTTCTTAAATTATTTTTAAATGTATAAAATGATTTGTACATATCAAATACTGTGGTTTGGAGTTTGTATGGTGTGATGTGTTTTGGTCTTATTAAAACATGCTGCCCATCATATAAAGACCAATCATCTGAAAGAATTCTTCCTTCTGATTCCATTCTTTTCCTTAGTCTTGTTCCTGGTCCAGGTATTGGAGGAAATAGTTGTACACTATCTAAGTTTTTATTTATCCATTCTGAAGTTTCTTTTAATGTTTCAATTGTATCTCCTTCACCGCCTGGCATCATCATTCCATGAACCCAAAAACCTGCTTCTTTGAATATTTTAACTGCTTCTTTGTTCTGTTCTGCATTAAATGATTTCCCAAGATCTTTTAAACTTTCATCTATAATTGATTCTATTCCTATATTTACTAAATTTATGCCTGCTCTTTTTAATGATTTTAACAGTTCTGGATTTTGGGCTGCTTTTACTGTAACTTGCACAGAACTTTTTGGGATACTTAGACCTGCTTCATAAATTTGGTTGCATAAATCCATTGTTCTTTTTTGAGAGGCTGCAAAATTATTGTCTACATAAAATGGTGGTTTTTTCCAGGATTTTGCTGTTACCATGTCTTTGAGTGTGTATTTATTTGGTTTTGTTCTATATTTTCCTCCATTAAATTCCGTTTCGCTACAAAAATCGCAGCCCCATGGGCATCCCCTGCTAGTCTCAATGGCGGGTGTAGTTAATTTTCTTGTAATTTCATCATAACAGGGATGTGGGAGTTGACCTAACTCTTCTGATGTTAAACGTTTTCTTGTATTTGTAACTTTTATTGTGTCTCCATTTCTAAATGCTATACCATCTATATCATCTAAATAATCTGGTTGTTTTTCTAATCTTTCCATTAATAATTCAAGAGTTTTTTCGCCTTCACCAACCACAATGATATCTGCCCCTATTTGATCTAGCCATTCTTTATATCTAAATGTTGGATCTTGACCACCTGCTATTACTATTCCATTTGGATTGAGAGATTTGTAGGTTCTTCCTAGCATAATTGATTGAGGGGATGTTCTTGTTATTGAAGATGTTAATAGGATGTCTGAGCTGTATATTCTTTTTTGATTGTCTACACTTAATCTCCCATCTCTTCCATGACACTTTTGATTTATTGATTGAACATCTTCATATCCTGCTTCTGTTAAAATTGCTTCTAAATGATGTATAGCCCTAGCAGGAAAACTAGTTAGACTAGAAACATCAAAAGAGGGTTCTCCATTTAAAACTCCATATTGAGTTGGAGCTAACTCTACAAGAGTTATTTTGCTTTTTTTTGATATTCTGTTCATTTTCTAAAGTATTACCTTTTTTAAGTAAAAAAATGAAATTTAAAAAACTTGTTAAATAAGAGTGCGAGACACCTCTCGCTACATTACAAACATTTTTAATTCTAAACTTATATCCAATACTAATGCTAGATTTTCCAAAGAAAAAAATAAGTATGATATTCGGCCCTGCAGCTACTGGAAAGACAACTCTATGTATGCAGTTATCATTAAAGGCAGCAGAAAATAAAAAAGTTTTATTTGTAGATACAGAAGGGGGGTTTTCAACAGATAGATTAAAGCAAATGAAACCTGATTTTGAAAAAGAATTGGCTAATATTTTAGTTTATAGAGCTAAGAATTTTGATGAGCAGGTTAATTTTCTGAATAATATTGAAGAAATAACTAAGAATGGTGATTTTGGTTTGATTATTATAGATACAATAGGAATGCAGTATAGAAAGGCTTTGCAGGATGGAGATTATGGAGAGGTTAATAAAAGACTTTTGCTTAATTTAAGGAAATTAACACATGTTGCAGAAGATCTTGATATTCCTATTATTATGACTAATCAAGTTTATTCTAATATGGAAGGTGAGCAAAAATATTTAGGTGGAAAGATGGTTTTGGGTTTTGCTAAGTTTTTAGTTGAATTAAAAAAGGAACCTAGGAAAGCTGTTATTTTAAAGCCTGAAGAGAAGATTTTGAAGTTTAAGATTGAAGATTCTGGTTTAGTTTTTGGATAATTTTATACTACAGGTTGACAAGGTCGACAACCACCAGCGAAAGTGATTTATAAATAAAAATTAATATAAGTTATATGAAAGAAATATCTATTGGTTTAAAAGACTTTCCTGATGATGTCTTTATTTTATTGAAGGATGGCTTCAGAGCTAAATTTTTTAAAACTGCTTGGAAGATTAATAGAAGTTATAGGCATCTTGCCAAAAAAATTGGAGTAGCAAATCCTACAATGCTTTCTTGGAGAAGAGGAAAGTCCTGTGGGTTACCTCAATTCTGTTCTGTTAAACACATAAAAGAGATTTTTGATTATTCTAAACATTCTGAATTATGGGATATTAATTATGAAGATATAAACCATAATATTAAATCTTATAAAGCAATACATGGCTTCCTCAGAGTTGATAACCCAATTTTGCCCATAAAAGATTCCATTGATTTGAGGGCAATTTTTGCACATTTGCTAGGAGATGGTACTGCTCAGAACGTCAAATATAGAACTTGCAAGTATGATAATAGTAGCAAAGAAGCTGTTGAAGAATTTATAGATAGATTTAGGTGTTTTGGTGATATTTCAAAAAAAGATTTGAGTAAAATTTGGCATAAAGATAGAAAATATTTTATGTATAGATATTCTTTTCCTAAATCAATTGCTAAGATCCTGATTAATAGATTTAGAATAGATTTTACATGGAATAAAAGTAGAATTCCAAACGAATTTTTTCAAGGAAAACAAATACTTTTAGTAGCTTTTGTCAGGGCTTTTTTTATAGATGAAGGCTCTGTGAGAGATAGAAAATTATCTTTTAGTTCTGGAAATAAAGATTTACTTAATGATTTAAAGCAAATTTGTAATAATTTATCCTATAAGACTGGAAAAATTAGAAAAAGTAATAGAACTTACTATTTGGAAACTTACTCTGAAAGTTTTGAGAAGATCTACGAAGATTTCATGAAAATTGAAAAGATTCCAATAAAGGAAAAACAAGAAAGACTTGAACTAGGTATTGAACTAGCCAATTCTAGAAAATCGTTTAAAAATTTAAATGAAGAGATATTGAGCAATTTAGGGGTTTCTAATCTCAATCTTGTTGAATTATCAAAAGAATTGAAAGTTAGATCTAATTTATTGTGGAAAAGATTAGTTTATTTGAATTCTCTTGGCAAAGTTAGGAATTTTAAAATTGTTGGTAATGGAAAGGGTGGTGCTCATTTATGGAGACTTACTTGATTTTTTCCAATTTTTATTTTTCATGAAGTCTTTTGTTTTACAAGTTGGACTTAAACATAATTGCCAAGGTCTTTTTCCTGCTCTAATAACTAGAACTTGAGGATATCCGCATTCTTTACAAACAAATTCCATTGGTTTAACTAGCCCGTTTTGAGGTATTCCATATATATTTTTACATTTAGGATAACGATCACATGAGCAAAATCTTTTTCTTGTTTTCTTTGAATATAATATTCTCAAACTTCCTTTTTTACATTTTGGACATGTTCCAACTACGTTTTGATCTTTAGCTGCTTCTAATAATTCTTCTCCGATTTTTACTTCATGTTGTTTGAAAGTTTTGAAAACTTTAGTCAAGAATTTTTTAGCATTATCTAATACTGTTTCTTCTTTTTTCTTATGTTCTCTAATTAATTCCATGTCTTTTTCTAATTGTTTTGTTAATTTTTCATCTATGATTTCTGGAACATATTTTTCTAAAGTTTTTATGATTTTAATTCCTAGTTCTGTGGCTTTGATTGGTTTTAATTTTATGTATCCTATTTCAGATAATTTATCTACTATTGATGCTCTTGTAGATTTAGTTCCTAATCCTTTAGATTCCATTAATCTGATTATAGAAGCTTCTGTGTATCTTTTTGGTGGTTGGGTTTCTTTTTCTTCTGATGAAACTTTAGGTTTTTTAACTTCATCATCTTTTTTAGTTTCTGGAAGATCTTCTTCTTTATGTTCTGCATAGACTCCATAATAAGTTTGCCAACCAGGCTTTAATACTCTTGAACCAGATAAGACAAATTTTTCTGTGTTAACATCTATTTGAATATGTGTTAATTCTTTTACTGCGAATTCTCCAAACACAGACAAGAATCTTCTTACTATTAAATCATATAATCTTGCTTTCTTTCCTGTGATAGCACTAGCTTCTCCTGTTGGATAAATAGCTGGATGGGCAGGATCTATTTTTTTACCTTCTTTTGGTTTTAGTTTTTTGCCAATTAAAGTTTCACATAATTTTGTGTATGTTTTTTGTTTTGATAATTTTTTAAAGATTTTGTCATAGCCTATTGAGTCTGGTAATTTTTGAGAACTTGTTCTTGGATATGAAATTAATCCTGAAGTATAAAGGTCTTGAGCTAAGTTAGATGTTTCTTTAGGTGAGACTCTTAGTGTTCTGTATGCTTCTATTTGTAATGTAGTTAAATCAAAAGGAACTGGTGGTTCAACTTTAACTTCTTTTTTGGTTACTTTTTCTACTATTGCTTTTTTGTTTTTTGTTTTGGTTAATATTTTTGTAATATCTTCTTTTTTTGTGAATCTGTCTTTTTGGTGTTTAGCTTTAATTGGTTTTGAATTTAAAATTCCTTGTAAGAATATTTCCCAGTATGTTTCTGGTTTGAATGCCGATATCTCTTCTTCTCTTTTTACTATTAATTTTAAAGTGGGCCCTTGAACTCTTCCAGATGACATTTGTTTATATCCGCCATTAGCTGCTTTTATTGAATTTGTTAGTGCTGCTGATGTATTGATACCATAATACCAATCTAGGTGATGTCTTGTTTCTCCTGCATTAATCATTCCAAAGTTTAAGTGTTTATTTTTATGTTCATATGATTCAATTAATTCGTCTTTTGTTAAAGTTGAGAATTTCATTCTACTAGCGTCTTTTTGATTGCAAATAAATTTGACAACATTGTGACCTATAACAGAACCTTCTGTGTCATAGTCTGTAGCTACTGTGAATTTATCTGCTCTTTTAGCTAGTTCTTTTAGAATTATTGCGTATTTTTGAATGTAGGCTGATTTTTTATCCATTTCATATTTTGGTTTCCAATCAATATTAAAATTTGGATATGGTCCATTTTTGATTTTGGCTAAGTTATATAGATGGCCAACTGCACATCCAATTAAGATTTTGTTCTTTTTATGTGTTAATTCATAATAAGGAACTTTATTTCTTTCTTTTTTGATTGGTTTAGTATCTGCTAGAGCTTCAGCTATCTTTGCTGACTGTGCAGGTTTTTCGCAGATTATTAACTCTACCATGCACTTAGTGCTCTAAAGGTGCTTTTAAAAAGCTTTGGGTCGAAGAGAATTGGATTTAGAGCTATGTAAAAATTTATATATGGCTAATTTAAATAAAATTTATGGAACTTTCAATCGTTGCTGTGGTTATTGATCAGCTATCTAGAACTCAAAGATTTGTATCAAGTATTAGAGATAATACTAAAGAGAATTATGAATTAATTATTATTGATAATGGTAGTAAAGATAAAAAAACTATAAAGTACTTAAAAGAAAATTCAGATGTTTATTATCGTTTTGAAAAAATCACTGATCTTTCTAAAGCGTGGAACAAAGGAATAGAACTTTCTAAAGGAAAATATGTTCTTATTGCAAATAATGATACTGTTGTGCCTCCAAATTGGTTTCAGCCTATGAAAGAAGTTTTTGAGAAAAAGAAGAATGTTGGAATGGTTTATCCCTTAACTAATGGAAGTGTATTAAGATATAACTTTAAAATTGGGAGAATAAAAAGTCTTAGTAAACCTTTTAAAATACCTCGTTGGAGACAGGGTGTTTGGGGTGAGTTTAATTTATTTACAAGAAAAGTGCTGAAAGATGTTGGTGGTTATTGTGAAGATTATAAACAGGCTTCTGCTGAAGATTTAGATATGCTTTATACATTATATTCTAAAAATTATGCAGTCTATGTTCAACCGAAGGTGTTTGTATTCCATGAAGGGAGTATTACTGGTGATGCTATTTTTTCAAAAAGTGAGAAAAATAAACGTTGGAATAAAAATTATCTTCAATTTGTAAAAAAATGGGAAAAATATGAAGATTATATTCGTGGGAAGAAATGATTAAATTTTTTTCTGTCTTGATTCGAATTGATCAGCGCAACTTTGTGAACAGAATCTGTAAGTTGTATTTTTAAATTCTCTTTCAAAGAAATCTTCTTCGTTATCTAAAAGTTTGTCACAATTTGAGCATTTATTTAAATCTACATCTTCATTGTATCCTTTCATGAATCCTTCTTCTGCTTCATCTATCTCGTCTGATTCTTCAAGTTCTTCATTTTTATCTTCATTATAGATATCTTTTTCTTTTCCACTAACAACCTCAAATTCATCTGTATCTTCGTCTTTAGGCATTTTTAACCCCCATGATTTTCCTTTTGCCGTTCATGTATCTTCTTAATGGTTTTGGAATTGTGATTGTTCCATCTTTTTTCTGGAAATTTTCAATTATAGCAACTATAGTTCTTGAAGTGGCGACCATTGTATTATTGAGCATGTGAATGTATTTTTTTTCTTCTCCATCTATATATTTTGCTCCTAGTGATGCTGCTTGATATGTTGTTGTATTTCCTGCTGAGGTTACTTCTTTGTAATCATTTTGTCTTGGAAACCATGCTTCTATATCGTATTGCTTTGACATTTTAGGGCCTAAATCTCCTGAACATATCTCAATTACTCTAAATGGGATTTTGAGTGATTTAAAGAAGTCTTCTGAGATTTTCTGCATCTCTTCTAAATGGGAATAGGAATCTTCTTCTGTTGATAAAACGACTTGTTCTACTTTATAGAATTGATGTACTCTGAATAATCCTCTTGTGTCTACTCCATGGCTTCCAATTTCTTTTCTGAAGCAAGGTGTTAGGGCACATATTTTAATTGGAAGATCTTCTTTTTTTAGAGTTTTATTTTTATACATGACAACTAGTGTGTGTTCTGCTGTTGGAATAATGTATAAATCTTCTCCTTCTATTTTATATATAACATCTCTGAAATCTTCGAAATTAATTACGCAGCTTATTGCAGCTTTATTAAGAGTGATTGGTGGTGATATTAATGTGAATCCTTTTTTTAATAAGAAGTCTATTCCGTATCTTTGTATTGCAATATCTAATAATGCTAAGTCTCCTTTTAAATAATAGAATCCTGATCCTGCAACTTTTGCTGCTTGATCAAAGTCTGCTAAGTCAGATTCTTCTAAATATTCTCCGTGTGGTTTTAATTCAAAATCGTGTTTAGTTTGTTTTCCATAAAATCTGAAAGGTCTGTTATCTTTATCTGAATCTCCTTTTGGGACATTTTCATGTAAGATATTAGGAATTCTATTTATGTAGGATTTTATTTCTTTTTTTAATTCTTCCATCTCTGCTTCTGTATCCTTTATCTTTTCTGGAATTTCTTTAGCTAATTTTATTTTAGAATCTGCATCTTTATTTTGTGTTTTTAATTTTTGGATTTGGGCTGTTAAATCATTTCTTTGATTTCTAAATTTGTCTGCTTTTAATTTTAGGAATCTCCATTTTTTATCATGCTTTAGAATTGTATCTACCAACTCTTTTTTTTCAGGCTGATTTCTTTTATCAAGATTTTTCTTTACTAAATCTGCATTTTCTCTAATGAATTTTATGTCTAACATAATTTAAGACATAAAAAATAGTTATATAAATGTTGCGTTATATCCTGATTTAAAGAGGCTATTTAAAAGTAAGTTACAGAAAATATATATAGTAGAATATATAAAGCTTTAAATATAATGGCTGATTCATAGGGAGTAATGGAAGTGGACAAAAAAGATATATTTGAAGTGTTTTTCAGACGAAAACCCGCTATGATTCTTGTAGCACTAAGAAACAATCCTAAGACAAGATACGGCTCTGTATTAGCTAAGGAAGTTGATTGTACTTATTCTCATGCTGTTAAGATTATCCAAGAAATGGAGAAAAATAAATTGGTTAATTTTGAAAAAAAGGGAAGAATAAAGACAATTAAGTTAACAGAGACTGGTGAGAAAGTAGCTGACCATATAGAACATATAAAAGACTTATTGTTATAGAATAATTTAAATAGTTTTATTTTTAATTGTTAATTATGAAAAAATGGGTTAAGATATTCTTAGTGATACTTTTATTTCCTATATTTGTTTATGTTGTGGTTGTTGAGGTTATAATGATAAAGGAAGCTGTTGGATGTTCTAGGTGGAACCCTGAAAATTGTGATTATTCTTGTTCAGTGAATTCTGATTGTAAGCTGGTATCTTGCGGGACTTGTGTTAATATTGGTGAATCTTATTCAACTGGAAGAACTACTATTTTTGGAAAAATGTTTGTTTCTGGACAATGTATCCCTGGAACTTGTGAATGTGTAAATAATAAGTGTGAATATGTTCTTGGGTAAAGAAAAATTATTATAATCTACTTCTTCTTGCTTCTAAATGTTTGATACATTTTTTAGAGAATACTTTTTCTAGCAGTTCTACATCTTCCTTACAATGTTTGTTTATTAGTTCTATTTTTCCTTCGTGATATAATCTTTCTACATCTGCGCCAGATACACCTTCTCCAGGGGTTTCTATGTCAAACATTTTTCCTAATATTGTTAGTCTTGTGTTTGTGAAGGTCCCATATTGAGAAAAGAATAGCATTGTGTCAAAGTGGTTTGAATTTTCCATTGACCATTTGTTTGTGTTTATATTTATTGAAATTGTTACATCATTGGTTATTGATCTTAAAATTAAAAAAGGTATATCAAACTGATATCCATTATGGGTTACTATAGTAATTTTTTCTTTCTGGTTTTCGTTGCTTAGGATTTGCCACATTTTGGTTAATATTTCTGTTTCATTACCTGTTAATGTGATAATTTCTTCTCCTAAGGGTTTGATACAAATTGTAATTATTTTTGAGTAGCTTGGATTAAATGCTCTCATCTCTTTGCTAATCTGTTTGTCCATTAAGTATTCTCTGATAGTTTCATCCTTTATTTCTATTGGGACTGTTTCTATATCTAAGAATAAATATTTCATTTTAAAAGGTAATCAAGTTGTGTTTATAAGAATAATGGTTATTAGATTTTGAATTTTTTTCTGTGTTTTGACTTACTATTTTTTCTAAATCTTCTGAAAATAAAGAATGCAATTATCAAAACTATAATTCCAAGAATTGTATAAGTTGTGGTCATACTTGCTGGTTTGTTTTCTATTGTGTCTAAAAAATAACTTGAATCATAATACACTGTTTTTTCTAATACTCTTCTTTCATTAGTGACATCTGTATAAAAAACTTTAATATTTATATTTCCATCGTAAGGGATTGCTTCAAAATCTGCAGTGGTGTATTCATTTGAATCTAAATCTCCCACTATATTTCTATTTGATCCTTTTACATCAATATTTGGTTGTTGAGGGATTTCTAAAGTTAATGCTTCAATGTCTTGATTTCCCGTATTTAAGATTTCAAAAGTAATAGTTTTGTCTTTTATTTTGTAATTATCAATATGAATTTCAAAATCAGTTCTTCCGTCTTCTACAGTTATGTTGAATTTATTTAATTTATAGCCATTTAAACCTAAATAACTTCCTTCACCATATCTAAGCTCTACTTCATAATCTCCTTCTATTGCATTTTTATCAACTCTTAACTTATATAATAGATTCCAATGAGAACTAGTGCCATATCCTGCATATGTGCTTGATTTGATGGCTCTTGTGTAATCTCCTAGGTCTAATGAGAATGGATAATCTAAAACTAATTCTGCAACAACACCACCATAACAATTATCATTTACACCATTTATCTGAAATAATACTTCAACATAACCATCTTGTATCGCTGGATAAGGGTCTTGATTTACTAAAGATGCATCTAGATCACATGGTTTATTTACACTAGCAGCAGAAACAAAATTTATCATAAACAAACTTAAGAATAAAATTAATACAAATTGATATTTTATCACCCCTTTCATAATTGATTTTGTATTTTTTCAGTATATAAAGTTTTTGACTATTCTGCATTGTTAAATTAATGGATCTTTTAAAAAAAATAAAAAGTGGGTTTTTATTCATCACTTAACAAATCTTTAGTTTCATTTATTTTTCGAACTAATTCCCCTGTTTGATTTTTAAGTTTTATAATTCCTTCCAAACCTTCAACCTCAGCCTGAGACAAATCGCGTCTATTGTATTTTAAACTAAATTTAATTCAGTTCCATGGTTATTTGGTCTAGTCTCATCTATCAAAGCAGCTATCAATTCTGGATAGGTTAAAGGCCCATTATTTGTATCAATTTCTTCAATACCAACATGACCTAAATAAAATCCATCCTCACGAAACTCTATAGGTAAATAATAAGTCTCATATAGATATTCTTTATATTTATATATTTTTTTACTCATTTTTTCTCATTTTCATATCTTAAATATGATAAAATTATTGTTATTAATCCCTTTATGAACCTTTCTCTTGTTACTACCACCATATTACTACAAAATAGAAAGATTTAAATATCCTTTTAAAACTACCATTTTTATGGTAAACTTAACCTTAACTGCAATATTTCCAACACTTCAATTAGCAGAAATTGATTGGGAAAACATAAGAAAAGTTAGAGAATTAGAAAATAGACTAAATGCTCGAGCGCAAGAATCACACTATAAGAGATTAGATAGAGCAATCCAAAGCGGAAATCTAGAGGCTATAGAAAGAGTATCATTAGAAAATGTTCACAAATATTTTCTCAAGCCATGTAGTTTTAAATACCGTTAAAAATCTTTTTAATATATTTGTATAATTATTCTGTTCTTAATGCGTCTACGATATTTGTTTTTGAAGCTCTTCTTGCTGGTAAAGCGCCTGAAATTGCGCCTGTGACTACAGCAAATAAAATTAAACCTGCAAATAAGTAAATTGAAATATAAGGTTGCAGGAAACTCCAACCTAAATTTTTTAGAATTAAACCTCCAATACTTGCTATTGTCCAACCTAATAAACATCCTAAAACTCCTGCTACAAATCCTAAGAATGCACTTTCAAATAAGAATATACTAAAAATCTCTGAGTTTCTTGCTCCTACAGCTTTTAAGACTCCAATTTCTTTGTACCTTTCTAAAACTGAGGTTATCATTGTGTTTGCAGTGTTTACTGTGGAAACTATAACAGAGATAAGAGCTATTAGAAGCACGAATCCGATAACTATATTTAATGCGCTAGAATAAGCTTCGATTAACTCATTAAAAGATTGTACTGTGAAATCTTCTTTGCCTTTTTCTAAATCTCTTGATCTTCTTAGACTTTTTTCTATATCTTCTACTACTTTATTTATATCTTTTATATCTACTCTAGCAAATATTTGACCATAAGAATTCGTATCAGGATTCATTGATTCATATTGCTCATTTGTAATGTATACTTGAGAATCGTCTTGGGGATTTCCAATTTCATCTAAAAATCCAATTATCTTAAGATTTTCTCCATTTACTTCTATATTATCATTTAATTTTAATGCTTTGGGAAATATTTTATTTGGAATTAGATAATTATATCCTAGTAATGCTTTATTTGTATCTCCTGGTTTGAGTACTCTTCCTTCAATAGCATCAACAGCAAAAGACTCTAGAATCATATCTTTTTTGGGATCGTATGAAATAAGAAATGTATATTTTTGATTTTTATTTTGTTTTACTAATGCAGCACCATAATACATACCTGTAGCTTCGTAAACTCTTGGAGTACGTTCAATTGCATTTATATCAGAATCATTCATAGTAACAGCATTAGAAGTAAATCCTCCTGCAGTTTTAGGCATTATTAGTACTTTATCTGCTGACGAGCTGGAAGATAGTTCTTCTATATAATTGTATAATCCAAGCCCGAAACTTACAAAAATAAAAATAGTTGCTATACCGACTAAGATAGAAAATATTGTTAAAAAACTTCTAGCTTTATGTTTTTTCAAATTTTTTAATGAATATTTGACGCTTTCTCCGCTTAACATTATCCTCTTAAAGCCTCCACTGGATTTTGTTTTGCTGCCTGCATTGCAGGAACTATTCCGGCTATGCCTCCGATTAAAAAACTACCAAATAATGAACCAAAAATTAAGATAAAATCAATGTTTAATCCCAATTCTGTGCCTAACCATAGATTAATTCCATAGATTCCTGCAAATCCGATTAATGTACCAAATAAAATTCCAACTGCACCGCCGATTAAACCTAATAAACTAGATTCTATGAAAAATTGTAAGAAGACATGTTCGTTTCTTGCACCTACTGATTTTGTTATTCCTATCTCTTTTTTTCTTTCCATGACAGAAGTTATCATTGTATTGATAATCCCAATTGCTCCTATGAATATTGAGATGGAAGCAATAATTACTATGAATATTTGTACACCATCAAGAATACTATTTACAGAAGCTAATGCTGCTTCTGGAGTACTTACTTCAAAATTTTCTTCACCTTCATCTACATCTCTTCTTTGTCTTAATAATTTTTCAATATCTTCTTTTGTTTTTGCTATTTCTTCTTTATTTTTTGGTTCTACAATGATAACATCAGCTTCATCTCCAAATCCAAATAAATCATCTGCATCACTTTCAAGCATTAGGACAACGTTGTCCATAATTATGCTTCCTTTCTTTTCTACAATCCCTATGACTTCAAATTTTTCATTATTGACTAGTATCGCTTTACCTGGTTCTATTACTTTGTCGCCCCATTCTTCTTTTTTATTATAAAAATTATAACCTAAGACCACTTTTCCTAAATCAGATTCTTTAAGGAGTCTGCCAAGTAATGGTTCTGCGTCTAATTGTGCATTGATTAATTTTATATCTTCTTTATTTTCTGGTATGGTTCCAACATACCTGAAATTTACATAATTATTGTACTCAACTATTCCGTCCTCAATATTTCTTAGAACTGTGTTTTTTACGCTGCTTAATCTTTCGATTGCGTTTGCATCTTCTCTTGTTAGAGGATCTACAACTGTGCTTCCTGGAGGGCCGAATCCACTTAGACCACCTGCCTGAACAGTAATCAATTCATTTTCACTTATGCCAAATTGACTCGCTACAGCCATTTGTAAACCGTTTCCTAAAGAAATTAGAGAGACAACTGCGGTTACTCCAATAAATATTCCTAATAAAGTTAACCATGATCTAATTCCTCTGCTTTTGAGATTTTTGAAAGCTAAATAAAAAAAATCTTTAATCATCCTACTTTATTCTCCGTTTAACTGTTTTCTTAGTTACTTTTTCGATTTTTCCGTCTCTTAACCAATATACAATATCCGCATATTCTTTAGCTAAATCTGGATCGTGAGTGACCATGACAATAGTTTTTCCTTTTTTGTTCAATCCATTGAGAAAATCCATAACAGTTTCGCCAGTTTTTGTATCTAAGTTTCCAGTAGGTTCATCTGCTAACACAACTTCTGGGGAATTTGCTAAGGCTCTAGCAATTGCAACTCTTTGTTGCTGACCTCCAGAAAGTTCTCCTGGAGAATGTGCAGCCCAGGGTGTTAATTCTACTAATTTTATTAGTTCATCTGCTCTAAATCCTCTTTCATCAATATCATATCCTTGAAAAATCATAGGAATCATTACATTTTCTTTTGCAGTAAGATTATTTATGAGATTGAATGATTGGAAGATAAATCCTATTTTTTGTCCTCTTATTTGAGCTAGATCTGATTCATCTAATGTGGAAATATCTTCTCCGTCAAGAAATATTTTTCCTTTAGTTGGAACATCTAAACTACCTATTAAATTCATCATAGTAGATTTGCCTGAACCAGATGGCCCCATTATTGCAACAAATTCTCCTTCTCTAATTTTCAAAGAAACTCCGTTGACTGCTTTTAAAATATTGTGCCCCATATAATAATATTTGCAGGCGTTTTGTAATTCAATTATAACTTTCTTTTCATCTTTTTTGATCATAGAAATAATAATGATTGAAGTATATATAAAATTAACTTAAGATTGTGAATGGGCCCAACGGGATTTGAACCCGCGACCCCTTGGTTAAGAGCCAAGTGCTCTAGCCAAACTGAGCTATGGGCCCATACTTAAAAATTGAAAAGAATTAGTTTAAAAGCCTTTTGTTATCCCAATGTTATGTAATTAAAGCGTATCCATAAATAAGCTATATAACATATAAACATGAAATACAACAAGTTTACAACCCATAATAATGCTGTTCTAAAAGATACGAATATAAATGCTAATAAAATTATTAATGCTGATACTGCACCAATTATTATTGCAGTCCATAAATTTCCTCTGTCTGTAGCATCTGGATGTAAACCAATTTCCATAAAGGCATGACGTTTCATGTCTGCACATTTTTCTTCAAGACATGCACCTTTAACAAGGCTTCCTGTTTTTGGATCAATAACTTTATATTCTGTTATTGCAATTACATACATTAAAAGGGAAACTGTTGCACCTATTACTAAAGTCATAAGGATAAAACTTAAAATATAAGACATAATTCTTTTTGGATCAAATTCAAATCCAGATTCTGGTTTATATTGTCCGTATTCTACTGGTTTTTGCATTGCTTCTTCTTTTTCAATATCTACTA
Source organism: Candidatus Woesearchaeota archaeon (assembly GCA_043812195.1). GTDB lineage: Archaea > Nanobdellota > Nanobdellia > SCGC-AAA011-G17 > PNOQ01 > JBDRML01. Next base: position 13,157 of record JBDRML010000001.1, on the reverse strand, counting down.
ACCTAAATGCTTCCATAACTTTGTCTTCTGGCCAACCTTTTTTTATTAGTGCAAATTTTATGTCTTCTCTATCAATTTCTTTGTTTAGTGCAGCTTTCATAAATGGGACTAATCTATCTCTTTCAATAGTTGTTAGACTAGTTACTGCTAATTTTCTTTGTGGTTGTTGTGTTTGTGTTCCTGTTTTTTGTTGAACTGGCATCCTTGATACTATACTTAGTGCTTCCATTGCTTCTTTTATTGACCAGCCATTTTCTAAAAGAATTTTTTTAAGTTCTTCTTTTGAGTATCCTTTAGAAAGACCGTCTTTAATATAGTTTATAAGTGCCCTATCAACCATGGCAGAAATTTTGATTTTCTATTTTATATAGTTTTTGTATAGAAAGATATTTAAAGATTAGAAAGAATAGTTATTTTATGAAAATAGAATTATGGAAAAAACCACAAAATGTAACTATTATAGAAGGTTTTCCAGGATTTGGATTAGTAGGGACTATTTCTACTGAATTTTTATTAGATCACTTAGAAACTGTTAAGATAGGCTCTATATGGTTTAGTGAAATGAACCCTATCGTTGCTGTTCATGATAAAAAAGTGATTGATCCTTTGGGAATTTTTTATAACAAGAAATATAATTTGGTTATATTACATACTATTACGAACATAAAAGGTGTTGAGTGGAAACTAGCAAATGTTTTGGAAGAGATGGCCAAGAAATTAAAAGCTAAAGAAGTTATTAGTATTGAGGGTGTTGGTGCAGTTGGAAAAGAGAAAGGTGGTTGTGAGGCATATTATTATTCTAAAATTAAATCTAAGAAGTGGGATAAAGTTGGAATTAAACCTTTAGAAGAAGGAATTATTATGGGAGTTAGTGCGAGCTTATTATTGAAGGCAGATAAAGTTCCTATTTCGTGTATATTTGCTGAAACAAAGACTGGATTGCCAGATAGTAGAGCTGCTGCTAAGATAATTGAGGTTTTGGATAAATATCTTGGTTTAGGAGTAGATTATAAACCTTTATTGAAGAAAGCTGAACAATTCGAAGAAAAGATTAAAACTATAGTTAAAAAAGCTAATGTTGTAAAAACAAATAGTGAAGAAAGGGAAATTAGCTATATGGGTTAGTTTTATAAATTTTGTAAGATTCCCTATTATATGGGTCAATTTCATAAACAGCTTGTTGAAGATCTGATTGTTTATGTTATTGCGTTTATTTTTACTTTTATTGCTTTGTCATTATTGGATATGTCTAATAATAAATACCTATTAGCTGCTATCTTTTCTTTGTTTGTCCTTATTTTGTTTTTGTTTATCTCTAGATTTAGAATGAATGATGGAGAAGCATCTTCCTCAGATGGTGAAGGGTTATTTAGACATACTATGTTGTGTAAGAGTTGTAATTGGGAATGGATGTCTAATACTACAGACAATAAAAAACCTTCAAAATGTCCTAATTGTGGTGAAAAAAGAAGATTAGATCTAGTTGGTTGGAGAAAAATTAAGAAATATCAAGATATAAAGAATCAAGAATTGAATAAATTTTTGAAGAAGTAATTATTTTTTTAATTTACTAAAACTTTTACTTATTGATTGATTCCAAAAGGGAGGTAAATCAAATTTTACTAATCCTTCAAAATCATCATCCCAAATGTAAAATTTAGAACTTTTTTCATCTTGTTTTTTGAATATTTTACTAACTTCTTCGTATTTTTCCTTTATGGCTTTTCTTTCAAAAGTTGATTGTAGTAGACTTGGTTCTTTTAGTATAATTGTATCTGTAAGTCTCAACACATTGAGATCTATCATTCCTGAATTTTGAGTTATTAGGAATAAACTTATATTTTTATGACGTGCTATTGCCATTAGTTTACTGAGCCATTTATTTGAAGATCCCATGCTTTCCCTAGAACTGAATACTATTCCCCCTTCATCAACAAGCACCACTGAATTATTTGTTACTTCTTCTAAACTCTTTGATTTTATTATCCATCTTGGTAATTTTGAATCTTGAAATCCGATTGCGTAACATGGTTTTCCTGTATAATTTGCAATTTCTAATAGTTTCATACCTAACGCTGTTTTGCCACTTCCTCTTTTTCCTGTAATTAATAAAATTAGGCTTTTATTTGATAATTTTTCATAAAAATCTTCATAATTTCCAGTAGTAGTATCTATCAGTTTTAGGTTTTGGAAAGTTGATCTTGCTTTTTTTGCTGTTCTTTTCCTAAATATATTTGTAAATATTCTCATTGTTTAATATAATAAGGTCTAGTATATATTATTTTTGTTAAATTGAATAAATAAAAATAATTGTTAGAGTTCTTTCTTATGTTAAAAGAAATAAAAAAATAAAATAATTAATTTACTTCTTCTTTTTCTTTGTTACTTTCTTTTTAGCAACCTTCTTTTTTTTGCCACCACGAGACATCTTTGCTTCACAAACATTTCCTTGTCCGTCTACATAATAAAGAAATCCTGGTTTTCTTGTGATAACGTTTTTAGCAATTACTTTTCCCAAATGATTCACCCCCTTTTAAAGTGATATTTGATTATTATTTTACTAGTATATAAAGCTTATTAACGCCGTCGAGGATTTTTGAATGTTTTAAAGTTTTAAGTTTTGATTAAACTATTTAGTTTTATATATGTGCATAACTTTTAATTATTGATAGTAAGTTTTGAGACCTATAAGTTTTAAGTATTGATAGGAAGTTTCTGTTCTTTTTCTATTTCTTGCTCAAGTCCTTCCCATTCCTTGTCGGTATATTCTTCTATAACTTTTTTAAATATTTTAGACAATACCGTCGCGATTGCACTAATTTGATCAGATATATACCCTTGAAACTCTTCTGTAGAATTGGGAGCATATTTGTGGCAAGTTGAACATAATGTGATTAGATTATTAAAACTGTCGTCGTGGCTTTGATAAAATGGATTTACATGGTGTATCTCTAGTGTTTTGCTTGTTTTATCTGCTTCTCCGCATTTTTGGCATTCATAGTTATCTCTTTTTAGTATTTTGATTCTTACTGTGTTAGATACTCCTTTATTTTTCATTTTAACTTAATTGATTTATTAATTTAAATACTTTCCGTCGGTGTTTGGCAAGCTTGTTATGTTGTTGTGTAAAAAGATTCTACAATTTGATCATATTTCTCTTGTATGTCTTCTATACCAGGTATCCCATACATTTGTAGTGTTGTCCTGATATCTGAGTGCCCTGCTATTTGTTGTACATAATTCGGAGGCATACCCACCTTAATTAGATGTCTAATGAAGCTATGTCTGAATATATGAGGATTCATATGTTTTTTAATTGGATCTGGATGTTTTATTCCAGCCTTTTCTGCTGTATTCTTCATTATTGCATTAATTCTACTTTCATCCAACCCATCAACATCTTTTTTGTTGCTTTGAATGAGTTTTCCATGTTGCCTTGACCCAATGTAAAACTTTACTGTTTGGAGTGTGTCTTGATCTATTGGTACTGTTCTTGGTTTGTTTCCTTTTGCTTTTGGTATATATATCCTCTTTTTAGTAAAGTCTACATCTTGTATTCTAAGATTGCATAATTCAAATCTCCTCATTCCAGTTCTAGCTAATATTTTTAATACTAATGAATCTCTGAGTGATTTGGCGACATTTATTATCTTGTTCATATCATCCATAGAGAGATAGTAAATATTGTACTTTTGTTTGGATTTTTTGATAGAACCTTTATTAGCCTCTTTTTTGTCCATTTAACATAAAAAACGCAATACTTGCTTATATATGTTGTGTTTTGGGCTTATTTCCACCACAGAATTGGTAGAAGTGTGGTGTTTTGGTAAGAATGAGTATAAAATGGCTTATTTTGGGTGAAAAGCCTGGTTCTCATGTATGTTAGGCGAACTATGTTTATTTTAGGTATCTTTTCTCTTGAGTATTTAGCTTTTTTAATGTTATTTCATAGCCTTCTATGCGAACTTCAGCAAATTGTGTTATTTCTGCTGTTCCTATTGTGTCATCTCGTGTTCTTGTTAAAAAAAGTATTCTTCTCCTTTCTTTTTCTATCCTCTTTATTATATCTTCTCCGTTTGTTGCTGGAGTGTACATTCTGTAGTCTATTCTATCACTGATTTCTGGAAAATATGCTGTTATGGTGACTTCATATAATTTTAAGTTATCTTCTAATGCCATAAAAAAGTAAATATCAAGCTATTTATTAAACTTGTTAAATTTCTTAAGAATCTAATATTCTAAGTAAATTCTCTGTTTGATGTTTTTCTCTCTCTTTTCTTTTGGGATAATAAAACTAGTAATCCCCCTTCTGGAGATATACAATATTTAACTTCATCTGAGTATAAATGCATAAAATATGTTCCTGTTCCATTATTTGGATTTGGTTTTTCTCTTCCGGTAAAACTATAGAAATCTGTTGGTTTAACTTCGTCTTGACAACCTAATCTGTGGAATAATACATAACTTGCAAATTCGGGATCTAGTTCTTGCCCTAAATCTGAAACTATGCATTCAATGTGGTCTTTTGAATATCTCAAACCAACTTTAACTGGTTTAGAATGATCTGATTTATTTCCGTGTTGATGCGCATTTCTTACTGCTTCATATATGGCTGTATACAACTTATCTCCATCAAACCCCAAAATAGTTAATTTATCTCTAATAGGAGAAATTCTTTGTTTTATTTGTGTATCTAAACTCTGTTCGGCATTAAATCTTATTTCTGTTATGTTAAAATTTATTGGATCTAAAGAGTTTATATGAATATTTGCTAATTTTATTGGGCCACCCTTTCTTAATCTCTCTCTTGGAACCGATCTTATATTACTTAAATCAAATATATCTTGTTCATGTGTCATGTTATGATTATAGTAATTTGTCTTTAAAAACTTTTCTATTTGTTACTACTCTTTAGTAATTTTGACTTTGGGGTTTATTTTTTGCATTATTTGGCCTAATTTGGTAACCTTTTCCTTTTCTTCGTCGTTAGAATATGATAATTGAACAATTATACCTCTTTTTAATAAATCTTTTTCTTCTAACATTTTTATTACTTTTGATTCTAGACCATTATTAATTGTTTCTTTAATAAAATAAGTATCTGGTTTCCTTTCCGAATAAGGACTATCATTTATACCATAATGAGATTCTAATTTATGATACCAAATGCTTATTATTTTTACCATAAATAGGTAAATACAAAAAAAACTATAAAGTTAACTATTTTTATGTTTTAAGCATTGCTTAAAGGTTTTAAGCTATTGGAATACCAAATAATTGAGTAATTATTGCAAAAATCACTGCAACTATTATCTGCCATATTATCCATATTAATACTACATTCCAGAAATTCTGTTTGATCCAGACCCAATCCAATATTTTTCTTCTTTGGTTTTTCATTTTTTAATGATATATGCCCACCAAACTCCAACTATTATTGGTACAAACCCTAACATTAACCAGAGTAACTCACGGAACCAGGCACCATAAATGATAACTATCAATCCGATTAAATAAAGAACTATGCTTAAAGGATTTACATAGGGTGTATGGCTTTTACAGATATTTCTTTTTATTGGGTTTATTGGTATTGCTGGTGCTTTTTTTAATGTCTTTTTAATAGCTTTTTTAGTTGTTTTTTTCTTTTTAGCTTTGGGCAATGTAAACACCTCTTAACTTAATTTTAGAATTAATAGTATTTAAACTTTTAGTTTTTAACTTTTATTTTCTTTTTTTGTTTTGTTTGTTTTTTTAAATAAGGATTCTTTTCTGTCGACTTTATATATACTTGCCTCCCTCTTCTTTTCTTTTGAATATACCCTAATTTCTCTAGTTCTGTCGTGTATTGTGATATTGTGGATCTTATTCCTTGATACTTCTTATCTGGATACATTTCTTCTGCCAGTATTTTTAATGGTATTAATTTTTCTGGATTTTCTTTACCTAGTGCAGCTAATACCATGCATATTTTTTGTGAAATTTCTGTTAGATGATCTCTTTCTTCTGTCTCTATTTCTTCTATTTCATTTACTACCTCTTCAATATCTTTGTCTTTATAGATTAATGCTTCTAATGCTAATAATCTTTGGTGTATCTTTTGAAAATTCTCTTCATGTTTTGAGTGTTTTGAATGTGCTTTTTCAGTATGTTCGAATAAAATTTTCATATCTTCTTTAATATTTGAGAATGACGTCTTTAAAGTGGACTCCACTTCATTAAATTTTTTTGTAAAATCCTTATCTTCTCTTTTTTTGAATAACCAATCTAACATACTTTTCTTAAGAATCTTGTCTATATAAACTTTTTGAAATGTTCGGCGAATGTTCGTAGACGTCTATAGACTGTTCGTAGAACGTTCGGCGAATGTTCGGCGAACAATTACCGAACAGTTTTCTAACATTAATTTTATATGATTTTTTATAGAGTATATTATTTTTAGAATTTACTTATTTAGTTAATTGAAAATGTATAGATTTCGTATTGTGAGATTAGTATTTAGAGTATATTTGTCTATTTTTTGTTAGCACAGGGTGGGTGGGTGAGAGATCCTTATCTCTGGGATTTTTAATATAGAATTTTTGTAATATACCTAATGTTAGAGTATGTATAATATAAAAAATAGAGACTAAACGGTCTAGGTTTAGTTAAGTGAGAGGAAAAACTAGGGAAATATGGCTAAAATTAGATAATTTTGGCTAATTTTATTGAAAAAGTGAGAGTATTTGTTTAGAATAAGGTAGTTTGATTGGGATCTTGCCCTAAATATACTTTTGTAAGATTATCTTTTAGGCCTAATTCTCGAAAGTGAGGGTTAATTATGAGTATTGTTGATCTATTGTTTAGTTTTGATTTTGTAATAGGGAGACCCTTTTTGAGCATAGAACTGATATATGAGCGAATACAGCTCGTCGATAAATTTAATTTAGAGGCTATATCATCGTAATTTATACCTCTTCCTAATTGGTCTTCTAAATTGTAAATTGTGAGAAATACTCTGAATTCTTGATTTGTGAGTGATTTAAACCTATCTTCTATTCTTTTTGATTGATTGTTGAGTGAGTGATTGTTGAGTGATTGTTGAGTGATTGTTGAGTGATTGATTGATTGGACCCCTTCATTTCCACTGGAGATTTGTTGAATTTGGACATTTTGGGGCTTATCTTCGTTAAATTCATTAGAATTGGGCTTATTTGGGTCTCTTTTTTGAAGAATTTGGTCTAATTTAGAGTTAATAAGCTCGAATTTAGCATCTAGGACCTTTATATCTTCTTTAACCCTAGAAAATGCATGTTTTATTGGTGATTCTGTCATATATTAGTGAGTGTGTGATTGTTTAAATAAATTATGTGAGTGATTAGTGCTTAGGATGTGCTTGATGAGTGATTGGCCAGTGCTTAAACGTTGAGTGATTGATTGATTAGGCCTTGATTAGGCCTTAGAAAGCGATTTGTATGCAGAATAAACATGAGGTTTTAATAACCATTTCTTTCTCCTTAATAATGGTTTACCGTCGGTGTTTTTATTTATTTCTTCTATTAAACCATCTTTTAAGAGTTCTTTAAGTAGTCTTAATGTAAACTCTTCATCTCTTATTAATTTATCAGCTATTTGAGATGTATATAATGGATTTAATGGTGAATCAAATAATGTAAATAATACTTCTTCCTTTATTCTTTTGACTTTTTTATCAGATATTATTGGCATAGATCTATAAGATATTGTAACTATTTAAGATATTCGGTTAACAGATTTTCTAATTGTAGACTGTGAATCTATTTTCTTCACACATAATGATAATTAAACTATTTTCATTTCTTTCTTTTAGTTCATTAAGATGTCTTATATCTTGCTCTGATCCTATGCAGTGTCGATAAGGATGTGAATGTAAGACTATTAATGTGTCTTGTGAACAAGGTTTGAAACTTACATGGTTGAAGGACTGATCTATTATCTCTGGTGTATAAATTTGATTGATGTTATAATCTGTTTCTTTTATTCCTTGTAAACACGCTACAAATTCTACCTCAAGGTTTTTATGATATAGTTCTTGCAATTTGTTGTATGTTTCTTTTGTGAATATTATTGAAAAATCGTCTATGTCTATTTTTTGATCTTCTGCTATATTTGATTCTGATAGGCTTTCTAATATCTGGAAAATTGGAAAACTTACTATTAAATAAGAAATAATTAAGATGATCAGAATTATGCCCCCAATAATAACAAGTATTTTCTTTAATTTGGATTCTTGTTCTTCTTCTAGGTATTCATCTATTTCCATGATTGGGATAGATAATAAAAGAATTAAAAGTTATCTATTTTCTTCTTTTTTTCTTATTGAAGAAACCTAAATAAATTATAGGTAAGATACCTGCTGTATTGAATATTAATAACACTACAAACCATGCTGTGCTTTTGTTTCTTGCTGATGCCCATAATGCCAATCCTTTCCATATTAATCCCCAAACAGAGATTAACATTAACAATACCCAAAATCCTGCTGTAAAAGCTGCTGCTTCTGCCATTTGTTCACCTCCTTTTGATTATTTACAATTTGTACAAATATTCTTTTCTTTGTTGAAGCATGAATCGCAAACATGTGCTCCGCATTTTTGGCAATTATGTTTTGCTATTGCTTGCTTACATATTTGACATGGTTTTAAGACTTGCATATTATTCTCCTATTTTTATGCCAGATAGTCTGGCTTTAATTTGTGATTCTAATAATATTGAAGGTATTTGATTTATTATAGTTATTGTTATTGAGCTTGGGTACATTTTGAAGTTTTCTGAGTTTATCTGTTTTATTAATTTTTTAGGGTCTTCTGCTAATTTGAATAATAATATCCCTGTTACTGTTGCTTTGTATTTTATTATGTCTTCTTCTGAAAGTGTATCCGAAATTATGCCAATTATATCTTCTTGGTAGACTCCTAGTTCATTTAAGAATTCTTCTGATGTATTTGTATCTAATGATCTAATTAAGCTTTTTTTAGGATATGTTATATTTTTATATCCTATTTGCTCTGGTAATTCATTGAATATTGTTGATTTTAAAATGAATAGCCTGTATTTTCCTTCAGTTATAGATGCTAATGAATTTGTCTTATATTTCTCGTTTATTTCATTTAGTTTATCTGGAGATATTGGATCTTGTGTTTCTTGATTTATTATGTATCCTGTTTGTATTTTATTGTTTGAATCTAAAATGATTAGTTTTGGTGTATCTATTATATCTTTCACATCTGTGTACACTAAATAACTAATTATTCCTAAAGTGATTAATGTGAATAAAAAAGTTAATAAGATTACTTTCCAGAATGTTTTAATTAACTTATACAAAATAACTGCAACTGCTGTTATGATTATTATATAAATTATTATATAGATCATATGTTTAATTTAATGTTGGCTAATATAAATTTTCTGGTTTTTATTGTTGTGACTTATGGATATGAACTCTTTGTTAATTTTAAAGTAGTATCTGCTTTAAAAATATAGATAGGAAAGAAGATGATTCAATAGTTTATAATCTAATGAGGGTATATATATAAATGGGATTGAATTTTTAGTAGTATGAACAAAGAATTGCAGATATCTAAAGTTATGAAAGATGATGGTTGTAACTGGGATGAAGCTGTAAAAAAGATAAAACAAAGAAAAAATCTTAAAGAATTTTTTTAATCTTGATTTGGTCTTATTAATGGTAGTCTAAAATGTGGTGGCAAGCTTATATCTTGTGCTAATGTTAGTGCTTTTACATTGCATCTTGCTAGTATTGTATTAAAAACTAATGTAGATGTTTCTTTTGATAATTTTTGATCTTTTTTCCAATCCGTCATTATTTGCTGTACTTTTTTAGGTTCTTCCATTAATAATAGGCTTCCTTCCATATTAAGATTGCCTATATCTGGATCGTAGGACACATCAAATTTGAAATTAAATTTTAGTACTTCATCAGAATTTGTTATTGTTTGCTTTTCTTTTTCTATTGTTGTTATTTTCAAATTATTGTTTATTTTCAGCTTTCCTGATATTTGGTTTCTTTTCTCTGCTGAAATATTATTTAAATTAAATCCAATTACTGGCATTTTATATCACCATAATTGAGATTCTGGGTTTGTTTATAAATGTTTCTACGAAAATGTACTTACAGTATTTGAGTAATCGTAATATTTATTAATCTCTTTTAAAATTTTGATATATGAACTGGCCAATAATTATTTTAGTGGGAGCACAATTATTGTTTACAACAAGTGATCTTCTTGCAAGAACATATATGCCTAAGCAAGGCTTTGTGTTAGCCACATTTTTAAGTGTGTGGTTTACTTCTTACTTTATTATTAGAATAATTGCTATGTTTGGTCAACTATATGTTTTTACAACCATTGAACTTGGAAAAACTATGGCTCTTTTTGGTGCAGTATCTATTATTCTTGCAAATATTTTGGGATTATTGGTTTTAAAAGAAATATTATCTCCTTGGGCCTATGTGGGAATATCGTTAGCAGTGATAGCCTTTATAATATTGGCTCTGACATAATTCTACATTTTAGAAGGAGATTCTATACCTAAAAGAGATAATCCGTTTTTAATTGTCTGTATAATTGCTTTGACTAATGTTAATCTTGAGTTTCTTATTTTTGATTCTGCGTTTAAAACTGGATATTTTTGATAATATTCATTAAACTTTTTTGATATTGCTAAGAGATAGTTTGTTATTATGTGTGTTTTATAATTTTGTGCTGATTGTTTTATTATATCTGGTAATTCTGATAATTGTTTTATTATCTGCTGTTCTTCGTGGTTGAATCTGTATACTGGTTTGAATGTCTTTGCTTTTCTTAGGATAGAACATGCTCTTGCATGTGTATATTGAATATATGGTCCTGTGTTCCCTTCAAACTTAATTGATTCCTCTGGATTGAATGTGAAGTCTTTTAATGAGTCTCTATTTAATAAAAAGAATTTAACTGCAGCTTGTGCTATTTGCTTTGATTTTTTTTCTAGCTCTGTTTTTGATACTTTATTTCTTTTTATTATTTCTTTCTTTGCTAATTCTTTTATATCATCTAATAAATTATCTGTATCTATAACCTTTCCTTCTCTTGATTTCATTCTTCCTTCTGGTAAGTAAACCATTCCGTATGGAAGATGATAACATTTTTTAGCGAATTTATATCCTAATATTTCTAAGATTGTGAATAAAACTTTGAAATGGTGTATTTGTTCAGATCCTACTATATATATCATTTTATCAAATCTAAAGTCTTTGTATCTTTTTTGTGCTAAGTAGATATCTTGAGTGATATAAACTGAAGTTCCGTCTTTTCTTAGAAGAATTTTTTCTCCAAGATCATATTTTTCCAAATTTATTGTTATGTTTCCTTCTTTGTCTTTTTTGAATGTTTTATCTTTAAGGCCTTTTAGAACAATTGATTTTCCTTTTTTGTAGTGTTTACTTTCCAAATATGTTTTTTTAATATTAATACCTACTCTGTTGTATGTTTCTTTAAAGCCGTTAATGGCCCATTTGTTCATTTTATTGAATAGATTTATAGTTTGCTTATCTCCTTCTTCATATTTTCTTATCATCTCTTGTGCTTCGTTTTCTAGTTCTGGGTGTTGTTTTAATTTTTTAGAATAAAGTATGTAATAATCTCCTACAAAATGATCTGATTTTTTATTTGGTTTTTTGTTTTTCCCGAATTTCTTGTAAGCTAATGCTGATTTTGCAATGTGTATCCCCCTATCATTTATGATGTCTACATTTATTGCTTTTTTCCCTGCTGCTTCTTGTATTTTTGATATTGATATTCCTAAAACCATATTTCTTAGATGTCCTAGATGTAATGGTTTGTTTGTATTTGGCCCAGGAGATTCTATTAAAATTATTTCTTTGCTTGGTTTTGATTTACCATAATTGTCTTTTTCTTTTAGAATCTTCTTTATTGTTCCTTCTATGAATATTGATTTATTTATGAAGAAATTTAAATATGGTCCCCTTGCTTCTACTTTTTCTATTGATTTTGGTATTTTTATTTTTTGAAGATCTTTCGCTATGTCTATTGGTGACTTTCTTAATCTCTTTGATAATATAAAACAAGGAAATGCATAATCTCCGAAATCTGGATTATTTGGTATTTCTAATGGTATTTCTTTTAGTTTTGTTTCTCTTTTTAGAATTGTTTCTATTTGTTTTTTGAAATCCATAATAAGAATTAGATAAACTGTTTTTTAAATCTTACTAATTGTTTATATTATGTCTTCTTCTGAAACTACTACAAAATCACCTGTTGCAACTATGGCGCTGTGTGGTATTAATAAATTTCCTTGTTCATCCTTTTCAAGATCTAATCCGTCTGTGAAAGTTGTTGCGTTTCTAAGAACAACACTTATTAATTCACCTGTTTTAACTTCAAAAACGAAGTTTCCTACTTCTCCAAATTTTTTACCTGATTTACTGACAACAGTCTTTCCTATTAGTTGTTTTGTGTATTTTTTATCTTCTGATGGCATATGATCATACCTCCGATTTTTATAGAGAGTTTATTATTCTTTATAAAATTTTCTTATGGTCATTTTTTGAATATATCATCTTTGAGGTCCTTTAATTTATCATTTATTGTTTCAAAAATGTCTTGTTCTTCAATGTCTTCAACTACAGATGCACCTGTTTGAATAAATTCATTGTCTGTTTTTAACATGTTTTCTGAGTTTAAACTCCCTATTACTACAAAAAAGACTATTAATAGTATTATAATTATGAAAACCATTTTAGTTACTGTTTTGAAAAATAAGTGTTTTGAGGCTTCTATTATTATAAAAAGGATTACTAAGAGTATTAAGATTAGTATTATGTCCATATTGAAAAATATAATTGTTAATATATAAATTTATTCGTTCTTTTGACGCTATTTTATACCCCTCACACCTTGATTTCTAATGGAGAAGTAATTTTTTAGGAATTTGTGTTATTTTCCTTTGGAATGTTTTGTTCTATGTTTTGATTAGATATATTTAATGTGCTTAATTTCATTGTTTTATCTTATTTTAATGGTGTTTTTTATATTTTGGTATAATGCTATTTTAAGCTTTAATTTATTTAAATTTTAAAGAATTTAATATTTTATATATATTATATGTTTTTAAGTTTTTCT